>NZ_VXCZ01000004.1:0-336530 GCF_052850795.1 Pseudomonas sp. 910_23 | reverse complement strand
TTTGATTTTCAATGACCAGCAGGGCTGGCCATTGACTGTTCAGCGAGTCTGAGCCGGCTTTGCGTTGATTTTCACTCGTAGCAGACTGTAGGGTTTTTCCCGCAGGTCTCTGCCTCCATGAAACCCCGCTTGGCGATGCACCTGGTTAGCGATGAAGTAGAGATAGCCGTCTGGCCCTACGGACAGAGTATCCGGCCAAAGTATCCGTGGGTCGTGAACTACGGTCTGCCAGGTCCCGTCTGGGAGTCGCTTACGAATACTGTTGTCTTCGTAATCGCCAGCATAGATCGCGCCTTCAGCATCAGCCTCTAACCCATCGGACGCCCCTTTTTCACCAAGGTCCTGAACCGCTGCAGCAAGCTGATCTTCGGAAACGGTCGGATCACGCAACAGCTTTGTAGGCACTGAGTACAAGTGTCGACTGGACAGTGGGCAGAAGTATAGGGTTTGGCGATCCGCCGATAGAGCGATACCGTCAGAAGCGACGGCAAATGGTTTACTGCTACCGTCGGCATTGCGGAACATGAGCATCTGACCTTCAACCTTCGGTATGAAGTCCCGATCTGCTGAAGTCGAGGTGGCGCCATTTAGTCGACGTACAGCTTTTCCAGTAGCGATATCCATGACAATGATTGCGCCCGGCCCGCTGAGAGAAGAGTCGGTGATATAGATCACGCCCTTCTCGCCCGCGCCGAAGTCAAAACGCATGTCGTTGACGTAGGTGCTAGGCAAAATGACATTGTCTGGAAAAACCAGTGTCTCGACTACTTTGTTCGTCTTCAGGTCAACCGCCACCAACTTGGCGCCGCCAGCAATCGGTGTGGAGAAGTTAGGCGAAGCTGTATCCAGGATCCATAACTTCCCTAAACCATCGGCCACGATGCTCTGAACACTGATAAAACCTTTGTCTGGATGCTTGGGATCTGCTTGGTTCACCTCAAGGTTGGGGTAGGGGAATACCTTATTCTCGCGTATTTCCCCGACAGTGAATGGAACGTTGTCGCCCCAGCGGGGGAAGTTGACAAAAACTCGGCCTTTTTCACTGACGCTTACGCCCGTCGGCATGGCGTCGTGGAAGGCAAAAACCTGCTCAATTTCTCCCAGAGACTTATCTTTTGGGAGATTTGCAGGCGTGGCCGCTTGAACAGCTTGAGCGCTGAGCGCCGCTATTAAGGTCAAAAAGGCCCATGAGATTGAGGTTTTGACGTGCATGAAAGATCTCCTTGCCCTCCCATCAGGCGGACCTGAGGTGAAGGCGGATGGTGAGCGTCTTGTAAAGGCCCTGGTCACGGCGGTGGCAAAAGGTATCTACCGCGGATCTTGGCCTCAAACCCGGTAAATGCGTTAGCACTATTGCTGAAAGTAGAGAATGTCTTGCTGCTGATTGACTTGATGCTCTATGGGCGGGCTTTGAGTGGCCACGCAACGACGCCTGATGAGCTCGCCGGATCAGGCAGCAGATGCATAATGGGAGCTGAAAGCGAGAACCGATATGCTTGGAACGCCGGACTTTATTCGCCATCGTCCAAGAGTTTTGAGTGAGTGAATTACTTTTAAGGAGTTACCTTTTCCAAAAAGTGACGCCCCGAAATGGTAGTTGCGATTGCGCTTCCAGAGACTGTGTTAACGTGACTTTGAACGCCTGAGCGGTCGCTGACAGAGGCGTGTTTGGCAATATGAAGCCAATATCTCTTATTATGACCGGGTCGCACATCGGGCGATGATGGAATTTTTCCGACGCGCCAGGATAAGCAAACGCCAGCGCTGGCAAAACTGAAACGCAGTCACTTTGCTCCAATATTTCCAGAATTGAAGGTATTCGGGATACTTCGTAGGTTGAGTGCGAAAATACTCCTCCAGTGGGGAATTGCCTATCTATCAGCCTCCGAATGCCTGATCCTTGGGCCAACGCAACCACGTCAAATGAGGCAATATCAGACCATTCAACTTTCTCTTTTTGAGCAAGTGGATGATCAGCTCTGCATACAAAATGTAAAACGTCCTGTATTACAGGCTCAAACACGACGCCGCCATCCTCTTCAAACATCGCTGAAAATGCGAAATCAACCGCTCCAGATTTCACACGACTAATAATGCCATCTGGATCCTCATCACGAACCCTGACCACTGCCCCTGGAAATGATTTTCGAAATAATGACACTGCTCGTGGCAACAGCCGAGTGGCAACGGAAGAAAGGCATGCGACGTCAACACGCCCGTTGCGGGGGTCACTGTCCTTGGATAATTCAGTAAGCGCCTCGCCAAGCTCATTAAGTATTGCATCTACTCGGATTAAAAATCTCTGGCCAGCAGGCGTAATACTTACAGACCGTTTGGTTCTTACAAATAACGCCGTGCCAATTACGATTTCCATCTGACTAACCGCTTGGCTAAGTGCAGGTTGTGACATGTGCAATGCTTCGGCGGCACGTGAAAAATTTTGAGTGCGCCCAAGGGTCCGAAAAATTTCCAGTTGTCGCAGTGTGGGAGTTATTGGCATGGCTTATTATTCTATTCAATTAATCCATTGGACGAATATAGCGCCGTTCTTTTAGGTTACACAACCCCCCCGGTACTTTTGTCGGGGCGGCAAGGTAACCGGAGAAAATATGTCAGCTACAGCATTTGCGTGGCCGGATGGAAATCGCATTGCAGTCATCGTTACTGTATTACTTGAGAATTGGTCTGAAGGAAAGGCGCCGCCTTACGGTCCAATGACAACCTCACTCAAACCGGGGACTTATGACCGCGCAGGTGTTACCTGGTCCCAATACGGCGGTAGAGAGGGTATTTGGCGATTGGTTCGAATCCTCCATGAACACGGGATCAACGCGACAGTCTGCGCCAACATCAAGTCGATTGAAATGTACCCAGAGGCGATGAAGACAGTTCTGGAGTACGGCCATGAAATTGCAGCTCATTCATATACGCAGGATAAAGTTCACGCTTATATGGAGCCTGCGGAAGAGGAGCAAAACATTCGCGACTGTAAGCGAATATTTGAAGAGCAGTTGGGGCATTCTCCATTAGGGTGGTTATCTCCTGTGGTCGCGGCAACCGATCGAACCGCAGAATTCTTGGCTCAGGAGGGGTTTCTTTGGCATGGGGATTACAATGATACCGATCTTCCTCGTATGGTTGAAACGCCCAAAGGCTCCATTGTCGGGCTGCCCCATACAGATTTCGCTGACAATCGTGTATTACGGCAGAGCCCATCGGATTATCTCAATGCCTACCAAGAAACATTTGATTATTTATATCGGCACGAGCCCGGCTCACTTATAAATCTGACGCTTCATTGTCAATTTGGTGCACGTCCGTTAATTGCGTCGGTCTTCAATAAAATACTTCACCATTTTAAGCAGTTTCCGGATGTCTGGTATCCCCGACATGATGAGTTGGCCTCCTGGTTCAAGAGTCGCGGCTTCATCGAGGTTACCTATGCTGAGCGCTTCTTTTCTGAATAAGGTTATTCGTGTGGTGTAGTGCTGGAGACATGCTAGAAGCCAGCATTCAAGCATTTAGCGGGAGGGAATATGTCATTAATACAAGAAGTGAGCACCCCTGCACAGCAAAATGTTACTGATGAAATAGAAAAGAAACTATTCGCAAAAATCGCGTGGCGGTTTCTTCCTATTCTCATGATTTCTTATGTTTTCAACTATATAGATCGCACCAGTATCTCAGTCGCAGCATTAACCATGAATGAAGATATCGGGTTAACGTCATCTCAATTCGGTTATGGCGCGGGCATTCTATTTTTGGGGTATTGTCTCTTTGAGGTGCCCAGTAACCTAATTCTCTATCGCGTAGGGGCCAGGCTGTGGATCTCCAGGATAATGATATCCTGGGGGCTGGTATCTGCCGCCATGGTATTTGCATCAGGGCCAATGAGTTTTTATATATTGCGCTTTATGCTGGGGGTCGCCGAAGCTGGATTCTTTCCCGGTGTTGCATATTATTTGTCATGTTGGTTTCCATCGAAATACCGTGCTCAAATCATTGGCTGGTTTTTAATCGCTATCCCTGCGTCTTCTTTTATAGGCGCACCCGTCTCCGCTTTGTTGCTCAATCTTGATGGTGTATTGGGTCTCGCGGGGTGGAAGTGGATGTTTTTAATAGAGTCACTCCCTTGCGTTGTACTTGGATTCTTCGTCGCAAAACTACTGGCAGACTCTCCCGGCAAAGCGTCATGGCTCAACCCCCATGAGCGGGAGCTCGTAGTCAGGCTGGTAGCTAACGAGCAGCGTGTAAAACCCGCAACCAATATGCGATCTGTACTTTCCGATATTCGTGTCTGGATACTCAGCGGTATATATCTGGGGTTCTCTATCGGATCATACGGTGTGCAAGTCTGGTTGCCACAGATTATCAAGCAGGAGAATTTTTCGAACGTCGCTGTCGGCTTCCTGACTGCCATTCCCTATCTATGTGCTGTCGTTGTAATGATCGCCTGGGCTGCTTACGTCGACAAGAATGGCCGTCGGATCAAAAATGTAATGCTCACCTGCGTGATCGCGGGCTTAGGGTTCTTTGTTTCTTTCCTCACTCAGTCGTTTGTATTTTCATTAGTGGGGTTGACGATTGCATTGGTAGGCGTGAACGCCGCCCGCGCCGTTTTTTGGGCGATCCCGTCGCGCTATCTCGTAGGTGTTGCGGCGGCAGGCGGGCTCGCGCTAATCAACTCGATTGGCACTCTTGGCGGGTTTTTAGGCCCGTGGATTATGGGATGGTTGAAAGAGGAAACGGGAAACTTCACGGCGGGTCTCGCAGTGATGGCGGCGTGTCTATTTATTGCAGGCCTCTTGGCGCTAATTCTGCAAAAAATTGCGAGCGAAGATTGAGGCACGCCTTATTCGATTCGACGGACAGCCAATAGTAAAAATCAATTAATACTGTCATTTGATAGTGTGTTTTCAATTTGAATGGGAGATTAACATGCTGAGCGAAATAGAACGCCAAAGCGCCGCCGTTCAACTTATGCACGCCGAGATTGAACGAAAGCCAATTGCACAATTGAGCAAGAGCTTCCCGCATATAGAAATCGAGGATGCCTATCAAATACAAGCTCTTTGGGCGGACTTCAGGATAGCTAAAGGTGCCCGCGTAATCGGGCACAAGATCGGTTTGACATCCAGGGCTATGCAGCAGGCATCAAACATGACCGAGCCGGACTACGGCCGCATTCTTGACGATGCTCTTTATAACGATGGTGCATGCATCGACGCTGCTAAATTCTTGAAACCACGTCTTGAAGTTGAGCTGGCATTCATTATGGGCGAGGATCTTGAAGGGCCAGGCACCCGAATTCACGATGTCTTGCGTGCTACCGAATTCGTTACACCTGCGATGGAAATAATTGATTATCGGACCGAGGTGCCGCGGGCGATCACCGACACTATTGCCGACAACGCCGCCTTCGGAGCGATAGTCATTGGCGGGCGCACAATTCGTCCAATGGATGTTGATATCCGGTGGATAGGCGCCACGCTTTCGAAGAATGGCATCATCGAAGAGTCTGGTGTATCCGCCGCAATCATGGGGCACCCGGCGGCTGGCATCGCATGGCTGGTGAATAAACTTCATGCCGTTGGCGGGAAACTGGAGAAGGGCCAGATTGTGCTCTGCGGTTCGTTTACGCGACCAGTCGATATTTCTAAAGGAGATGTGATTCATGCGGATTTCGGTCCACTTGGGGCTATTGGCGTGTCATTTAAATAGAGAGGCGCCACATGCAAATTCCGGTCAATCACTTCAAGTATGCCATTGCGCAAAGACGCAAACAGATTGGATTATGGTGCAGCCTGCCCGGAAGTTACGCGGCGGAGATTGTTGCCGCAACAGGGTTTGACTGGCTTCTTTTAGATACAGAGCATTCACCTTCTGACGTATTGAGTGTTCTTCCTCAATTGCAGACGCTGGCGCCTTACCAGGTAAATCCGATTGTCAGGCCTGCGAGCAATGACCCGGTTTTAATCAAGCGTTTTCTGGATATTGGTGCTCAGACCTTGTTGATTCCTTACGTCCAAGATGAGGTAGAGGCTGAACGTGCTGTCGCGGCCATGCATTATCCGCCTGCAGGTATCCGAGGTGTTTCTGGCCTGACGCGCGCGACCCGGTTTGGTCGGGTTGACAATTATGCAAAGCGTGCGCATGAGGAGCTTTGTCTGTTGGTGCAAGTAGAAACGGCAGAGTCTCTCGAAAGATTGGAAAAAATCGCCTTGATTGAAGGCGTGGATGGCGTATTTATTGGGCCAGCGGATCTTGCTGCCAGCCTTGGTTTCCCCGGAGAGCCAAATTGTGCTGTGGTTGTTAATGCGATTGAAGATGCAATCAAGCGCCTGGAGCGAGTTGGAAAACCATCAGGTATTTTGACACTCGATGTTAACTTTGCCCGAAGATGCCTAATGCTGGGGGCTACATTCGTGGCGGTTGGAGTCGATGTTGGCATTTTGGCACGTAATGCAGAGACGTTAGCGAGAGAGTTTTCGCCGGTATCAGAGGGCAGTGGTGAGCGTAAGCTAAGCTGACTAAGTCGTTTGTGCTGATCGGGTGTATTCCAGGTATTAAAAAGCCGGTTTGCGATACGCCCATTTACTGATGTTAAACAGTAAATAAAGTACTCCCACAGACAAACACATGAGGGAAGTAAGATGAACAGTATCTCAGGCAAAGTCGTTGTGATCACCGGCGCAAGCAGCGGTCTTGGAGAAGCCACCGCAAGGCATCTGGCGGCGAAGGGGGCCAAGGTGGTCGTCGCAGCGCGTAGAAAAGCTCGTCTTGACGATTTAGTTCGGGAAATCGTTGATGCCGGGGGGATTGCATTGGCGCTGCAGGCGGATGTGACGAACCGCCAGGATGTCGAAGCGATCATCGCTATGGCTGTTAGGCAATTTGGTAAGATCGATGTATTGATCAACAACGCGGGGCTGATGTCGATTGCTCCGCTCAATGCCGTGAAGGTTGATGAGTGGGAGCGGATGATCGATATCAATGTTAAAGGGGTGCTTTACGGCATCGCCGCGACGTTGCCACTGTTCGAAAAACAGCAATTCGGTCATTACATCACTATTTCCTCTATCGCCGGCAAGAAAGTGTTTAGTCCCGGAGGGACGGTCTATAGCGGCACAAAATTCGTAGTAAGCGCTATAACCGAAGGTTTACGCCATGAGGTCGGCGGGAAGATCAGAACCACGATCATTTCTCCGGGCCTGATAGATACCGAACTGAGGATGGGCAGCTCGCACGCGGAGAGTTCGAAAGCCGTTAGCGAGCTTTACCAGAGCCAGGCAATTTCTGCCGATGCGATCGCGGGTGCCATAGCGTATGCGATCGAGCAGCCTTTGGACGTTGACGTGAGTGAAATCGTTATCAGGCCGACAGTGCAGGAGTTCTAAGTGATTGGAGGGATATTCTCAGTTCATGTCCCTTATTACATAGAATTTTTAGGTATTTCCTTCTTCAATCTACGAGGTTCTCTATGCGTCGCAATATACTCATTGGCGCGTTTCTCGCCGTTTTTTCTACCGCTTCAACCGCCGCAGCGCCTTTTTCTAAAATAGAAAATCCGGGTTTCTACAGGATAATGCTTGGCGATTTCGAAGTGACGGCGTTGTCTGACGGAATAAGTCCCATGCCCGCAGATAAAATATTGATCAATACTCAGCTGAAGCAGCTTGAAAAGGCGATGGAGGTCAATAACCTATCGTTACCGTTGCCGACATCGGTGAATGCCTATCTTATTAACACCGGAGAAAAGTTAGTTTTAGTCGATGTCGGCACCGGCGCGCTGCATGGTGAAACGCTGGGCAAGATGATGAAAAATTTGAATGCTTCGGGCTATAAGGCGGAGCAGGTGGATGAGATTTATTTAACCCATTTGCACCCCGATCATGTGGGGGGGCTGGTCGCGCAGGATAAAATCGCTTTCCCGAACGCCATTGTCAGAGTGGAAAAAGAAGAAGTCGCTTTTTGGCTTAATGAAGAAACAAAACGGCAGGCGGAAGAGAAAGATAAGCGCTTTTTTGATGCCGCGATCACCTCATTGAAACCTTATGAAATGGCGGGGAAACTGAAGACGTTCGAGGGAGAAAAGGAACTAACGCAGGGTATTTCGGCTATCGAAACGCGCGGGCACACGCCAGGACACAGCGTGTTTGCCGTCGAAAGCAAAGGGAAAAAGATGGTGATATTGGGGGATATGATCCACGTCGCCTCCGTGCAATTCCCTGACCCTAATGTCGCCATCGCCTATGATATTGACGCCTCTGCCGCCGTTGCGCAGCGCAAGAGGCTGTTTGATGACCTTGCACAGCAAAGAGCGCTTGTCGCGGGCGCCCATTTGTCCTTCCCTGGCCTGGGCTACATCAGTAGAAAGGGAGATGGCTATGACTGGCACCCTTTGAACTACGGTGTGATTAATAAACATTAATCTGCATGCTAGTTAATAAGGAACGAATGCGAACATAATGTAATGGGGCCCAGCGGCCCCTTTTTTAAGATGCTGCGGAAGCATTTTCAATGCTGAGCTGCGGGCTTTCACGCTGCGTGTTGTGTGTTATTTTGGCCAACGGTGGCAACGATCGTTCGGGTAAAAATGTAATGGGAAATTCGGCATTCATGCATCGTTTTGACGCGCTGGGCGGTCTTGAGTTGCTGATAGCGGACTTTTCGGACCATCGATTTGACGTGCACTGGCATGATACCTGGTCGATTGGCGTTGTCCTGCGTGGCGCCAATAACAACAGCGCCAAGGGAGACTCCGACGGTATCGTCTGCCGTGGGCAAATTAGCATCATCTCGCCAGGGCAGATGCATGCCGGGACACCTCTGGGTGAGGAGGGCTGCCACTATTTTATGTTTTATCCCAGCAACGAGATGCTGCTCGGCGCAGCGGAAAGCATGGCAATGCATTTACCGGCTATTAAGGGGAAGCACATCGAACATGCGGCTTTCGCCAGAAAGTTGTGTGAAACCGCTTCGGTACTGATTGAAACGCAATCCAGTCATTTTGACCGTGAAGTGGTATGGAGCGACTGTGTGGCGGAGCTGCTCCAGGTGTTTTCTCCGTGGCAGTCATTAACTGAGGCCAGCGACATCACGCCAAGCTTGCGAAGAGCAAAAGAGTATCTGCACGATCATAAAGCCCAGGAAGTGCGTCTGGATATACTGGCACGGGAAGTCGGCATATCGAAGTTCCACCTTTGTCGTCAATTCTCGGCAAAATTCGGTTTATCACCGAGTCGC
This sequence comes from Pseudomonas sp. 910_23, assembly GCF_052850795.1. Lineage (NCBI taxonomy): Bacteria > Pseudomonadati > Pseudomonadota > Gammaproteobacteria > Pseudomonadales > Pseudomonadaceae > Pseudomonas > Pseudomonas sp. 910_23. The sequence continues at coordinate 327,284 of NZ_VXCZ01000004.1, read as the reverse complement.
TATCAGCGGCAACTTAGATTGCAACAGGCTAAGGTATTGCTTTCCAGGGGCGGAGATATCGCGGAAATCGCTATCGCTTGCGGGTTTGCCGATCAGTCGCACATGGGCAGGGTATTTAAGTCAACTTACGGCGTCACGCCATGTAGCTATCGCAACCGACGCATTTGAGCAATATCGTTCTATCTCGCCGACTAAGAGGGGCCGACTATGTGCCTTTTGGACGAGGAGATGAAAACGTGTTCATCGATATTTCTACGCTGGGTTTATTTGCTATTTCGGCTGCTGCGTTAACGTTGATCCCTGGTGCCGACATGCTTTGCGCATTGTCTAATGCCATAACCCAGGGAACGAAAGCGGGGCTGATTACGGTATTGGGCGCTGTCACTGGGGTGATGTGTCACATCGGTCTTGCGATTGCCGGCGTTACGGCACTGATCGCTTCTTCGCCTGTGTTATATGAGTTTTTTGTCATCGGCGGCGCGCTCTATATCATGTGGGTAGGCCTTGGCATTTTTAACAACAAAAACACGATTAGCCTTCAAAGCAACAGTGAGCGGAAAAGCCTTAGTGAACTTTATTCGCAAGGATTACTGACCAACGTGCTGAACCCTAAGGCCATCATCTTTACATTGGTATTTATCCCGCAGTTTATTCAGGTTGAAGCAGGTGTGCCGGGTATGCAGATGCTGATATTGGGCATTGAGCTAATCTTTATTATGTTCTTGATTGAAATTCCTCTGATGTTTCTGGCTGGCGGAATTGCAACGAAAATAAAAAAGCGTCCGGCCATCGGAATCTATATTAATAAATTTTTTGGCGCCGTTATTCTGCTATTGGCCATTGCCATCCTGGCTGCGCGTTTATTCTAGGGTCTTAAGTAAATACAGGGTAAGGCAGTTTTTGATAGATATGGTTTTATTTTGTTCCACTGTCCAGTATGGCGTGAAGTTGAACTTGACCACTACACTCGGAGAATCGAAGCCATGGTTCGGCCGAAACCTTTAGATGAGTTCCTCTAGGATTCAGCAATAATAATGAACTCCGCCTATGGAGGTGGGAGTGTCGCCAGATCGAGTATCTGTCTTTCAGCCGCCAGTGGTGACTGTGTACCCTCTGCCTGGAGAGGCACGATAGAATTCCTCGCATCAAAAACAAAGGAGGGTAGCGGGTGTACAGCCCTTATGATCGCAACGAAGCCAGGGCAGGGAATGACAGCATGGTCGCTTTCTCGGCTCCCTCTCCAGATGCGGTAGACGTTGCCTATACCGCCGGGCCTCATGCGGGCGGGTCGGATGAAGGAACGCCCAGCTTACGTACGCAGTATGGTGAAGGTTACTACGACGCATACTTGCGTGATCCAGATGGCAACAAGGTACACGTCGTTCATCGTGGAGATTTGTAAGTTCGGCGTCTTGTGAAGCGGGCAAGCAGGCCATGGACGCGCTGATGGGGCAGGCGATTACGCCCGACGCAATTTCTTCGCCAATGACAACCTCGCCGCCGGCGGTTTGCTGGCCGGTCAACGCGCCGGGCTGAGCATTCCCCAGGACTGCGCCGTATTGGGATTTGGCGACTACCCGTTTGCCCACATGTTGCTGCCCAGCCTCAGCACCCTCCAGCCACCCGCGTTTGAGATTGGTGTACTCGCTGCCACACGCGTCCTGCAAAGTCTGGGCGTATTAGCCACCGATGAGGAAGTTGAGCGCTTGAATCTTTTGCACTGTCAGTTAATTGAAAGAGAGAGCACCTGAATGACCCGCCGTTATGGCTAATTGCAATTAGTGGCTATTGGCTGCTAACGCTCTAAATCAGTGCATTTGGCAATGTTTTGTATTTAATTACCCCCCCTCATCCGGAACTAGGGCTATAACTTCCAGTCGATACACCCGGCTAACGCCTGCCCGGGCTATGGCGAAATAATGGCATTGTTCGGTAGTTCTAAATAGCCATACTTTTCGCAACGTTAGATATTCCTCAATGATGTCGTCAGCTCCCATCGATGCTTGCAAGATGCAGATCCCGCACACCGACCAAGTGTTCGCTTTGGTTGGCCTGGCTCTTGGTGTTCTAGCATGCGTGTTGGTAGGAGCTCTTCTGTTCAAGATCCAGTGGTGGATTGGTGTCGAAGGACAGTGGCCTCTATTGACGCTGGGCACATGTGCTGTGTCGGTTAGCGCGGGATACCGTCGTCGACGGCATATTCGGTGCTGCCCATCGCCCAGCCCGTGGTCCAGGTATTGGTTCCGGCAGAGGCGCTGTTCGCGGCCAGGCAGCTAAACGCCACCATCAGTAGGGTTTTCGTATTCATGGATGTTCCTTATCGAGTGGTGTTGATATGTGACTTTAAGGCGAATAACAACCTTTTGGGGTGATTTTCAACTTTTCATGTTCTTCATGTCAATGAGGTGATGCCCAACCATCTAGGTTGAGATGGGAGAGCAACGTGGCTGAAATTGATCAGAAGCAATTGGCGGGCACCGTAGGGCGCGCCATATCGAAACAGCGGGTGCGTAGCGGACTAACCCAGGAGGCTGTTGCGGAGCGCTTGGGCGTGGGGAACGAGGCGGTTTCTCGTATCGAGCGAGGGATCGTGATGCCGAATATCACTCGGCTTTTGGAGTTCGCCGACATCTTTGGCTGCGAGGCGGCTGAGCTACTGAGTGAGGTGAGCCCACTCGTTGATGACCAGGCCAGTCGGATCAACCATTTATTGGTGTCCTTGGATCAGTCCGATAGAGAGCTGGTGGTCGAATTGGTCGAGCGTTTAGTCAGCCGATTAAAAACATGATCACGGGTCGATTGCATCGAAGCGGGTGCCACAACGCAGACACAAACAGGTAAATGCACCGAACTGGTAGGTGTGCATATCCTGAATAAACGCGTCACTGGCGCGAAGGGCTGAAGTGGCGCTCGCCACCGCACCCGTTACCAGTTTCAGCATCTCGACCATCGGTTCATCGGCGTTCTGGCCGCTGGCTGGTGGCTGAGACGATTGCCAATCACGGGCGAGGCCATTCAGCACCGCTAGGAGCTGTACAACTGCCTTGGCGTTGTCCTGAGACAGGATGGCTGAAGACTCACAAATCAAACAGTGTGGATTCATGTGGGGGCTCTGTTTCGGGAAAGTGAAGGCAGTGCTGAGCACTGGGCCGTGGGCGTCAAGTGGACGTCTGGGTATTTCTGCTACGAGGCTTTTTCAGGGCGATGATCAATAGAACGCAACCCAGCACAACAGCGAACAGCAGGGGCGGGAAGCGCAGCATCAGACAGGCAGTTGCCACCAACACGCTGCTACCGGCGAGCAAGCAAATGAAGAGGAACAAAGTGAGAAAAAACTGAATCACGCGCACGGACGTCTTTCCTTTCGTGGGGATTTAACCTGTGGGGGAGGGGTGGTATTCGCTGGATGGGGTATTTAGAGAAAACCGCGTTCGGCGAACGACACACAGCCCTCCAAGCCGACCACAACATGGTCGAGTGTCCGGGTCCCAACCAAGGAGAGTGCCTCTTTCAGCGCTTTTGTCAGCTGGCGATCCGCTTGGCTGGGCTCTGGATCCCCAGAGGGATGGTTATGCACCAGAACTACCGCCGCCGCGTTGTGCGCCAACACCAGCTTCACCACTTCCCGTGGATGCACGCTGGCTTCATCCAGGGTGCCGCGAAATAACTCCTGAAAGCTGAGCACGCGGTGTTTGCTGTCGAGCAGTAGCAGTGCAAACACTTCGTGCTCATAGTGTTGCAGGAGCACTTGCAGGTGGCTGATGACTTGATCTGGAGAGGTCAGCAGCCGACCTTTGGCCAGGCGTTGACGCGCCAACTGTTGCGCCATGCGCAGAATGTCGTCTGCGCTGACAGGTGAATCGATGAGGTACTGGCCAGCGATATCACCGGCCTTGAGCTTGTGCAGTTTCATGCGTGTAGTCCTTGGGTTTACGCCACGAGTTGCAGAGCGGCATGCAGCGCTTTTTGTTTGATCACCGCCCCTTGTCCAAACCAGGCTGAATCCATTCGGTACTCCGAGCTTCGAGCGCGGCGTTCATGATCGACGTATTCCGTCACCGCGTTCAGCAAGCCCCAGGCGGTGCCGCGTGCGGATGACAGCTCTGCGCCTCGGCCTTTCCCTTCGTATAGTGTTTGGACTTTCTCCATCGCCCGCTTATTGGGTAATGCATCAGGAATGGGGGCATGGACGCTGGTGTCGCACAGCACGTTCATGAAAAAGCCGATGGCTTCCTTGGTTTGCACTTTGCGTTCGGCGAGGGTGCGCATTCGGTACATGAATTCGTCCCATCGCGAGACGGCGATGCCCAGTTGCTTTTTGACCGTGCGCGGATCAAAGCGGGTACTGTGTGGAACCTTGATGGCGTGAGTGGCGCCGTTCAGGGAAATGCTTAAGGTGTTGTTGCAAACCACGCGCACCGTGGTAGGTGTCGCTGTAGTGGCCAGTGTGCCGTCGCAGGAAGTGGCCAGCAGCAGGTAGCCTTTGACCTGATCGTTACCCTTCAGCGCCGTGGCCTGACCGGTTCTGGCGAGCGCCCAGAACTTGCGTCCCCCTTTCAGCACTCCAGCGGTTTCCAGCTCGTATCCGGAGAGCTCGGTCAGGTCCCGGTAGAACTCTAGGACCTCACGAGGTTGCACGACCTGATAACGATGTGAGACCACTGACAACGGGGCTTTGGTATCGGAGCGATACAACACTTTTTGTTCCGGGAAAGTGTGAATGCTGCCCAGGGGGCGAGCCGCCTCGGCCTTGAAATGAACCGGGCTGTCCTGGATCTGCCAATCCATCCCCGCCTCACGCTGCCAGACTTCCAGCGGTTGTTTTTCGGTGAGGCGACTGCCCAGGCCATGCCAAGGAGTAGCGCCAACGTAAGCCATTTGTTCGATGAGATGAGCCATGGGAGAGATTCCTTTGGATGCAGGTCGGCATAAGCGCTGCGCACTACGCAGTACCGACCGGATTGATGTGGGGAAGTTGGAAGGTGCGCCGATTAAGTGGGCAGGTTGAAGCGATGCCCGCAGGCCAGACACAGGTTGTTCGCCAGCACATGGCGATCTAGTTTTTCGCCGAGTTGAGCGCCAAGCGCGCAGCCATCGGCACCGCCAGCCAGTCCACCGAGGATGGCGCCGGAGACGGCTCCGAGAGTGACGCCGAACGGGCCGGCGACTGCGCCGACGGTGGCACCCGCCTGGCCGCCAGCCAGTGCTGCACTGACGCCGCGTGCTGCTCCGCCTACCGTACCGATGGCCGCTGCAATTTTCATGGCTTGGTGGAAGGAAGCGATTTTGGGTGAGTTACAGCGAGGGCACTGCAATGACATGGTTTGAAGCTCCATGGTGGGGGTGTCATAGCAGTGATGTAGGGTTGAGTTTTTTTCGAATCGAATATGCGTTTTTGATGAATGATTTGATCGGTACGGTTGTAGACGGCTCAGCGCAGTCTATAGCCGAATCAATGCGCATCGGGGGCGTGGTCTTTAGCCGACTTGACATGCCAGGCGTATCCAAGAAGCAGAGAAGTGAGCCAGCTTGCACTTGCGGAGGAGGCAAGCTGGGCGAAACCAGAACCGAGTTGGTCGTCCGCTTTTGGCCGATTGTGTTGAAAAAGTCGGCTTTCCCGAAATACTCGAATATTTAGGGATGAAAACACCTCAGTTGCACGCTGCTATGCGAAGTCCGAGTCCTGAGCCTTCTGCCAAAAAATCAGATTTCAATCTCAGGCGCGTACTTTTCTGGCGCGGAATTCGAAGCCGACTTTTTCAACAGAATCGGCCGATTGCAGTCTGTCATTAAGGCCTACTGCTGGCTGATAGCTGCCTATGGTTAGCGTATCGAAACGACTTTTGAATCTCGTTTTTCTCTGATAGCTGACACAGAAAGGTTGCCGGTAGCAGCTTCCTGAATGTGGTCGCTCCACCAGGCCATCATCGGGCGTCTGCGCTCGATGTAGTCCGCTCGGTTATAGGCGCTTCGAACCTCGTCTTTATCGACGTGTGCAAGTGCGACCTCTATCAATTCAGTATCCCAGCCCTGCTCGTTGAGGATGGTGCTCGCCGTTGAACGCATGCCATGACTTACCAAGCGCCCTTCGAAGCCCATCCGCTTCAGCGCCATGTTTACTGAATAATGGCAGACCCATTTACGTTGCGTGTCACAAAGTCGGCCCAATCAGCCATCAATACACGGCGTTTTTCCAATAAGTCACTTCGCCAGTAGGCCGCCTCAGCACCGCTGGCGACAACGTGAGCCAAAGCCATCTCGCAAACTTCGCGTGCATGGGGTGTACATTCAGCTGCCCAGTCCCTGAATGTGCTGCGAAATCCGTGAGCGGTAATAACCCTGTCGTCGCTGCCGCGCCAACCCTTGCCACCATCATCTAGGTCCTTTTGGTCCATGCGACGCAAGGTCATTAACATGGCCATATTGCTAATGGGTCGACCTTTACGAGCCCCTGGAAACAGCAATGAACTACCTTTGATTCGAGGAAGAGCTTCGAGCAGTGCGATGAGTGCATCAGAAAGTGGCACGGTATGAATTTTCCCCGCTTTCATTCGTACTGCTGGAATCGTCCATAACTTGGTTTTCAAATCAACCTCACTCCAGTCGGCTTCAAGAACCTCGCTGGTCCGGCATGCAGTGAGAATGGTCATTTTAAGTGCGCAGGCTGATTGTCCTTCAATACTGTCAAGTGCCGGTATGAAACGAGCCAGCTCCGAGTAGGGTAGTGCCGGGTGGTTTTGGGTACGTTTAGCTTTGGAACTCGGTGGCAATAGCTTGTCTAGGTGTCCACGCCAGCGCGCAGGGTTTTCACCGTCTCGCAGTCCACGCGCTTTGGCGGCATCGAGAACTAGTTCGATCCTGTTGCGAACCCGGCTAGCTGTTTCGGCTTTGCTGCTCCAGATGGGTTTTAGAATGTCGAGGATGTGCTCGGTGGTGATCTGGTTGGTGGCGAGTTCGCCGATGACGGGCGCGGCGTAAGTAGCCAGTGTGTTCGTCCACTGCTGAGCATGTTTTATGTTTTTCCAGCCTGCACGATGAGCTTCTATGTAATCGTTTGATACGTCCCGGAACGTGATGGCTTTATTTTTACGTTGCAGCTCAGCGGTCGCCTGTGCCGCTCGTTCATCGTCACGAGCCTTTAAGGGGTCAATGCCATCGCGCAGTAAACGGCGTTTATCGCTGCTGTTTTGTCTAGCTTCCTTAAGGCCAATTGCTGGATAGGTACCTAAGCCCATCTCCCTGCGCTTTCCGGAAAGCTGGAAACGCAGTACCCAGTATTTCTTCCCGTTGGGTTTGATGAGTAGGCGAAGGCCATCTCCGTCCTCGTAGGTGCCTGGGGTCGTCAGATTTTCAATTTGCTTAGCTGTCAGCTTTCCCAAGGGAATGTTCCTCTATCGGTTTGTTCCCCCATCTGTTCCCCCACAAAGGCTCGGAAGGTGACGAATGTTGGTGGATGTCTTGAGACGATGATAGGCTTTTAACCCCTTTAAAATAAAGGGCTGTAGAGTTTTGTCGGTTGTTTTTGGATACTAATTGGGCGGACTCCTTCACCGCCAAATTCGATGTAAACAAAACCCCTGGTTTCGAGAGAAACCAGGGGTTTTGTGATTTCTAGGGTTTGAAAAGTCCAGCTTTATCAGATCACGCGCTTGGCATATCCATTCGCCTTCCTATGACGTCCAGCAAATCGCAGCCGTCGCGCAAAGAGATGGAACAAAGCAACGCAAAATCACTGAGTACAACCGCATCACTACTGATCTCACCGCGTAGTGCGAGGTTCTCAAGGACTTGTGTAACGGCACGAACTCGATAGGTCGCAGCGTCGAGGAGTATTTCCAATGGCACGGTGGTATCGACAAAAAGGGCAGGTGTGGCGCTGTCGTTGCTGGTGAGGGCTATGTATTGGTTCATGTGTAACTCCACAAGACAAATATAAAAACAATGAGCTCTTTTCACGCTAAACCGCCAAAAATGGCAGCCGCATGAAAATAACGTCGTCTACGTTCCGTCTTGTTTTCGAGTCGCCAAACCCGGCCGCCGTATGGGCGACCGGGTGACTATAGACATTGCGATTTTGAAACGGGAGCCCCACATTTCTGCTAGAAGGGCTTGTTGTGCTCGGTACAGGCGCCGAGAAGAAAGCCTTGAAAGCTGCCCTGCTTTGGGCAAAAGCTCATATCGCTGATCTTAAGCGGGTATGGGATGAACAAAACCGGAGGGACTGACATATGACCAGCAAGCTTCGTATTTCTGCTGTGCAACCAGTTGCCGGCAAGCATGCCTTAGAGATCGAATGGAGCAACGGTAAGCGACACACTGTTGACCTCACCGATCATATAAATACCTTTCCTGTCCTCACACCACTCTTGGATTTGGCGCTATTCAGCCAAGTGGAAGTTGGTGAGTGGGGCTTTGATGTGACATGGGGTAATAACCTAGAACTGTCCGCTGTCACGTTGCAACGTCTGGCGTTGGAGCAATCTGGTGAGGTCATGCTGACCCAGGATTTCAGAAAGTGGATGCTCAGTAACAATTTATCCCTTTCCGCAGCTGCTGTTGAACTGGGCTTTTCTCGTAGGACTATCACTGCGTACAGCAGTGGTGCTGCGCTTATTCCCAAGCATGTCGGGCTGGCATGTAGGGGGTGGGAGTATGAGCATAAAGGTTACACGGGCCACCCCGCTTAAACGGGCCTGTTCTCCACCAGGGCGGCCGATAGAACCGCCCTGATACATCCGCACCGCGCTCAATGCCTATGCCGATGATGCACATTCGGAAAATGCGCATGGCTGTGCTTCATTATCTTCTGCACATCACATCACTATGGGGCTGCGCCGGATCCTGCTGGTGCCGAACAGGGCCGCGGTCGCGAGGGCGTAAATGATGCTGAGGTTCATAAGGCACCCTCGAAGGTCGCGTCGATGATTCGAAGGCAGATCTGTCACCGCTTCAAGGCGATTCTTCTGTACTCAGAAACGGCCCAACTGAGCCAAATGGGTAACTGTTCATTCCAATACGCATGGGTGTTATCGGGCTGGCTGCAGCGCCGATCAGCAGGACGTTGTCGATAACAATGGTCTCTCCCGGAGCCCGATTATCTGCGGCGACGATGAGGTAATAAGTACCGCTGTTTTTCACTGTACCGGTCAAGGCTTGGTTGATGACTCCGACTATGCCGGTCGCCTTGCCAAAGCCTTCGCCTTGCATATTACCCTGGGCATCGATGAGGATTAAATACGGGTTCAAAGCGTATTTGCTGAATCCTAAACAGGCGTTGACGCACCAAGAGTTAACGTTGATATGGAAGACTTTGTCTTTAACCAGGGTAGTGCTGAACACTCGATAATTAGAGGGCGTTCCATTGATCAGGATACGAGGTTCTGCGGCGGTAATTTTCCATTGAGGTGGTCGCCAACCCGGGTCGACAGGCATGGGTACTGCCTGCGAAATATGCAGGGCTTCAGCCGGGGTGAGGGCCAAAGGCGTCTGGCTGTTTTTGACTTGATCTACAAACAGTGTTGCTGGGTTGCTTGAGCATGCACTTATTAAAAAACAGCACAGTGATACAAACAAAATTCGCATGATTGCTTCCTTTCATCACCTGTTTTCGAAGTAGTACGCCTGCTTGTCAGTTTCGCTAAAAAAGCCGCTGTCTCATATCGAGATTAAGCGGCTTTTAATACCATTACACTTATTGCGCGTTTTTCAGCTTGATCACATCACCGGAAATCTTGGTGGTGTAGCCGTTCAATACCCAGGCCCAGAACCACTTCTCCTGCACTTGGGTGTTGATCAGCGCGTCGCCGCCTTTGGCTTTGATGGCTGCATCCTGAGCGCGTACGAAGCGGTTGTTCTGGCCGATTGGGATGACGCCCAACAGCATGATGCCGGTGGCGCTGGCTTCGCTGTGGCCGAGGACGGTGTATTGGCTGGCGTCGTATTGCTGGGTTTTCATGGCGGTGCCGGTGCAACCTGCCAGAGTGAAACCAAGAACCGCTGCTGCAACTGCTTTAATGACGTATTTCACTTGAAACTCCATGGACTCAACCTCGAGATTCAATTCCCGAGGGGGCGACACTTTAAGCGCTCGGTTGGCAGATTGAAAACAATCTGCCCAGGTTTCATGTTCAGGCTTGTGCGTGCGCCCAGGCGATCAAGCTCGGGTCTGAAGGTCATGCGCTTCTGCGTGCCAGCAAACTCCGGATCAACCGCCCATACACCACGGCGTTGATCAATATCACCACCGCCCCCAGCACCAGTTGAATATTCGCCGTCAGCCCGGCGGGGTAGATCAGCGTCAGGATGTAGTGCTCGATAAACCCACCGCGATAACCGTCTTGCCCGGCCAGGTGACGAAACAGGTTTTCCCAGCGGGTGAGGGGGCAGGGCAGGTGCAGCACCTCTACCGCGATCCCCCAGGCCACGGCGGGCAAGTGCAGCCACATTACCCTGGGCCATTTCAGGGCGAGCAGGCCACCGAACAGTACGAACAGGATAAAGGTCAGGTGAAACAGCACGAGGCCGTCGGCGACGAGTCGGTAGAGCATTGTGGGCACTTCGAAAGGAGGGGCAAACAGTCTAAAGGGTTGCTCGCCGGCAAGGGTGACCGTTATTGTGCTGAATCCATTTAGTCCTTGCCCCAAGGTTGTGTCGTGATGAATGCACCGCGTACCGCTGTCCCGATCAAAGCCGTGATTTTCGATATGGACGGGTTGTTGCTGGATACCGAAGGCATCTACACCAAAGTCACGCAGATCATCGCCGAGCGCTATGGCCGTACCTATGACTGGGGTATCAAGCAGCACATCATCGGGCGAGGCGCTCAGGATCTGGCCGATTACGTGGTCAAGGCGCTGGATTTGCCGATCACGCCCGCGCAGTTTCTGGAAATTCGCGAACCGCTGATGAGCGAGCGGTTTCCCAAGGCCCTGGGTATGCCGGGCGCCGAAGCGTTGGTGCGGCATCTGAAGGCGCACAATATCCCGATTGCGGTGGGCACCAGTTCATCGCGTAACTCGTTTGGCCACAAGACCACCTTGCACCGCGAATGGTTTGGCCTGTTCGACACCATCGTCACTGCCGACGACCCGGAAGTCGGTGCGGCCAAGCCGGCGCCGGATATCTTCCTCACGGCTGCGCGCCGTCTGGGTGTGGCGCCTGAGGATTGCCTGGTGTTCGAAGATTCGCCGTTCGGCGTGACTGCGGCGAAGGCTGCCAACATGACCGCCATCGCCGTGCCCGATGAGGCCATGGCGGACAGCAAGTACCAACATGCTGACCAGATTATTCGCAAGCTCGCGGATTTTGATCTGGCGGCCTATGGTTTGCCACCTATGTCCTGACCCAACACAGGGCAAAATGTGGGAGGGGGCTTGCTCCCGATGACGGTGGGTCAGGTACAGATAAGCTGGCTGATACACCGCTATCGGGAGCAAGCCCCCTCCCACATTTGATCTTCAGTGGCCGAACTTACCGGGCCAACCTATGACTTTCTTAGGCCTGGGTGTCGCATACGTCCTGACTTTGGATGTCGACAACCCCAACCTCACCAACGATTCGGCAATCATCACCGCCGCTGTCACCCCGTCCACCACCGGCACCCCGGTGCGCTGTCGAATCTGCTCATCCAGCCCGGCCATGCCGCCGCAGCCCAGGCAAATCACCTCGGCCTTGTCGTCGTGAATCGCCAGTTCCGCTTGGCGCACAATGGCCTCCATAGCGGCCAGCGGGTCTGCTTCCAGCTCCAGCACCGCCATGCCGCTGGCGCGCACCGAAGCACAGCGCTGGTACAGGCCGGCGAGTTTCAGTCGGTCTTCAATCAGCGGCACAGTGCGGTCCAGGGTGGTGACCACCGAGTAGGCGTGCCCCAAAAACATCGCGGTGCTGGCCGCCGCTTCGGTGATATCCACCACCGGCACGTTGAGCAATTCCTGCAAGCCCTCACGGCCATGCTCGCCATAACCGGCCTGGATCACCGCATCAAACGGCTGGTCGTAAGCCATGACGCGGTCCATGACGGCGATGGCCGCCAGGTAACTTTCAAAATTTCCCTCCACTGACTCGGCGCCGAAGTAGGGCGTGAGGCCGACTATCTCGGTGCCCGGTGACGCCACGGCCCGCGCTTGCTGAGCGATGGTGTCGGTGATCGATTCAGTGGTGTTGACGTTGACGACGAGGATGCGCATGAAATGTCCCTATTCAATGACTGACGTTATCGACGGCAATGCTTTCGCCGCTGACATCGGCGTAAACCGGCTGACGCTTGGCGATCAGCAGGTACAGCAACCCTGCGATGCCGGCGCCGAACAGCCAGGAGAACGGTGAAACGCTGGCAAACCCTGGCAACAGCGCCAGCAGTATGGCGATCACCGCCGCAGGAATAAACGCCGCCACGGCGCGCATATTCACCCCCCGGCTGTAGTAATAAACGCCATTGGGGTCTTCGCTATACAGCTGCGGCACGTCCACCTGGCTTTTACGGATCAGCCAGTAATCGACCATGATCACCCCGTACAACGGCCCCAGCAGCGCGCCCAGGCCAGAAAGGAAGTACACAATCACCAGCGGGCTGTTGTAGAGATTCCACGGCAGTATCAGCACCGCCACGAAGGCGCTGATCAACCCGGCGCGGCGAAAGTTCAGGTACTTGGGCGCCAGGTTGCTCAGCACAAAGGCCGGGGCGACGAAGTTGGCCATGATGTTCACCGCCACGGTAACGATCAGGAAGGCCAGGCAACCGAGCACCAGGAAGACGGTATTGGGGATTGCCGCGATGATTTCGGTCGGGCTCTCGATCACTCGGCCATTGAGCTGGAACTGGCCGCCGCACAGCAGCACGGTAATGGCGGCGAACACCAGGATATTCACCGGCAGGCCCCAGAAATTGCCGACCTGGATGGTCTTGCGGCAGGGCGAAGAGCGGGCGAAGTCGCAAAAGTTGAGGATCAAGGTGCCGTAGATCGCCAGCCACAGCGCGCCACCGGCAAAGATATTGCGCCACATCTCGCCGCCGCTCAGCGGTTCACGGATCGACCAGGCGATATGCCCGCCCGCCTGGAAGTACATCCAGCCGGCCAACGCAGCCACCGTGAGCAAAATCACCGGCCCGGCGAAGCCCTCATAGCGGCGTACCATTTCCATGCCATAGGCGAGGATCACCAACTGCACCAGCCAGATCGCGACAAAACATGCCCAGCCCAGGCTCGACAGGCCCAGGATCGAGTTGTGGTCATAATCGGCAAAACCCGGATGAATCGCCGTCAGCAATACACGGAAAACTACCGATGCCAGGTACGTCTGGATACCAAACCAGGCAATCGCAATCACCGCCCGGATCAATGCTGGAATCTGCGCCCCGTGGATACCGAAACTGATGCGGCTGATCACGGGAAACGGCACACCGGTCTTCTGTCCCATGTACCCCGACAAGTTCATGAAGAAGTACACCAGTGCCGCGCCGATCCCCAGGGACAGCAATATTTGCCAGCCGCCCAAGCCCAATGCATATAAGCCGATGGCAAACGAATAGTTGGCGATGTTGTGCACGTCATTGGTCCACAGCGCAAAGATGCTATAGCGCCCCCAGCGTCGGCCCTCGATTTTGGTGGGGGCCAGGTCCTTGTTGTGCAGGCGCGGGCTGAGGATCAGTGGGCCGGGGCTTGCAGCCTCGGGGTGGAGGGTGGAGGAGGGTAGATCCAGCGCGATATTGCTCGAAAGACTTGTACGCATTCCGGCAGGCTCCAGCGCATCGGCAGCAAAGCGGCGGATGGCAAAGTGTATGTAGGTTTTGTATTGATTGTATACAAAGCGTACTTTTCACTAAGCCACATGCGTGCCAGTTTTCGTTATATGAAAAACGGGGATAATTTCTTTTTTATAGTATTTTTAAATAAACTACTGAATTGAAAGCAATATAAATTGACCGTTTGAACAGGTATTTATTTTTGATTGGGAGTAGCGTGATTCGGGGGTGTGGGGACTAGCAGAGATGAATGTTACGTTTTGGTGCGCTCGAATATGAGTTGCACACAAAAATGGCACCTATGGTTACAAGGTTGTGTACATTTTATGCTGCGCACAAAACAAAATGTGGGAGGGGGCTTGCTCCCGATAGCGGTATATCAGTCAGAAAATCTGCAACTGACCCACCGCTATCGGGAGCAAGCCCCCTCCCACATTTTTACCTCACCAGTTTGCCAGGCCTCAGGCCTTGCTGATGATATTCCCCGCATGCAGCCCGCATTCCTTCTGCGTGGCTTCTTCCCACCACCAGCGACCTTCGCGCTCATGCTGGTTCGGCAATACCGGGCGGGTGCAGGGCTCGCAGCCGATGCTGATAAAGCCGCGCTCATGCAGGCTGTTGTAAGGCAACTCCAACATGCGGATGTAACCCCACACCTCTTCGCTGGTCATCTGCGCCAGCGGGTTGAACTTGTACAGGGTACGTTCCGGGGTGGAGAACGCCGTGTCGATTTCCAGCGCGGCCACCTGGCTGCGGGTGCCGGGGCTCTGATCGCGGCGCTGGCCGGTGGCCCAGGCACTCACACCGGCGAGCTTGCGGCGCAGCGGTTCGATCTTGCGGATGCCGCAGCATTCGCCATGGCCGTCCTTATAGAAGCTGAACAGGCCCTTTTCCTTGACGAAGGGTTCCAGCTTGCTCTGGTCCGGCGAGATCAGTTCGATGTCGATCTTGTAGAACTCGCGCACCTGCTCGATAAACCGGTAGGTTTCCGGGTGCAGACGGCCAGTGTCGAGGCTGAATACCTTGACGTTCTTGTTCAGCTTCCAGGCCATGTCCACCAGCACCACATCCTCGGCACCGCTGAAGGAAATCCACAGGTCATCGCCGAACTGGCTGAACGCCAGCTTGAGAATATCCTGTGCAGACTTGTTGGCATAAGTCGCGGCGAGTTCAGCGACGTCGAAGGCTTGGTTCATCAGGACGGTTCCTACAGGTCAGTGGCGCTGAGCGCTCTATAGGCGGCGATGGTATCAAAATCTGCCGTGCGTTGCGGCGGCGTGCTTGAGTCGCTAGAGTTCGGCAGTCCTTTTGCCCGCTCAACTAATAAATCCAATGGAGTGTCTTGTGGAAATTGCCTGTCTTGACCTGGAAGGGGTGCTGGTTCCGGAAATCTGGATCGCCTTCGCCGAAAAAACCGGTATTGAATCCCTGCGCGCCACCACACGCGACATTCCCGACTATGACGTGCTGATGCAGCAGCGCCTGCGCATCCTCGACGAGCACGGGCTCAAACTGGCCGATATCCAGGCGGTGATTGCTACGCTCAAACCGTTGGACGGGGCCGTCGAGTTCGTCAACTGGCTGCGCGAACGCTTCCAGGTGGTGATCCTGTCCGACACCTTCTACGAATTCTCCCAACCGCTGATGCGCCAGCTGGGTTTCCCGACCTTGCTGTGCCACCGCTTGATCACTGATGAAAATGATCGGGTGGTAAGCTACCAGTTGCGCCAGAAAGACCCCAAGCGCCAGTCGGTATTGGCGTTCAAAAGCCTCTACTACCGCGTGATCGCTGCCGGTGATTCGTACAACGACACCACCATGCTGGGGGAAGCGGACCGTGGGATTCTGTTCCATGCGCCGGAGAATGTGATTCGCGAATTCCCGCAGTTCCCGGCGGTGCATACGTTTGAAGACTTGAAGAAAGAGTTTATCAAGGCGTCGAATCGGCAGTTGAGCCTGTAAGTTATGCGACGCGACTGATTACCCCATCGCAGGCAAGCCAGCTCTCACCTTTGATCGCGGCGCGGTCGAAGGTGGGAGGGGGCTTGCCCCCGATAGGGCCGGTACAGGCCCTACAAACTTTCCAAAGTCTGTAACAACACCCGCACCTTCGTCAGCGACTCCTGATACTCAGCCTGCCACTGCGAATCCGCCACAATCCCACCGCCACCCCAGCAACACACCTGCCCGTCCTTGACCAGCAAACTGCGGATGGCAATGGAGCTGTCCATCTCGCCGCGCACGTCCAGGTAGACCAGCGAGCCGCAGTAAAGCCCGCGGCGGGTTGGCTCAAGTTCGTCGATGATCTGCATCGCGCGTATCTTCGGCGCGCCGGTGATGGAGCCGCCGGGGAAGCTGCCGGCGATCAGGTCGAGGGCGTCTTTGTCGTCGGCCAGTACACCGGTGACACTGCTCACCAGGTGGTGCACGTTGGGGTAGCTTTCCAGGCTGAACAGCTCTGGCACTTTCACTGAGCCGATGCGGCAATTGCGACCGAGATCGTTGCGCAGCAGGTCGACGATCATCAGGTTTTCTGCGCGGTCCTTGGGGCTGGCGAGCAACTCGGCGGCGTTGGCGGCATCTTCTGCAGGTGTTACGCCGCGAGGGCGGGTGCCCTTGATCGGGCGGGTCTCGACCTGGCGTTCGCTGATGCGCACAAAGCGTTCCGGTGACAGGCTCAGTACCGCACCGTCATCGGGCAAGCTCTGGAACCCGGAAAACGGCGTGGGGCAGGCTTCGCGCAGGGCGCAATAGGCTGCCCAGGGATCCCCCATGCAGGGTGCGCGAAAGCGCTGGGCAAAGTTGACCTGATAGCAGTCGCCGGCCTGGATGTAATCCTGGATACGCGCGATGGCTTGGCGGTAGGCCTCTGCGGTGAGGTCTGGTGCCATCGGGCCCTGGAGTTTGAACGTCGCAGAGGTGTCGACAGTCCCGTGGCTGAACAGCGCGATCAACCGTTGTCGTTCGCTATCGGCCAGCGTGGGGTGAAACACCAGTTGGCTGCTCCGGGCCTGGTGGTCGCTGATCAGCGCCCAGGCGTACAGCCCGAAGCGCGCGTCCGGCAGGTGCAGGTCATCCACCGCCAGGTGCGGCATGGCCTCAAGGTGCCGGCCGAAGTCGTAGCTCAGGTAGCCGATCAAGCCTCCGGCGAACGGCAACGGTAAATCGGCGGGGATTGCGGCTTCACCCAATCGCGTGAGGTTTTCCCGTAAGCGTTGCAGGAAATCACTGCCGCTTTCGTCCGGCCCTACCGTCAATGTCGCTTCCGGCCAGGCACTGAGCAGGTCATACCGGCCGCGCTCAGCCGTCGGCCGGCCGCTGTCGAGCAGTACCGCGCCTGGAGCATGGCGAATCGCCGCAAAATACTCGGCGGGGTTGGCCCGGTAGGGCAATGGGTGTACGGAGCAGGTCAACATGCGGGGTTGGATCAGCCAATGGCGCGGGGGAGGGGGATTGTAGTCCCCTGTAGGATTTGCTCCTAGAGGGGATGTCGGGGATAGACAGTTTGAAGACCGGATCAGCCTTCCACGGGCGGTATATGCCCAAACATCTCCTGCACGAACTTCACCCGCTCTTGCGGGGTTTCCGTCACGCCGGCAGCTTTGAGTTCCTCCAGTCGCGCCTCCACCGCATGGGTGCGCAAGGTCAGCCCGCAGTCATTGGCGATCTGGATATTCAGCCCCGGCCGTGCATTCAATTCAAGGATCAGCGGGCCTTTTTCCTGGTCCAGTACCATGTCCACGCCGATATAGCCCAGTCCGCACAGCTCATAGCAGCCAGCCGCAAGCTGCATGAAACCGTCCCAGTTGGGCAGTTGCACACCATCGACCGCATTGGTGGTGTCAGGGTGCTTGGTGATGATGTTGTTCAGCCAGGTACCGCGTAGGGTCAGGCCGGTGGCAAGGTCGACGCCTACGCCGATCGCGCCCTGGTGCAGGTTGGCCTTGCCGCCGGATTGGCGGGTCGGCAGGCGCAGCATGGCCATCACCGGGTAGCCCATCAGCACGATGATGCGAATATCCGGCACGCCTTCGTAGCTGATGCTCTTGAAGATCTGATCGGGCACCACGCGGTACTCGATCAGCGCCCGGTCGCGGTGGCCACCCAGTGAATACAGGCCAGTGAGGATGCTGGAAGTCTGGTGCTCGATCTCTTCATGGCTGATGATCTTGCCGGACACCGTGCGATAGCGCCCTTCAAAACGGTCGGCCACTACCAGGATGCCATCACCGCCCGCACCCTGGGCGGGCTTGATCACGAAGTCGCTGCGCCCACCGATGATCTCGTCGAGCTTGTCGATTTCCTTCTCGGTGGAGATCACCCCGTACATTTCCGGCACATGAATGCCGGCCGCCAGCGCCCGCTCCTTGGTGATGATCTTGTCATCCACAATCGGGTACAGGCTGCGTTTGTTGTACTTGAGCACGTAGTCGGCGTTACGCCGATTGATGCCCATGATCCCGCGCGCTTCCAGGGCCTTCCAGGTTTTCCAGAAGCCAAACATCAGGAGTCAGCCTTCAGGAATGCCTTGAAACGCACCAGCTCGGTGAGGCGATAGCCGCGATAACGACCCATGGCCAGCATGAAGCCCACCAGAATCAGCAGGATCGCCGGGAAGGTAAACACGAAGTAAACCAGCTCCGGCACGCTCATGATGAGGTGGGCCAACGAGGCGGCGAACAGGGTGCCAATCGCCACTTTCAGTGCATGGTTGGCGCCGCGTTCTTCCCAGGTAATCGACAGTCGCTCGATGGTCATCGTCAGGATCACCATCGGGAACAGCGCCACCGACAAGCCACGCTCCAGCCCCAGCTTATGGCTGAACAGGCTGATAGCGGCGATCAGTACCACCACGAAGGTCAGCACCACCGACAGCCTCGGCAGCATCTGCAGTTTCAAATGTTCCAGATACGACCTGAGTGACAGCCCCAGTGCCGTGATAATCGTGAACAGCACAATGCCGAAGCCCAGTTGCGTCTCGCGGAACGCCAGGGCGATCAGCACCGGCGTGAAGGTGCCCAGGGTCTGCAGGCCGATCAGGTTGCGCAGGATCAGAATCACCAGCACGCCAATCGGGATCATCACCATGATCATGAAGGTCTGCTGGGTTTGCAGCGGCAGGCCGTACAGCGAGTATTCGAGGAAGTTGGCGTCGGTGTTTTCGTCGGTCAGCTTGGCCAGGCGAATCGCGTTCATTTCGCTGTTGTTGAGGCTGAAGGTCACCATGGCCTTCTTGCCGCCATCGACCGTGATCAGGTTTTCATCGCCGGTCCACCACAGCAGGCGGTCGGCGGGCAGGCCCTGTTCACCGGTCTCCGGGTTGAAGTACAGCCAGTCGTTGCCGTTGAAGCTGCGCAGCCACAGTTCCGGGGTTTGCGGCTGGTCGGCCACCAGGCGGATGGTGTGGACTTTCTCCACCGGCACATGGGCGATGGACAGCAGCAGCTCGACGATCCTGGCCTTGTGCGGCGTCGACGGGTCGCCGGCCAGCAGCAGCTTCACATTGTCGTCGTTGAGGTTGTTGGTGCGCTTGATGGCTTCGCTGATAAAGGTCTCGACGTCGGCCGAGTGCTGGCGGATCGGCGCCAGCAAGGCTTCGGCGGCGATTTTTTCCGGGCCTTCCACGGCGATGCTGTCGCGGAAGGTCGGGCCTTTGATCTTGACCTTTTCGCCGCTGTAACGCTTGGTCAGCACCAGGCGGTAATACAGGGTCTGGTTGCCCTTGGCCCGGCGCGCTGACCAGGTGACCTTGCGGTTGCCGTCGATGCGGTTGACGCTGACTCCGTAGTTGTTGGAGATAAAGCTTTCATTAAGGCTGACGAAGTCGCGGCTCAGTGGCGGCACGAACATCTGGATCTTGACTGGGTCCTTGGGGTTGGCGACGAACTCGACCTTGGCGTCGATGTTCCACAAGTCGTCGGTGGCATCCTCGGTCACGGGGATCCCCAGCACGAAAATCTGATAGGCGGTGACCGAAATGCCGAGCACCACCAGGAAGGTGATCAGGATTTTCAGGTGCAGGGTCAGAGAGCGCATTCGGTTTACTCGGCGGTATGAGCGTCGGCGACGCAGGCGGGTTTGCCTGCTGCATATTTAAGACTGGGGTCGACCAGCGCATCAAAGCGTTTCAGCGCTTCGGAGCCGATCAGCAGCGGGTATTGGAAGCTGCTGCGGTCAGTCAAGTTCACTTCGATGCTGCGTAAAGCAGTGCCCATGCAGATATCCAGGGCAACCACCGGACGGGCGGTGTAGTTCTTGTCCTCATCGGGGTCGTAGTCGCCGGCGCGGCGCTTGATCTTGCTGACGCGGGCCAGGGGCAGTTCGATGGGGTGGGAG
This sequence comes from Pseudomonas sp. 910_23, assembly GCF_052850795.1. Taxonomy (NCBI): domain Bacteria; kingdom Pseudomonadati; phylum Pseudomonadota; class Gammaproteobacteria; order Pseudomonadales; family Pseudomonadaceae; genus Pseudomonas; species Pseudomonas sp. 910_23. The sequence continues at coordinate 307,207 of NZ_VXCZ01000004.1, read as the reverse complement.
TGGGCGGTGTCGATGGCCAGGTAGAAGCGTACCCAGGTTTCGCCGTTGCGCTTGAAGCGCTTGATATCGCGGGCGCTCAACGAGGCGGTCTTGGCGCCGGTGTCGAGCTTGGCCGCGACTTCCAGGTCGATACCGTCCAGCTTGGCGTATTCATTGAGGCCATACACCGTTTTCTCGGCGGTGAAGCCAAGGCTGGGCAGCAACAGTAGGCAAACAAACAGGGTGAAGGGCTTGAGTCTCATAAATCCTGAGGCGGTGCCGTGCGATGTTCAATTCAAGGCGACTGGCATTGCTGCGCAAACTCCCTCGTGCGCCGTTTCATCCAGGGATGTCAGGCAAATACGCCGGGCATTCTAACATGATGCTTTTTTGGCGCCAGCGCTGGCAGGCGGCCATGCCTTGGATGGGTTATTCAGACGTATTAGACGATTGTCGACAATGTGTATTTATTCTTTGACTGTTAAGGGGTAATTAGCTAGTTTTTGCGGCATTGATTTTAAAGGTGTCGACAATATGCTGGGTCAGGCGGAAATTCCGATAGCGGCGTCAGACGATTCCCAAACCATGTCCGAGAACGTTTTTCGGCGTATCCAGGCCGCCATCGTCAAAGGTGAAATCGCCCCCGGCAGCAAGATTTCCGAGCCGGAACTGGCGCGTACCTACGGCATCAGCCGCGGCCCGCTGCGCGAGGCGATCCACCGCCTGGAAGGCCAGCGCCTGCTGGTGCGCGTGCCCCACGTCGGCGCACGGGTCGTGTCCTTGAGCCACGCCGAGCTGATCGAACTCTATGAGATCCGCGAGTCCCTGGAAGGAATGGCCTGCCGTCTCGCTGCCGAGCGCATGACCGACGCGGAAATCGAAGAGCTGCGCCAGGTATTGCACACCCATGAGCGCGATGCCGCGTTCCAGGCCGGTGTTGGCTACTACCAGCAGGAAGGCGACTTCGACTTTCATTACCGGATCATCCAGGGCGCCGGTAACCGCACCCTGACCCAAATGCTCTGCGGCGAGCTGTACCAACTGGTGCGCATGTACCGCATCCAGTTTTCCGCCACCCCCAATCGTCCACGCCAGGCCTTTGCCGAACACCACCGCATTCTCGACGCGATTGCCGATCGCGATGGTGAATTGGCCGAACTGTTGATGCGCCGGCATATCGGCGCCTCCAAACGCAACATCGCCCGTCACTTCCCGGACGGTGCTCCTTCATCACGAGGTGAGTCATGAGTTCCCATAACAACAGCACTCCCGGCCAGCGTTTCCGTGACGCAGTCGCCAGCGAACAGCCTTTGCAAGTTGTTGGTGCAATCAATGCCAACCACGCGTTGCTGGCCAAGCGCGCCGGCTTCAAGGCTATTTACCTGTCGGGTGGCGGTGTCGCCGCCGGCTCGCTCGGCGTGCCGGACCTGGGTATTACCGGGTTGGATGACGTACTCACCGACGTGCGCCGCATTACCGACGTCTGCGACCTGCCGCTGCTGGTGGACGTGGACACCGGTTTCGGCTCCTCGGCGTTCAATGTGGCGCGCACCGTCAAGTCGATGATCAAGTTCGGCGCCGCCGCCATCCATATCGAAGACCAGGTCGGCGCCAAGCGCTGCGGGCATCGCCCCAATAAAGAGATCGTGTCGCAGCAGGAAATGGTCGACCGCATCAAGGCTGCCGTGGATGCGCGTACCGATGACAGCTTCGTGATCATGGCGCGCACCGACGCCCTGGCGGTCGAGGGCCTGGAGTCTGCCCTTGAACGTGCCGCCGCGTGTATCGAAGCCGGTGCCGACATGGTCTTCCCGGAAGCCATCACCGAGCTCGAGATGTACAAGCTGTTCGCTTCCCGCGTAAAGGCGCCGATCCTGGCTAACATTACCGAGTTCGGTGCGACGCCGCTGTACACCACCGAACAGTTGAAATCTGCGGATGTTTCCATTGTGCTGTACCCGCTCTCGGCCTTCCGTGCCATGAACAAGGCCGCCGAGAACGTCTACACCGCGATCCGTCGCGACGGCACCCAACAGAACGTGATCGACACCATGCAAACGCGCATGGAGCTCTACGATCGCATCGACTACCACACCTTCGAGCAGAAGCTCGACGCGCTGTTTGCCGCGAAAAAATAATGCGGTGCGCCTCCCTAATAAATTCAAGATTGGAGAACGAACATGGCTGAAGCAAAAGTATTGAGTGGCGCCGGCCTGCGTGGCCAGGTTGCCGGGCAGACCGCACTGTCGACCGTGGGCCAGGCTGGTGCAGGCTTGACCTATCGTGGCTACGATGTGCGTGAACTGGCCGCCGATGCGCAGTTTGAAGAAGTCGCCTACCTGTTGCTGTACGGCGAGTTGCCGACCAAGACCGAACTGGCCGCCTACAGCGCCAAGCTGAGCAAACTGCGTGACTTGCCCCAGGCATTGAAAGAAGTGCTCGAACGCATCCCCGCCGACGCCCACCCGATGGACGTGATGCGCACCGGTTGCTCGTTTTTGGGCAATATCGAGCCGGAAAAAGATTTCAGCGTACAGCGCGATGTCACCGACCGCCTGCTTGCCGCATTCCCGGCGATCATGTGCTACTGGTACCGCTTCAGCCACGACGGCAAGCGCATCGACTGCGTGACCGACGAGCCGAGCATCGGCGGCCACTTCCTGCACCTGCTGCACGGCAAGAAACCCAGCGAGCTGCACGTCAAAGTCATGAATGTGTCGCTGATTCTCTACGCCGAGCACGAATTCAACGCCTCGACCTTCACTGCCCGGGTGTGCGCCTCGACCCTGTCCGACCTGTATTCCTGCGTCACCGCCGCCATCGGTTCCCTGCGCGGCCCGCTACACGGCGGGGCCAACGAAGCGGCGATGGAAATGATCGAGCGCTTTTCCTCGGCCGAAGAAGCGGTCGAAGGCACCCTTGGCATGTTGGCGCGCAAGGACAAGATCATGGGCTTCGGCCACGCGATCTATAAAGACAGCGACCCGCGTAATGAGGTGATCAAGGGCTGGTCGAAAAAACTCGCTGATGAAGTGGGCGACACCGTGTTGTTCCCGGTCTCCGAGGCTATCGACAAGACCATGTGGGAGCAGAAAAAGCTGTTCCCCAACGCCGACTTCTACCATGCCTCGGCGTACCACTTCATGGGCATCCCGACCAAATTGTTTACGCCAATCTTCGTGTGCTCGCGCCTGACTGGCTGGGCCGCGCACGTGTTCGAACAGCGCGCCAACAACCGCATCATTCGTCCAAGCGCCGAGTACATCGGCGTTGAGCAGCGCAAGTTCGTGCCAATCGAACGTCGCTGAAAACCAACGCTTCCAGAATTGGAATGAGGCCAAAAATGTGGGAGGGGGCTTGCCCCCGATAGCATTCTGTCAGCTGATACAACTGGCACTGAACCACCGCCATCGGGGGCAAGCCCCCTCCCACATTTGGACTGCATTTCAAATCTGGATCAGTAGGTCCCTTTTGTAATCACCGTGACCGAGTCCTGACGATGAACACTGAATTTCGCAAACCGCTCCCCGGCAGCCGCCTGGATTTCTTCGACGCCCGTGCGGCTGTCGAAGCAATCACCCCCGGCGCCTACGCCACCTTGCCTTACACCTCGCGCGTGCTTGCCGAAAACCTGGTACGCCGTTGCGACCCGGCCACCCTCAACGCATCCCTGAGCCAGTTGATCGAGCGCAAACGTGATCTCGATTTCCCCTGGTTCCCGGCGCGCGTGGTGTGCCATGACATCCTCGGCCAGACCGCTCTGGTGGACCTTGCCGGTCTGCGCGATGCCATCGCCCTGCAAGGCGGCGATCCGGCGCAGGTCAACCCGGTGGTGCCGACCCAACTGATCGTCGACCACTCCCTGGCTGTCGAGGCTGGCGGCTTTGACCCACAGGCGTTCGAGAAAAACCGCGCCATTGAAGACCGTCGCAATGAAGACCGCTTCCACTTTATCGAGTGGACCAAAAAAGCCTTCAAGAACGTCGATGTCATCCCGCCGGGCAACGGCATCATGCACCAGATCAACCTGGAGAAAATGTCGCCGGTGATTCAGGTCCGTGACGGCGTAGCCTTCCCGGATACCTGCGTCGGTACTGACAGTCACACTCCCCACGTCGATGCCCTGGGCGTGATCGCCATTGGCGTCGGCGGCCTGGAGGCCGAGAGCGTGATGCTCGGCCGTGCGTCGTGGATGCGCCTGCCGGAAAGCGTCGGCGTGGAATTGACCGGCAAGCTGCAACCGGGCATCACCGCCACCGATATGGTGCTGGCACTCACCGAGTTCCTGCGCCAGCAGAAAGTGGTCGGCGCCTGGCTGGAGTTCTTCGGCGAAGGGGCTAGTGCACTGACCCTGGGCGACCGTGCGACCATCTCCAACATGGCTCCTGAATACGGCGCCACCGCAGCGATGTTCTATATCGATCAGCAGACCATCGCCTACCTCAAACTCACTGGCCGAGAAGACGAACAAGTTGCCCTGGTCGAACAGTACGCACGCCACACCGGCCTGTGGGCCGATGACCTCCAGGGGGCTCAGTACGAGCGTGGCCTGACCTTCGACCTGTCCAGCGTCGTGCGCAACATGGCCGGCCCCAGCAACCCCCACGCCCGTGTTGCCACCCGCGACCTGGCGTCCAAAGGCATCAGCGGCCAATGGGACGAAGTGCCAGGGCAAATGCCCGACGGGGCGGTGATCATTGCGGCCATCACCAGTTGCACCAACACCAGTAACCCGCGCAATGTCATCGCGGCGGGGCTTCTGGCACGTAACGCCAACAAGCTCGGCTTGGCCCGCAAGCCTTGGGTCAAGTCGTCGCTGGCGCCGGGCTCGAAAACCGTGGCCATGTACCTGGAAGAGGCCGGTCTGGGCCATGAGCTGGAAAAACTCGGTTTCGGCGTAGTGGCCTTTGCCTGCACCACCTGCAACGGCATGTCCGGCGCGCTCGACCCGGTGATCCAGCAGGAAATCATCGACCGCGACCTGTACGCCACCGCCGTGTTGTCGGGCAACCGCAACTTCGACGGGCGCATTCACCCTTACGCCAAGCAAGCCTTCCTGGCTTCGCCGCCGCTGGTGGTGGCCTATGCGATTGCCGGCACCATCCGTTTCGATATCGAGAAGGACGTGCTCGGCCTGGATGCCGACGGCAAGGAAATTCGCCTGCAGGATATCTGGCCGAGCGACGAAGAGATCGACGCGGTGGTCAAGGCATCGGTCAAGCCCGAGCAGTTCCGTGCGGTGTACATCCCCATGTTCGCGATTCACGAAGACACCGGCCCCAAAGTCACCCCGCTGTATGACTGGCGCCCGCAGAGCACCTACATCCGTCGCCCGCCGTACTGGGAAGGCGCGCTGGCCGGCGCGCGGCCGCTCAAGGGTATGCGCCCGCTGGCGGTGCTGCCGGACAACATCACCACCGACCACCTGTCGCCGTCCAACGCGATCATGCCGGGCAGTGCTGCCGGGGAATACCTGGCGAAGATGGGCTTGCCGGAAGTCGACTTCAATTCCTACGCGACCCATCGCGGTGACCATCTGACGGCGCAGCGCGCCACCTTCGCCAACCCGAAACTGTTCAACGAAATGGTGCAGGAAAACGGCAAGGTCAAGCAGGGCTCGCTGGCGCGAATCGAGCCGGAAGGCAAGGTCACGCGGATGTGGGAAGCGATTGAAACCTACATGGAGCGCAAGCAACCGCTGATCATCATCGCCGGTGCCGACTACGGCCAGGGCTCGTCCCGCGACTGGGCCGCCAAGGGCGTGCGCCTGGCCGGTGTGGAAGCGATTGCCGCCGAAGGCTTCGAGCGCATTCACCGCACCAACCTGGTGGGCATGGGCGTGTTGCCGCTGGAATTCCTGCCGGGCACCGACCGCCACACCCTCAAGATCGACGGCAGTGAAACCTATGACGTGATCGGCGAGCGCACCCCGCGCGCGCAACTGACCCTGGTGATCAACCGCAGGAATGGTGAACGTGTCGAGGTGCCGGTGACGTGCCGCCTGGATACCGCCGAAGAAGTGTCGATCTACGAGGCGGGCGGCGTGTTGCAACGTTTTGCCCAGGATTTCCTGGAATCGGCGGCCACCGCCTGAAGAGGACTACCATGGCACACGTAGCGCAAATCAAGATCCCCGCCACCTACATGCGTGGCGGCACCAGCAAGGGCGTGTTCTTCAGCCTCAAGGACCTGCCCGAAGTCGCGCAGGTGCCGGGGGCGGCCCGCGATGCCTTGTTGCTGCGGGTCATCGGCAGCCCCGACCCTTACGACAAGCAGATCGACGGCATGGGCGGTGCCACTTCAAGTACCAGCAAAACCGTGATCCTGGCCAAAAGCAGCCGCGCCGATCACGACGTGGACTATCTGTTCGGCCAGGTCTCCATCGACAAGCCGTTTGTCGATTGGAGTGGCAACTGCGGCAACCTGTCGGCAGCAGTGGGCTCGTTCGCCATCAGCGCTGGCCTGGTTGATCCGGCCCGCGTGCCCGAGAACGGGGTGGCGGTGGTGCGGATATGGCAGGCCAATATTGGCAAGAGCATCATCGCCCATGTGCCGATCACCAACGGCGCGGTGCAGGAAACCGGCGACTTCGAACTGGACGGTGTGACCTTCCCGGCCGCCGAAGTCCAGCTGGAATTCATCGACCCGGCGGCGGAAGAAGAGGGCGGCGGTGGTTCGATGTTCCCCACCGGCAACCTCATCGACGACCTGGAAGTACCGGGCGTCGGCACCTTCAAGGCCACGTTGATCAACGCCGGTATTCCGACCATTTTCATCGACGCTCAAGACCTCGGCTACACCGGCACCGAGCTGCAGGGCGCGATCAACAGCGACCCCAAGGCCCTGGCCATGTTCGAGACGGTACGGGCTTATGGCGCGTTGCGCATGGGCCTGATCAAGCACCTGGACGAGGCCGCTCAGCGCCAGCACACGCCCAAGGTCGCCTTCGTGGCCAGGCCTGCGGACTACGTGGCCTCAAGCGGCAAGGTAATCAAGGCTGGCGATGTGGATCTGTTGGTGCGTGCTTTGTCCATGGGCAAACTGCACCACGCCATGATGGGCACGGCGGCGGTAGCGATCGGCACGGCGGCGGCGATCTCCGGCACCCTGGTCAACCTGGCGGCGGGCGGCGTGGAGCGCAATGCCGTGCGCTTCGGGCATCCGTCCGGCACCTTGCGCGTCGGTGCCGAAGCCAGCCAAGTGAACGGTGAATGGGTGGTGAAGAAAGCCATTATGAGCCGCAGTGCGCGGGTGTTGATGGAAGGTTTCGTGCGCGTCCCCGGTGACGCTTTTTAGCTTTATGTGCCCGATAGCAGGGTGTCAGTCGCCCCATTCATTAACTGACCCACCGTCATCGGGAGCAAGCCCCCTCCCACAGGGATACAAGCAGGCAATCAGACCTGCGCAACGATTAACCCTGACCCTGAGGATGGAACAACCCAACTTTTAGGAGAACTGCCATGAGCGCCAACGTCGACCAGAACAACCGCCCCGACTACGACCAGGTTTTGCAGGACATCGCCGACTATGTCCTCAACTACCGCATCGATTCCCGGGATGCACTGGACACCGCCCGCAATTGCCTGATGGACACCCTTGGCTGTGGCCTGCTGGCCCTGCGCTTCCCTGAGTGCACCAAACACCTGGGGCCGATGGTGGAGGGCACCGTGGTGCCGTTCGGCGCGCGCGTGCCGGGTACTTCGTTTCGCCTCGACCCGGTCAAGGCCGCCTGGGACATTGGCTGCATCGTGCGCTGGCTCGACTACAACGACACCTGGCTCGCTGCTGAATGGGGCCACCCTTCGGACAACCTCGGGGGCATTCTCGCCGTGGCCGATCACCTTTCGCAAAAACGCGTGGCCAATGGCGAGGCGCCGCTCACCGTACGTGCGGTGCTGGAAGCGATGATCATGGCCCACGAAATCCAGGGAGTGATCGCCCTGGAAAACTCTTTCAACCGCGTCGGCCTTGACCACGTGCTGCTGGTCAAAGTCGCCTCCACCGCTGTCACCGCCAAGCTGATGGGCGCCAATCGTGAACAACTGCTGTCGGCCTTGTCTCACGCTTTCGTTGATGGGCAGGCGTTGCGCACCTATCGCCATGCACCGAATGCCGGCTCGCGCAAATCCTGGGCCGCAGGCGATGCATCGAGCCGTGGTGTGCGCCTGGCGGATATCGCCCTGCGTGGCGAAATGGGCATCCCCGGTGTGTTGAGTGCGCCGCAGTGGGGGTTTTACGACGTGTTGTTCAGCCACACCAACAAGGACCTGGCGCTCAAGCCCACAGACAAGCGCGCCTTCAGCCTGCCTCAGGCCTACGGCACCTACGTGATGGAAAACGTGCTGTTCAAGATCAGTTTCCCGGCAGAATTCCACGCGCAAACCGCCTGCGAGGCGGCGGTGACCTTGCACCCGCAGGTCAAGCATCGTCTGCATGAAATCGAACGTATCGTGATCACCACCCATGAGTCGGCGATTCGGATTATTTCCAAGGTTGGCCAATTGGCCAACGCTGCCGATCGCGACCACTGCCTGCAATACATGACGGCCGTGCCCTTGGTGTTCGGCAATCTGGTGGCCGAGCACTACGAAGATGATTTCCACGCGGCCCACCCGATCATCGACGAGCTGCGCGACAAGATGGTCATCGTTGAAGACCCACGCTATAGCCGCGAATACCTGGAGGCGGACAAGCGTTCCATTGCCAATGCGGTGCAGGTGTTCTTTATGGATGGCACCTGCACTGAGCAGGTAGCGGTGGAATACCCGATTGGCCATCGCCGCCGTCGGGTGGACGGTATCCCATTGCTGGAAGACAAGTTCAAAGCCAACCTGGCGACGCGGTTCACTGCGCAGCGCAGCGCCGAGATTGTTGCGTTGTGCAAGGATCAGGCACGGCTTGAGGCGACGGCTGTGAACCGTTTCATGGATCTGTTGGTGATCTAAAAAACAACGCGGCCAATGTGGGAGGGGGTTTGCTCCCGATAGCTGGGTGTCAGTCAACAGATTCATTGACTGCTCCACCCCTATCGGGAGCAAGCCCCCTCCCACATTTGTCCTCCATTGGGGCAACTATCGGGTCAGGCGCAAGCTTGTTCAAACCGCAGTATCACCCTGCGGTTGTGCTTGCTCTTCTTTTCGATTTTCTCGCAGAACACCCGGCCGATTTCCTCGGTGTTGAGCACATGGGTGCCGCCGCATGGCTGGATATCGATGCCGGGGATCTCAATCACCCGTACCGAGCCCGACACCACCGGTGGCGCAACCGCCTGGGTGCGGGTGATCTGTAGCAAGGTCGCGTATTCGGTGGCGGGCATCGACAGGGTCTTCACCGCGTGGGCCTGCTCGATCAGGGCGTTGAGGTCACGGGTTAGACCGTCTTTGTCCAGGGTCATTTCCGGCAGGTCGAAATCCAGTCGGCCTTTATCCGCACTGATGCTGCAACCGGTCACGGGCGCGTCAATGAGCGAGCACAACAAATGCAGGCAGGTGTGCATTTTCATGTGCTGGTAGCGCCGCTCCCAATCCAGGCCGGCGTCTACCTGGATGCCCGCCGTCAACTGCTCGGGGCAATGGTCAACCTGATGCCAGATGATCGAGCGCAACACGGGATCGCGCACGGTACCTGTCACCTCGACCCGCGTGCCATCGGGCAGGGTGAAATGGCCGGTATCGCCCGGTTGCCCGCCGCCGGTGGGGTAGAACAGTGTGTGCTCCAGGGCGATGCCGTGTTCACTGACCGCAATAACCCGGGCGCTGAACGCGTTCTGATAGGGCGCGCTGTCGAACAGCGCCAGGGTTTCCATGGTATGCACGGACATGTTCAACCTCCAACGATCAGTGGGCTGGCTTGCAAGAGATGGCGCACCATCGCGCTTAAGCCAGGGGGAGAGAGCAGGGTGATTTCAAATTCCGGCCCGCAGACTTTCAGGTTCAGCGGCAAGCGCGGCAGTTGTTCGCCGGTATCGACACGGTGCAGGCGAAATTGCAGGTGGTGGCGCTCTTTCACCGTGGGTTCGAGCATTAACCCTTGCAGCGGATGAAAGTCGGCATCCAGCACCGTGACCTTATGACCGGCACTCACCTCACCGACGACGTGCAAGCGCTCATCCAGGGCAAAGGCGCCTAGGTAATTGCTGCGGTCCGATTCGTCGTTTTTTTGCAACTGGATCTGGTTGACTACCTTGACCTTGGTGCCTGCCGGTACGTCCTGGGTGATCACGCAGGAGGGGCTGATAAATACGTTGTCGCCGATCGACACGTAGCCCAGCACCCGGGCACCGGCGCCCACCTCGACGTTGTTGCCCAGGCGCGGGTGGCGCTTGCCGTCCGGATTGTTGGCGATGCCGCGGGCTCCCAGGGTCACGCCGCACAGGATGTAGCAGTCGTTGCCGATCACGCAGGTTTCGCCGATGACGGTGCCATAGCCATGGTCCAGTACAAAGCGCCGGCCGATACACGCCGCCGGATGAATCTCGGCACCGGAGAGAATCTTGCCCTGGTTGCTGAGCTTGAGTGCCATGCGCGAAAACATCCCATGGCCCGGGTCGGGGAAATTCCACACCTGGTGCGCAAGACGATAGAACAGCACTGCCTTGAACGAGGCATAGGATTCCAGGATCAACTCACCGCGCCCACGCGATGCCGGATCTCGATAGGCGTAGGCGATCAGGTCCTCGGCCACTGCTTGGGCGGCGTTCTGGATCAGTGGCGCCAGGTGTGGTTCCAACTGCTTCATCTGCCCGGGCGTCAGGGTCGTGATGAGATGGGTAAGCAACTCATCGTGCAGCAGTTGCATGTCGATAAAGCCCCCCATGGAGGCACCCCCGCATTCTGGATGATTGAAAAACCCGTTACTCGAAACTGGGCAGGTAGCTGTCGGCATTGTCGTAGACCATGGTCAGCACCACCGTTTCAGGCGGCAGTTCGGGGGCGAGTTGGGCGATGGCAACCATGTTGGCGGCGGAGGACAGCCCCAGGCTGATGGCGTCGGTGCGCATGATGCGTTTGATCATGTCCAGGCACGCCGAGTGCGACACCTTGAGCATGCCGTCGATCACGTCCAGGTTGAGGATGCTCGGGATCAGGCCAATCGACAGGCCCTGGATTGCGTGCGCAGCGTGCTGGTCTTTGAGCAGGTCGCATTCCTGCGGCTCCACGCCCATCACGCGGATCGCTGGCCAGGCGGCCTTGAGGGTTTCGCCAATGCCGGTGATATGGCCACCTGTGCCGATGCCGCTGACGAAGTAGTCCACGCGCTGATCACCGAAGGCGCGGATGATCTCCGGCGCGGTGGTGTCGCGGTGGGTCTGCGGGTTGGCGCCGTTGCGCTGCTGGTTGAGCATCACGAAGTTGGGGTTTTCCAACTGCAGTTCCATGCACTTTTCGCCGTGGGAGTTGTTGCCCAGGCGGCTGTCTGACAGCACCACTTTGGCACCATACAGGCGTAGCAATTTCTGCTTTTCGGGGCTGTAGTTGTCAGGGATCACCAGCACCACTTTATAGCCCAGGACATTGCCGGCCATCACCAGGCCAATGCCGGTGTTGCCGCCGCTGGGTTCGATGATGGTTTGCCCGGAGTCGCGGATCAGTACGCCACGGCGCTCGGCATCGAGGATCATGCCCAGGGCGATGCGCGCCTTGTGGCTGCCACCGGGGTTGAGGGATTCCAGCTTGGCGTAGACCTCGATGCCGAGGTCTTCGGAAAACTGGGCCAGGCGCACGATAGGCGTTTGGCCGATGACGTCGAGAATGGAGTTATGCAGCATCAGCAAGTCTCCACGATCAGTACAGAGGCATGTCGGGTTCGACGTCGCGAACCCAGTGCTTCATGCCGCCCTGCAGGACTTTGGTGTTCGCGAACCCGGCTGCCAGCAGGGTGCTGGCGGCCTGTTCGGCGCGGGTGCCCGCGTAGCAGATCAGGTAATGGGTGTTGTCTCGGCTGAGGTTGTCGAGTTGACCATCCAGTTCGGCCAGGGGAATGTGCAGCACGCCTGGCAGCTTGCACACTTCCAATTCGCTGGCGTCGCGCACGTCCAGCAATACATCGGCGCTGCTGGGGTGCTCAAGCACCTGCTTGAGGTTCTGAGGCTTGATGTAGCGTTCTGCCGCCAGCGACGGTTGGCTCGGTACGGCATCGGCACATGCTGTGGGGGCGGCGCTTTCGCTGCTGCGCAGCTCCGAGCAGCAGGGGCAGTCGACGCGGCGCTTGAAGCGGATCTCGCTGAACTTCATCGCCAGCGCGTCAAAGCGCATCAAGCGGCCGGATAACGGTTCGCCAATGCCGATCAGCAATTTGATCGCCTCGGTAGCCTGGATCATTCCTACCACACCGGGCAGCACGCCGATCACGCCGCCGGCGCTGCAATTGGGTGCCAGTTCAGCGGGCGGGGCCTTGGGAAACAGGCAGCGATAGCACGGCCCGCCTTTGTAGTTGAGCACGCTGATCTGCCCGTCGAAACGGTAGATGGCGCCATAGACCAAAGGTTTGCCCAACTGTACGCAAGCATCGTTGACCAGGTAGCGGGTATCGAAATTATCGGTACCGTCGATCACCAGGTCATAGGCGCCTACCAGTTCCAGAGCGTTGTCGGTGTCAAGCGCGGTGTTGTGCGCATTGATCCGGATATGAGGGTTGAGGTCCTGCAGGCGTTGCTTGGCGGACTCGACCTTGGGCATTCCCAGGGTGCTGTTGCCATGGACAATCTGGCGCTGCAGGTTGCTGCTTTCCACCACGTCAAAATCCACCAGCCCCAGGGTGCCGATGCCTGCCGCTGCCAGGTACAGGCTGATGGGCGAGCCCAGGCCCCCGGTGCCGATGACCAGAACTTTGGCTTTCTTCAGGTTCAATTGGCCTTCGCGGCCGACGCCCGGCAGGGTGATGTGGCGCACGTAGCGCTGCACTTCTTCGTTGCTCAGGGTGTCGATGTCCATGCCGCCTGAGGTGGCGAGCAACACTTCGATCCGGGATTTTGGCGGCAGGACTTCATCGGCTTCGATCAGCGCCTCCTCGGCGGTAAACAGGAAGTGTTCCTTGAGCTGGTTGTTCTTTTCATGGAACAGGTACTGACGCAATTGGGGGTGATTGGTGCAGAGATTTTCAATGACTTCGCGCAATGTCGATCCGGCGCCCTCAAGGGTCGATTCCGGCAGCTTGGCCACGCGAACCAGAATGTCGGGGAAAGAGACAGCGTTCATGGACAACTCCGTGTGCAGGTCGTTGAAGGGTTGAGGTGCGAAATGCTTGCCATCCCAGGCAAACAGTTTTGAGCCCAGGACCTGGCTCTGGCGAACATCCACCACCAGATAGCTGACGGGGTAGATCGGCTCCCCCATGAACAGCGCCTTGTCCTGGTCTTCATCACTGAAATAGGCGCCGACATCCGGGTGGGAGTGATAGATCACCACCACCGGGTTGTCGCTGCGAAACGACTTGTTCAGCAGCAGGGTATCGGCCACCGAGAAGGTGTAGCCGTTGGCCGCGCTGCGGGGGTACATCTGGGAGTTCTTGTGGTGCAGCTCGTTCTGGATATTGCTGCCCAGGTACACACTGCCGTCGGCGAAGACGAAGCCGCAGCACTCTTCTGGGTAGCTGCGGCTGGCGTGGGCGTAGATCTGTTCCAGGGCGGTGGGGCGGAGGACTTCCATGTTTCTCTCGCGTTGGTTGAGGGTCATTTTTTCTTGGCCAGGAGTTTTTCAACCGGCAGCTTGGTGATCGCAAAGCCGGCCAGCAGAATCGCCGAATACAGCATAAGGTCGCGGGAAATTTCCACGCCTTCGTACCAGGCACCGATGATCACCGCGAACACCGGGAAGATGATGAAGACGAACGACAGGATGATCGGGCTCAGGCGCTTGAGCAGCATGAAATACACAATAAACCCGCCTACCGAGGCCACCAGCCCGAGGTAGAACAGTGCAGTCCAGGAGCGCAGGGTGATGTCATTGAAGGCTGGCGTTTCAAACCACAGGCCGGCGACGAACAACATCAGCCCGGCGATGCCGATGGGCAGGGTGTTGTAGGTAATCACGCTGATGGCACTGCCTTTCTGCTTGGTAATCACGTAGCACAACGCGTGCATGATCGCGGCGCTCAGTATCGCCAACACCCCGAAGAACTCGGCGTGGTCCAGGTGCAGGCCCTGGCTCTTGATGATCATGTAGAGGCTGCCAAACCCGATACCGATGCCAACGACCTGGGAGAAGTAGATGCGCTCACGCAGGAACAGCGCCGAAAAGATCAGGATGAATACCGGCATGCAGCTGAACAGCAGGGCCGTCAGGCCGGATGACACGTGCATCTCGCCATAGTTGAGCAGGTAGTAGGGAACGCTGAAGTACGACAGGGTCACAAACACAAAGAACCAGCGGCTTTCCCGTGGGAACAGGATCGGCTCGCGACGCACCATGGCAAAACACAGGAACAGCGGAAACGCGATCAGAAAGCGCAGCCCGGCGGATGTCAGCGGCGGCACGCTTTCTACGGCGATCTTGATGCCCAGCCATGTAGTGCCCCAACTCAGGCACACGATCAGAAACATCAAGCTGGTCACCAGCCCGGCGAGCCACTGTTTTTGAGTTTTTGTTTTTGCAGTGTTTTCGAGAACGGCGGACATTGGCATCTTTTATTGCTTCCCTGAGCCGGAATTGAACTCTATATTGAACTTGTAATGAGTTATGTTTATCGGCGATTGAACCCGTAAAAGCACACTATTAGGGCGAAAGATGGCTGTCAAAACAAATATTGACATGGTGTCAATTATGCGTGAGGGCCTGTCCAACGGGCAGGGCGTGAAGTACAAGCGCCTGTCTGATGTGATGGAGCGGGGCATCCTCGAAGGCTTGATTGAACCGGGACGAAAACTGCCGCCCCATCGGGTGCTGTCCGACAACCTGGGGGTGACCATCGGCACCATCAGCCGGGCCTACGGTGAGTTGGAGCGCCTGGGCTTGGTGGTTGCGCGGGTCGGTGACGGAACCTTCGTGCGCAAGCGTGGGATGGAGCGTCAACGTGATGAAGGCTTTCGCAATTTCAGCGAGGAGCCGCGCCAGTACTTCGACATGAGTCGCAACATGCACATTCCGGGGCAGGAAACGGTGTTTCTTGCCCAGAGCTTCCAAACGCTGTCGACCAACGCCAAGTTCCTGCAGGACATCAGCGCCTATACCCCCGACGCCGGCTTGCCGCGTTACCGTGAAGCCGGGGCGCAATGGCTGGTGCAGCGCGATTTTCATCCGATTCCAGAGCAGGTCATCTGCGTCAACGGCGGCCAGCACGGTTTGCTGTGCGCGATGATGGCGCTGCTGCGTGCTGGCGATACGGTAGTCACCGAGCAACTGACTTATCCTGGGCTGATTACGGCTGCGCGCATGTTGGGCGTGCGCCTGATTGGCCTGGAAATGGATGAAGAAGGCGTGTTGCCCACGGCGCTGGATGAGGTCTGTCGTAATCACCGGATTTCGGCGTTGTACTGCACGCCGACTATTCAGAATCCTACGACGGCGGTGTTGTCGGTGGCGCGTCGCGAAGCCTTGGCCAAGGTGTGTCGTGAGCACAACCTGCTGATTCTCGAGGACGAAGCCCACGGCGTGCTGGTTGAGGATCGCCCGCCGCCCCTCAGCTATTTCGCGCCTGAGCGTACGATTTTGATCAGCAGTCTGAGCAAAGCGGTGTCGGCAGGGTTGCGGGTAGGCTACGTGCACGCGCCACCGGCACTGGTCAGCCGCATCTCGGCGGCACTGCGCTCGACCTGCTGGATGGCGACGCCTGTGACCCTGGAACTGGCCACCCAGTGGATTGAAAACGGCACGGCGGAATATCTGTTGCGCCAACAAATCAACGAAATCAGCCGCCGCAAGACCTTGGTCGAGGATTTATTGACCGGGCTGGCGTATCGCACCCACCTCAACAGCCCGCATTTCTGGATCGAGGTGCCGGAGCCATGGCGTGCGTCGGAAATCGAGGCAGAGCTCAGGCAGAACAATTACCTGATCGCCACCGCCGAGGCGTTTGCCGTGGGGCAGACGGCGGTGCCGCAGTTTATTCGGGCGAGTATCTGCAATACGTCTGGCGATGATCAGTTACTGCGCGAGGGGTTTGATGCGCTGGCGACGGCGTTGGGGCAGGGGGGGGGGCGGTTTCATCTGTAAATCCGCGTTACCGTTCATCGCAGGCAAGCCAGCTCCCACAGGGGAGCGCATTCGAACTGTGGGAGCTGGCTTGCCTGCGATAGCGTCAGATCAGGCGGCAGAGATCACTTGAAGCGCCGCTCCACACCCTTCTCAACCAAAATCTTTGCCGAAATCTCTTCCACCGAAAAATGCGTGGAATTGATGTGTGCAATATTCTCGCGACGGAACAGATTTTCCACTTCACGCACTTCGAACTCGCACTGCGCATAGCTGGAGTAGCGGCTGTTGGGCTTGCGTTCGTTACGGATGGCGGTCAGGCGGTCCGGGTCGATGGTCAGGCCGAACAGTTTGTGCGAGTGGGCGCGCAGGGCGGCGGGCAGCGTCAGGTGCTCCATATCGTCTTCGGTCAGCGGGTAGTTGGCCGCACGGATACCGAATTGCATGGCCATGTACAGACAGGTCGGGGTCTTGCCGCAACGCGACACGCCCACCAGGATCAGGTCGGCCTTGTCATAGTAGTGGGTGCGGGCGCCATCATCGTTGTCGAGGGCAAAGTTCACCGCCTCGATGCGTTCCATATAGTTGGAGTTATGCCCGATGGAATGGGACTTTCCGACAGAGTATGAAGAATGCTCACTCAACTCCTGTTCCAATGGCGCCAGGAAGGTCGAGAAAATGTCGATCATGAAACCATTCGACGTTGCGAGAATCTCACGAATGTCTTGATTGACGATGGTGTCGAAAATGATCGGGCGAAAACCGTCTTTTTCAGCCGCCAGATTGATTTGTTGTACCATGGCCCGCGCTTTATCCACGCTGTCTATATAAGGCCGGGTGAATTTGGCGAAGGTAATGTTTTCGAACTGCGCAAGCAGGCTCTGGCCCAGTGTTTCGGCTGTGATGCCGGTGCCGTCGGAAATAAAGAAAGCAGATCGTTTCATTTGAGCCCTGGGCCTTAAGCTGATGGCGAATCTTGGATATGATAGGCGCGATTTTGCCGTCCCGCAGTGGGCCGCATTCTCACTTATTTTCCAGGTCCAGGCCACAAGCGCTGGCGTTAGCTCCTACTGAGCAACCCGCGTCCTGAGCTTTTCCAACACAGAAAGTGGAGAGATCACCTTGGTAGAGTACGTAGTTTCCCTCGATAAGCTCGGCGTCCATGATGTAGAGCATGTGGGGGGCAAGAACGCATCCCTCGGCGAGATGATCAGTAATCTTGCAGGCGCTGGTGTCTCGGTGCCCGGTGGTTTCGCCACCACGGCCCAGGCTTACCGCGACTTCCTCGAGCTGAGCGGCCTCAACGCCCAGATCCACGCCGCGCTGGATGCCTTGGACGTCGACGACGTCAACGCCCTGGCCAAGACCGGCGCCCAGATCCGTCAGTGGATCATGGAAGCCGAGTTCCCCGAGAAGCTCAACGAAGAAATTCGCACCGCCTTCGCCACCCTGTCCGCCGGCAACCCGGACATGGCCGTCGCCGTACGCTCCTCGGCCACCGCCGAAGACTTGCCGGACGCTTCCTTTGCCGGCCAGCAGGAAACCTTCCTGAATATCCGTGGCGTGGAAAACGTCATTCGCGCGGCCAAGGAAGTATTCGCCTCGCTGTTCAACGACCGCGCTATTTCCTACCGTGTACACCAGGGTTTCGACCACAAACTGGTGGCCTTGTCTGCTGGTGTGCAGCGCATGGTGCGTTCGGAAACCGGCACTGCTGGCGTGATGTTCACCCTGGACACTGAGTCGGGCTTCCGTGATGTGGTATTCATTACCGGTGCCTACGGCCTGGGCGAAACCGTCGTACAAGGCGCGGTCAACCCTGACGAATTCTACGTGCACAAGCACACCCTAGAGGCCGGACGCCCGGCCATCCTGCGCCGCAACCTGGGCAGCAAGGCGATCAAGATGATCTACGGCGACGAAGCCAAGGCCGGTCGCTCGGTGAAAACCGTTGACGTCGACAAGGCCGAGCGCGCGCGTTTCTGCCTGACCGATGCTGAAGTCAGCGAACTGGCCAAACAGGCGATGATCATCGAGAAGCACTACAAGTGCCCGATGGACATCGAGTGGGCCAAGGACGGTGACGACGGCAAGCTATATATCGTGCAAGCGCGTCCGGAAACCGTGAAGAGCCGCACTTCGGCCAATGTCATGGAGCGTTACCTGCTCAAGGAAACCGGCACCGTACTGGTGGAAGGCCGTGCCATTGGCCAGCGCATCGGTGCTGGCAAGGTGCGGATCATCAAGGACGTGTCCGAGATGGACAAGGTCCAGCCCGGCGACGTGCTGGTTTCCGACATGACCGACCCGGACTGGGAGCCGGTGATGAAGCGCGCCAGCGCCATTGTCACCAACCGAGGCGGGCGTACTTGCCACGCGGCGATCATCGCCCGTGAACTGGGGATCCCGGCGGTAGTCGGTTGCGGCAACGCCACCCAACTGCTCAAGGAGGGCCAGGGTGTCACCGTGTCCTGCGCCGAAGGCGATACCGGTTTCATCTTCGAAGGTGAACTGGGCTTCGACATCAAGCAAAACTCCATCGACGCCATGCCCGACCTGCCGTTCAAGATCATGATGAACGTCGGCAACCCGGACCGCGCCTTCGATTTCGCGCAGTTGCCGAACGCCGGTGTGGGCCTGGCCCGCCTGGAATTCATCATCAATCGCATGATCGGCGTGCACCCCAAGGCATTGTTGAACTATGACGGCCTGCCGCTGGATATCAAGGAAAGCGTCGACAAGCGCATCGCCGGCTACAACGACCCGGTGGGCTTCTATGTCGAGAAGCTGGTGGAAGGCATCAGTACGCTGGCCGCGGCGTTCTACCCGAAAAAGGTCATCGTGCGCCTGTCGGACTTCAAGTCCAACGAGTACGCCAACCTGATCGGCGGCAAGCTCTACGAGCCGGAAGAAGAAAACCCGATGCTGGGCTTCCGTGGCGCCTCGCGTTACATCAGCGAAGCGTTCCGTGACTGCTTCGAGCTTGAGTGCCGTGCCCTCAAGCGCGTGCGCAACGAGATGGGCCTGACCAACGTCGAGATCATGGTGCCGTTCGTGCGCACCCTGGGCGAAGCGAGCCAAGTGGTCGACCTGCTGGCCGAAAACGGCTTGACCCGTGGCGAGAACGGCTTGCGCGTGATCATGATGTGCGAATTGCCGTCCAACGCCATCCTCGCCGAAGAGTTCCTGGAGTTCTTCGACGGTTTCTCCATCGGCTCCAACGACCTGACCCAGCTGACCCTGGGCCTGGACCGCGACTCCGGGATCATCGCTCACCTGTTCGACGAGCGTAACCCAGCGGTCAAAAAGCTGCTGGCCAATGCCATCCAGGCGTGTAACAAGGCCGGCAAGTACATTGGTATCTGTGGCCAAGGCCCTTCCGACCACCCTGACCTGGCCAAATGGCTGATGGAGCAGGGCATTGAAAGCGTCTCGCTGAACCCGGACTCTGTGCTGGAAACCTGGTTCTTCCTGGCGGAAGGCCAAGCGTCCGCTTAAAGTCGCAACGTCAAAAGTGCCGGTCACTCGTGAGGGTGACCGGCATTCTTATCTGTAATGGGCGGGAACTCCTTGCGGACGCCGCCCTTTTTTGTGCAAGAGCATTATGCAAAGCAGCAGCAACCTGTTTCCCGTCGCCTTGATCAGCGCTGAACGTCGTGGCGACCTGAGTGAAGACGTCTACCGGCTCAAGCCCGGCAATAGCCCTGATGGCACCGTCGAGCTGGCGGTTACCCGTTTGGGCCTGGCCGATGTCCCGGAAAACCGGGGCACGCCGATTATTTTATTGCATGGCAGCTTTTCCAATCGGCGCTTCTGGTACTCGCCCAAGGGGATCGGCCTGGGCGCGTACCTGGCGCGCCGGGGTTTTGATGTGTGGATCCCGGAAATGCGCGGCCATGGGCTGTCCAAGCGCAACCATGAGTACGCCAGAAACCGTGTCGCCGATTACGCCCGCTACGATTTGCCGGCCATGGGGGCCTTTGTGCGTGAGCAAAGCGGGCAGGTCCCGCACTGGATCGGGCACTCCCTCGGTGCCACGACCTTGGCTGCGGCCCTGGGCGGGCAACATTTGGGGGCGCCTGAGGTGGCTTCGGTGGCATTGTTCGGCTGCCAGGTCAGCCGCACCCATTGGCCGTTGAAAATTCCACCCGTGGAGTGGGGTACTCGGTTGATCCTCAAGCGCCTTGCCCATGTGTCTGGCCCACGCTTCAAGCGCGGCCCCGAGGATGAGCCGGCGGGAGTGATGATCGAAGCGATGCGCTGGAATGGCCTGTTCGGCCGCTTCGGCGATGTCGAATGTGACTGGTGGAAGGGCTTGGCGCAGATCGATGTGCCGTTGCTCGCGGTCAGCGCGGCGGGCGATCGGCAAGACCCGGACTGGGCGTGTCGCAAGCTCTTCGAGCAGGTCGGCAGCGAGCATCGCCAGTATCTGTGTCTGGGGCGCGAGCAGGGTTTCAGCGAGGACTTCGGGCATGTGCAGATGCTGGTCAGCAAAGCCGCGCAGGCCGAAGTATGGCCATTGGTGGAACGGTGGTTGAACGACCCACTGACACCATTATTCGGGACTCGACCCCAAGTGGCCGCAGCAGTTTGAGCAAACGCTCTACCAAGGGCGTTTCACTCTTGAGTGGTTGCGGCTAAGATATGACGCGCTGGGCGCTTCTGGTCATATTCAGTCGCGCAACGTGTATTGCGTTGCGCTGATGCGGGTCCGATCATGGCGGCTCACCACTGGCAGGCACTTAAAGAATGCCTGTCGCGGCGCGTTTTTCTGATGTACACCGTGGATGTTCGATCTCTTCTTTGACGACAGGAGCTTCTCGATGAACCATTACGTGACCCCCGACCTGTGTGACGCCTACCCGGAACTGGTGCAGGTAGTGGAGCCGATGTTCAGCAACTTCGGTGGCCGAGATTCTTTTGGGGGTGAGATCGTCACCATCAAATGCTTCGAAGATAATTCCCTGGTAAAGGAACAGGCTGACCAGCCGGGCGCTGGCAAAGTGATGGTCGTTGACGGCGGAGGCTCACTGCGCCGCGCGTTGCTGGGCGATCTGATTGCCGATAAAGCTGCGAAAAATGGCTGGGAAGGGCTGGTGATCTATGGTTGCGTCCGGGATGTGGATGTTCTCGCCCAGACCGACCTGGGTGTGCAGGCACTGGCCTCCCACCCGATGAAAACCGACAAGCGTGGCCTCGGTGACCTGAACGTTGTTGTGACGTTCGCGGGTGTGACGTTCCGTCCGGGTGAGTACATCTACGCCGACAATAACGGCGTGATCGTGTCGCCCAGCCCGCTGAAAATGCCTGAATAAACCCAAGGAGTCTGGATGTTCGAGGAAGAGAACGCGCAATGGGGGCTGGTACATGCCCTGGTGCTGGATGGTAAAGGCGGTGCGCGTTCGATTGCCCGGACTGAGCTCGACGATCTGCAGTTGCAACCCCAGGAAAGCCTGTGGCTGCATTGGGATCGCAGCCATCCCCAGACCCAGACCTGGCTGCGCAAATCCAGCGGCCTGAGCGAATTTGCCTGCGACCTGCTGCTGGAGGAGAACACCCGCCCACGGTTGTTGCCGTTGCCCGACGCCGAATTGCTGTTGTTTCTGCGCGGGATCAATCTCAACCCCGGGGCAGAGCCGGAGGACATGGTTTCGGTGCGTATCTTCGCCGCCGCCAATCGTGTGATCTCCCTGCGTTTGCGCCCGTTGCGCGCCACCGATGAGCTATTGGTGCAACTGGCGGACGGCAAAGGCCCAAAAACGGCGTCTGAACTCATCCTTTATATGGCTCAGTACCTGACCAACAAAGTGCAGGATCTGGTTACAGGGTTGTCAGAAATCGTCGATTCCGAGGAAGAAAAACTCGATGCCGACGAACGGTATACCCCAGAGCACGGCAGCGTTTTGCAGATCCGTCGGCGCGCGGCCGGGCTCAAGCGGTTTTTGGCACCACAGCGGGATATTTTTGCCCAGCTGACGCGAATAAAATTGGCATGGTTCTGCGATGACGATGCTGACTATTGGAACGAGTTGCACAACAGTCTGACCCGTTACCTGGAAGAGCTGGAACTGGCCAGAGAGCGCGTGGGGCTTGTGCTTGAGGCCGAAGACCGGCGCTTGAGCCTGCGCATGAACCGCACCATGTATCGCTTCGGGATCATCACCGGGATCTTCTTGCCGATGAGTTTTCTCACCGGTTTGCTCGGTATAAATGTGGGTGGCATTCCGTTCTCCGAGAGCCCCTACGGATTCATGATTGCGTGCCTGTTGATGGTCTCGGTGGCCCTGGGACAATGGTGGCTATTTCGACGATTACGATGGGTTTGAGCTGAATATGACCTGAACGTAGGAAAGGGTCGATGTGACCCGATGAATTTTACCCTCGTCTTTTAATTCACTTGCGAGAGGTCTCTATGCACGATCCGTTCGAACAGTCTTTGCGTGACATGCTCAATGCTTCGCCATCCAACCGTGATGACGATGCTTGCCTGGGTCGCGTATTGAAAACCGCCAACCGTCAGGTCGGTGCGGGTGATCTGTTCGGGCTGCTCGGGCGTTGGTTGCCGGCATTGATGATGGCCCTGAATAACGGTTCGGCCCATGTGTCACCGGTTTCCCGCCGTAAACCTCTTGCTCGCACTGCTGATAAGGCTGATTGAATATGGAACTTGATCTCTGGACCCAGAGCCTGGTCACCGCGATGACCGCATTGTGGACCAAGGTTGCGAATTTCATTCCCAACCTGTTTGGTGCCCTGGTCCTGGTGTTGCTGGGCTTTGTCGTGGCCAAGTTGCTCGACACCCTGTTGTCCAAGCTGCTCGCCAAACTCGGGCTGGATCGCCTGATGGCCGGCACCGGTTTGACCAAATTGCTGGGTCGCGCCGGGCTGCAGGTGCCGATTTCTACCTTGATCGGCAAGATCGTCTACTGGTTTGTTCTACTTATTTTTCTGGTTTCTGCAGCGCAATCCCTTGGGCTTGAGCGAGTTTCAGCTACGCTCGACATGCTGGCACTGTATTTGCCGAAAGTTTTCGGCGGCGCGCTGGTGTTGCTGGTAGGTGTTTTACTTGCGCAATTGGCCAATGGGCTGGTGCGCGGGGCCGCTGAAGGCGTGGGGTTGGACTACGCGGCAGGCTTGGGGCGAATCGCACAGGGGCTGGTGATCATCATCAGTATTTCCGTCGCGATCAGCCAGTTGGAAGTCAAGACTGACCTGCTGAACCACGTTATTGTGATTGTTTTGATTACCGTTGGTCTGGCCGTTGCACTGGCCATGGGTTTGGGAAGCCGGGAAATTGCCGGTCAGATTCTTGCGGGAATCTATGTGCGTGAGCTATATCAGGTTGGGCAACAAGTGCGTGTGGGCGAGGTTGAAGGGCAGATCGAGGAGATCGGCACGGTCAAGACGACAGTGCTGACCGATGACGGAGAACTGGTTTCGCTGTCCAACCGGATTCTCCTGGAGCAGCAGGTCAGTAGCCGCTAATCCGGCAAACCCTGCTAATGTACGCCGCCGCAAACCCGGGTGACCGGGTTGCAACGGACATTGACCTGACTGCCGGCACGACTTGTTTTGAATAAAGCCCAAACGCTGTCCACGCGCTATGACCCCCGTGAGCTCTCTGATGAGGAGTTGGTCGCGCGCTCGCACACGGAGCTGTTTCACGTAACACGCGCGTACGAAGAATTGATGCGCAGGTATCAACGCACTCTGTTCAACGTTTGTTCAAGGTATTTGGGGAACGATAGAGACGCGGACGATGTCTGTCAGGAAGTGATGCTCAAGGTGCTATATGGCCTGAAGAACTTCGAGGGCAAATCGAAGTTCAAGACCTGGCTGTACAGCATCACGTACAACGAGTGCATCACGCAGTATCGGAAGGAACGGCGAAAGCGTCGCTTGATGGACGCTTTGAGTCTGGACCCCCTTGAGGAGGCGTCTGAAGAAAAGGCGCCGGCACCCGAGGAGAAGGGCGGACTTGATCGCTGGTTGGTGCATGTGAACCCGATTGACCGGGAAATTCTGGTGCTTCGCTTTGTCGCAGAGCTGGAATTCCAGGAAATCGCTGACATCATGCATATGGGCTTGAGTGCTACAAAAATGCGGTACAAACGTGCTCTTGATAAATTACGTGAGAAATTTGCGGGCGAGACTGAAACTTAGTGCGTAGCAAATATCTCTTACGTGTAGGCAAGTTCTGTTAGACTTGTCGCCGAGTTGTCCCCCGGTTTGTGGGACTGCTTTACAATCACCAGATGGGGATTTAACGGATGAAACTGAAAAACACCTTGGGCTTGGCCATTGGTTCTCTTATTGCCGCTACTTCTTTCGGCGTTCTGGCACAAGGCCAAGGCGCAGTTGAAGGCGAGCTGTTCTACAAGAAGCAGTACAACGATAGCGTTAAGCACATCGAAGATGGCTTCAACCCAGGCGCTCGCATTGGTTACTTCCTGACCGACGATCTGTCGTTGAATCTGTCGTACGACAAGACCAATCACACCCGTTCGAACGACGGCACTGGCAACCAGAAGATCAAAGGTGACACTGGCAGCCTCGTTGCTCAGTACCACTTCGGTCAGGCTGGCGTTGATAGCCTGCGTCCATACGTTGAAGGCGGTTTCGGCCACCAGAGCCGTACCAACGTCAAGGCTGACGGCCACAGCGGTCGCGACCAGACCACTTTCGCCACCATCGGTACTGGCGTGAAGTACTACTTCACCAACAACCTGTACGCTCGTGCTGGTGTTGAAGCTGACTACGGTCTGGACAACGGCAAGTGGGACTACTCCGCACTGGTTGGCCTGGGCGTGAACTTCGGCGGTAACGCTGGCGCAGCTGCTCCAGCTCCTACCCCAGCACCAGCTCCAGAGCCAGTTCCAGAGCCAGAAGCTCCGGTTGCTCAGGTTGTTCGTGTTGAGCTGGACGTTAAGTTCGACTTCGACAAGTCGGTTGTTAAGCCTAACAGCTACGGCGACGTGAAAAACCTGGCCGACTTCATGGCTCAGTACCCAGACACCAACGTAGAAGTTGCTGGTCACACTGACTCCGTCGGTCCAGACGCTTACAACCAGAAGCTGTCCCAGCGTCGTGCTGACGCTGTTAAGCAAGTCCTGGTTAAAGATGGCGTAGCTCCTAGCCGCATCACTTCCGTTGGTTACGGTGAGTCCCGCCCAGTTGCTGACAACGCAACTGAAGCTGGCCGCGCTGTTAACCGTCGCGTAGAAGCAGCTGTTGAAGCCACCGCTAAGTAATTAGCCTGGCTTTACAAAAAAACCCGGCTTAGGCCGGGTTTTTTTCGCCTGGAATTTGCCTCAGGCACTGGTCGCCGTCGTCAGGCAAGCCGCCTGCGCAGCACCAGCAACGCTACCAATCACCAGGATAGCCGGGCTCTTCAGGGCGAACGCTTGCGCATCCTCATGCATCCGCTCCAGATCGCTGCGGCATTCGCGCTGCTGGGGCAGCGAAGCATTTTCGATCATCGCCACGGGCATGTCCGGGGTCATCCCACCTTCGAGCAACTGCTGACGAATCTCCTCCAGCTTCGCCACGCCCATGTACACCACCAGTGTGGTTCCACTTTCCGCCAGTGCGCGCCAGTTCAACTGGCTATCGTCCTGAGTATGAGCAGTGACCAGCGTCACCCCACGGCTCACACCGCGTAACGTCAGGGGGATATCGCAGCTCGTCGCTCCGGCCAACCCCGACGTGATGCCGTTGACCAACTCCACCTCAATGCCACGTTCGCGCAGCCACAGCGCCTCTTCGCCACCGCGACCAAAAATGCACGGGTCGCCGCCCTTGAGCCGCACCACGCATTTGCCCTGGCGGGCATACCGCAGCATCAGGCGATGGATAAAATCCTGAGGGGTGGAGCGGCAGCCACCGCGTTTACCGACGGTAATCACGCGTGCATCGCCGCAGTGTTCGAGCACGGCCGGGTTGACCAGGTCATCAATCAGCACCACGTCCGCTTCATGCAGGGCTCTGACTGCCTTGAGGGTCAGTAACTCCGGATCACCGGGCCCCGCGCCTACCAGCCACACTTTTGCGCTCATGTTGTACCCCTTACACACTGATGGCGATTGGCTGCGGTTTGCTGGCCAAAAGACGTTTGATTTCTGGCACGCAGGAGCCGCATTGGGTGCCGCAGCCCAGTTCTCGTTTAAGTCCATCCAGGTCCAGGCCGCGACCAACGCCCGCACACACGGCGTTTTCGCTGACGTTCTTGCAGTTACACACAATCTTGTTGCTGGCCGTTGCGGCACCGGGTGGCGCGCTTAAAGGTGCCAACAGCCAGCGTCGCAGTTGCTCGTCGGCGCGGCCTTCCAGCCACAGGCTTTGCAACCAGTGGCGGGCCAGGGTTTCGCCGGCCAGGCGCAGGGCGGTGATACGGCCTTTTTCGATTTTCACGCGCTTGCCGATCGAGCGGCGCGGGTCGTCGTAGGCCATGACCGGACCGTCGTTCAGGCCCAGCAAGTGGTCAATCCGAGTCAACAAATGCAGGTCCGGCGCCTCGGTATGGGCTGCCCGTACCAGCAACGCAGGGCGTTCACGGCCGGCCAGGCTAAGGCTGACGTAGGCAAATTCCTCACACAGCGGGCGCAGCGCTTCGAAATGCTGCTGCACATTGCCCTCGATCAACGCGAACAGCTGCCACGGCAGTTGCACGGCTTCCAGACGCACCCCGCTGTGCTTGAGTTCAGGCTGTTTGGACAGTGGGTCAAACGCCGGTTGGGTGATCACATTGACGCCGCCCTTGAGAAAGCGGTCGCCCCAATGCATCGGCAGAAATGCCTGGCCGGGCCGTACGCTGTCATCGCTGCTGACAGCGACGATCACGCTGCCGCGACGGCTTTTCAGGCTGACCAGGTCACCTTCCTGGAGGCGGTGGCGGCGAAGCTCGTCCGGGTGCAGGCTCAACAGCGCTTCACTGACATGCCCGAACAACTGTGCGGCCGTGCCGGTGCGGCTCATACCGTGCCACTGGTCACGCAGACGGCCGGTGATCAAGGTCAGGGGGAAGCGCGCGTCCCGTTGTTCCTTGGCCGCGCGGTAAGGGTCGGCCACAAACCGCGCCCGGCCATTGTCGGTGGGGAAGATGCCATCGCTATACAGGCGCGCTGTGCCTGTCTGTGCGCCTGTGGGAAACGGCCATTGCTGCGGGCCGAGTTGGTCGAGCAGGCCATGGCTGATACCGGACAAGTCGAGGTCACGCCCTTGAGTGAGCCCCTTGAACTCGTCAAACAGCTGCGCCGGCTGTGCAAAGGCGAACAGGCTGGGCAACCCTGGCCGTAGGCGACGCTCCAGGCGCTGTGCGAAATCTACGGTAATTGCCCAGTCCGCCCGCGCCTCTCCCGGTGGGCTGATGGCGCGGCGTACGTGGGAAATACGCCGCTCGGAATTGGTGACCGTGCCGTCTTTTTCGCCCCAACTGGCGGCAGGCAACAGCAGGTCGGCATAAGTGGCGGTTTCGGTGGTGCGAAAAGCCTCCTGCAACACCACGAACGGGCACGCCGCCAAGGCCGCACGCACGGCGTTCTGGTCGGGCAAGGATTGTGCAGGGTTGGTGCAGGCGATCCACAGGGCCTTGATCTTGCCTGCCTGCATCTGTTCAAACAGTTCGATCGCGGTAAGGCCGGCGGGTGCAGGCAGTTGCTCCACACCCCAATAGGTGGCCACTTCAGCGCGATGTGCCGGGTTGGACGCCTCGCGGTGGCCCGGCAGCAGGTTGGACAGGCTGCCGGTTTCGCGACCGCCCATGGCATTCGGTTGACCGGTCAGGGAAAACGGCCCGCACCCCGGCCTGCCAATGGTGCCCGTGGCCAAGTGCAGGTTGATCAACGCGCTGTTTTTTGCGCTGCCGGCAGTGGATTGGTTGAGGCCCATGCACCATAGCGACAAAAAGCTGCTGGATGTGCCGACCCACTGCGCACATAGGCGCAGTTGTTCGACGCTGATCCCGCACAACTGTGTGACCATCTGCGGCGTGTAGTCATGCACCAGGCGCTTGAGCTCGGCCAGGCCATCGGTGTGGGCCTGGATGAACGCACGATCAATCCAGTCTTCCCACAGCAGCAAATGCAAAATCCCGTGAAACAACGCCACGTCCGTCCCCGGCAAGATTGCCAGGTGCAGGTCAGCCAAATCGCAGGTGTCTGTACGCCGAGGATCAATCACCAGTACTTTCATCTGCGGGCGCTGCGCTTTGGCCTGCTCCAGGCGTCGGAACAATACCGGGTGGGCGTAGGCCATATTGCTGCCGACGATCATCACGCAGTCGCTGTTTTCCAGGTCTTCATAACTGCACGGCGGCGCATCGGCGCCCAGGCTGCGTTTGTAGCCGACCACCGCCGATGACATGCACAGCCGTGAATTGCTGTCGATATTGTTGGTGCCCACCAACGCCCGGGCCAGCTTGTTGAAGCTGTAGTAATCCTCGGTCAATAGTTGCCCCGAGATATAGAACGCCACGCTGTCCGGGCCGTGCTCGGCGATGGTCTCGGCGAACACGTTGGCGGCGTGATCCAGGGCGGTGTCCCAGTCGGTACGGGTACGGGCCAAACCTTTGCCCAGGCGCAACTCCGGATACAGGGCGCGTGCGCTCACGTCGCCGGTCAGGTGCAGGCTGGCGCCTTTGCTGCACAATTTGCCGAAGTTGGCCGGATGGCTCGGATCGCCTTGTACCCCCAGGATCTGCTCGCCGTCATGCTCGATCAGCACGCCGCAGCCCACGCCGCAATAACAGCAGGTGGACGCGGTGGTCTGGCGGTTCATCAACCCGCGTCCCGCAGGGCCAGCATCACCCGGCCGTTTTCTACCCGGGCCTGATGATGGTGGGCGCAGCCGATATCCGGCGCCTGGGCTTCGCCGGACGCCAGGTCAATCTGCCAGTTGTGCAGCGGGCAGGCGACGCGCTTGCCATAGATTAAGCCTTGGGAGAGCGGGCCGCCCTTGTGCGGGCAACGGTCGTCAAGGGCGAAGACTTCGTCGTCACTGGTACGAAAAATCGCGATGTCGCCTTTGGGCCCGCTGATGATGCGCGAGCCCAGGGTATTGATTTCATCAAGGGCGCAGATATCCAGCCAGTTCATAGCGACACCTCCAGTTGTTTGACCGGGATAACGTCGAACTCCTTTTTCAGCAGCGGCTGTTCCAGGCGTTCCTTCCACGGGTCCTGTTCGAATGACAGCGAGAACTGCAAACGCTCATTGAGCGCCTGGCGGCGGGCCGGGTCTTCGAGTACGGCCTTCTTGATGTGCTCCATGCCCACTCGTTGCAGGTAGTGCACCGTGCGTTCCAGGTAGAACGCTTCTTCGCGGTACAGCTGCAGAAATGCGCCGTTGTATTCGCGCACTTCATCGGCGGTCTTGAGCTTGACGAAAAACTCCGCGACTTCGGTCTTGATGCCGCCGTTGCCACCGATATACATCTCCCAACCGGAGTCGACACCGATAATTCCCACGTCCTTGATGCCCGCTTCCGAACAGTTGCGTGGGCAACCGGACACCGCCAGCTTGACCTTGTGCGGTGACCACATATTGAACAGGTCATGCTCAAGCTCAATGCCCAATTGGGTGGAATTCTGCGTGCCGAAACGGCAGAACTCGCTGCCCACGCAGGTTTTCACGGTGCGGATGGATTTGCCGTAGGCATGGCCGGACGGCATATCCAGGTCCTTCCACACCCCTGGCAAGTCCTGCTTCTTGATGCCGAGCAAGTCGATGCGCTGGCCGCCGGTGACTTTCACCATCGGCACGTTGTACTTGTCGGCCACATCGGCGATGCGGCGCAGCTCCGAAGGATTGGTCACGCCGCCCCACATCCGTGGGACTACAGAGTAGGTGCCGTCTTTCTGAATATTGGCGTGGGCCCGTTCGTTGATCAGTCGTGATTGCGGGTCGTCCTTGGCCTCGCCCGGCCAGGTTGAAATCAGGTAATAGTTGAGCGCGGGGCGGCAGGTGGCGCAGCCATTGGGGGTACGCCAGTTCAGGTAGCGCATGGTGCTGTCGATAGTCAGCAAGTGCTGCTCGCGGATAGCCTGACGGATCTGCCCGTGATTAAGGTCGCTGCACCCACAGATGGCCTTTTCGCTTTTGGGTTTGACGTCAGCCGCGCCGCCCACGGTGTTGATCAGGATCTGCTCAACCAGCCCGGCACAGGAACCGCAGGAGCTGGCGGCCTTGGTGTGTTTTTTCACCTCATCGACGCTGAACAGCCCTTGTTCCTGGATTGCCTTGACGATGGTGCCTTTGCACACGCCGTTGCAGCCGCAGACTTCGGCGCTGTCGGCCATGCTCATGGCTTTGTCCTGGCCTTGATGGCCCACATCGCCCAAGGCGTTCTCACCGAACATCAGGTGATCGCGGATCTCGCCAATTGCATGGTTCTCACGGATCTGGCGGAAGTACCAACCACCATCCGCGGTATCGCCGTACAGGCACGCACCGACCAGGATGTCGTCCTTGATT
Organism: Pseudomonas sp. 910_23; assembly: GCF_052850795.1. Lineage (NCBI taxonomy): Bacteria > Pseudomonadati > Pseudomonadota > Gammaproteobacteria > Pseudomonadales > Pseudomonadaceae > Pseudomonas > Pseudomonas sp. 910_23. Next base: position 276,633 of record NZ_VXCZ01000004.1, on the reverse strand, counting down.
ACCAGCTTCTTGTATACGCCGCCGATCGGGTCGGAGAGGGTGATGGTCTCGGTGCCTTCACCGCCCATGAAGTCGCCGGCAGAAAAGAGGTCGATGCCGGTCACCTTCAGCTTGGTCGAGGTCACCGAGCCTTTGTAAGTGGCAAAGCCCAGTTGGGCCAAGTGGTTGGCGCAGACCTTGGCCTGTTCGAACAGCGGCGCCACCAGGCCATAGGCGATCCCGCGATGGCTGGCGCATTCGCCGATCGCGTAGATGCGCGGGTCGTAGGTTTGCATCGTGTCGTTGACCAGGATCCCACGGTTGCAGGGGATGCCGGACTTCTCCGCCAGTTCGGTGTTGGGGCGGATACCGGCGGCCATCACCACCAGGTCGGCGGGGATGATGTCGCCATTTTTGAATTGCACCGAGCCGACGCGACCATTACCGGCATCATGCAAGGCCTGGGTTTGCTCGCACAGGCGAAACACCAGGCCACGGCTTTCCAGTTCGGTTTGCAGCAACTGGCCGCTGGTCTTGTCCAGTTGGCGTTCCAGCAGCCATTCACCGAGATGCACCACCGTCACGTGCATACCGCGCAGCATCAGGCCGTTGGCCGCTTCCAGGCCGAGCAGGCCACCACCGATCACCACCGCGTGCTTGTGGGTCTTGGCGGTGTCGATCATCGCCTGGGTATCGGCAATGTCGCGGTAGCCAATCACGCCCTGCAAGGTGTTGCCGGGAATCGGCAGGATAAACGGCGTAGAACCGGTGGCGATCAGCAGGCGATCGTACTCGGCCTCGGTGCCGTCTTCGGCGATGACTTTGCGCTTGACCCGGTCGATCTGCACCACCTTGCGGTTGAGCAGTAGCTTGACGTTGTTATCCAGGTACCAGTCGAGGTCGTTGAGCACGATCTCTTCGAAGGTTTGCTCACCGGCCAGCACCGGCGACAGCAGGATGCGGTTGTAGTTGGTGTGGGGCTCGGCGCCGAATACGGTGATGTCGTACAGCTCGCTGCTCAGCTTGAGCAATTCTTCAAGGGTGCGAACCCCGGCCATGCCGTTGCCGATCATCACCAGTTTGAGTTTTTTCATATCGTTCTCCGCAATGGCTCGACAAATCATGCGCAAACAAAAAAAGGCGTCCCCGCTAGTCAGCTAGCGAGGACGCCTTTGTCCTGGTCCCGTTCTCTCGGGAAGCTCGACCCTTCGACGTTGAAGGGGCGGCTATATGTGGGTTGTTGGAAGACCTAATGCAGCAGCTGTGCCAAGTTGCAAACCCCCAGTTTTATTGGGCGTTTAAACAGGAGAGAGGTGGATTTTGCTCGTTAGTGGTGCAGCAGCCAGTACAGCAGCACCAGATTGATCAACAGTGAGGCCACTGCCAGGGTTTGCCAGACCTTCAGCGGCTCGCGCTCCAGCAGCGGTCGTGGCCGTACGCTCAGTTCGCGGCGGTCGGCCTGTTCCAGTACCAGCAGCCATTCTTCGGCAGTTTCATAGCGCTGTGCGGGCAGGGCGGCCACGGCGCGCTCCAGGCTGTGGGGCAACCAATCCGGCAGATCAGGGCGATAGCGGCTGGCGCTGACAGGCTGGTTGAAACGCGGGCGTTGGAAGGCTTCGATTTCGCCGTAGGGGTAATGCCCAGTCAGCAGGTAATACAAGGTCACACCGACACTATACAAATCCTGTTGCGCAGTAGGATGCTCGCCTGCGAAAGCTTCGGGCGCGATAAAACTCGGGGTGCCGGGTAGTAAGTGGGCACGGTCTTCAGAAAGGCCAGGGCAGTAGGCCAGGCCAAAGTCCAGCACCCGCAGTTCCCCGTCATCGCCCAGCAGCAGGTTTTCCGGCTTGATGTCGCGGTGCAGAATCTGTCGGCGATGCAGCAGGCCCACGGCTCGCAGCAAGCGTTCGGCGATTGACTGCCATTGCGCCAGCGGCAGCGGGCCTTGTTGTTGAAACAGCTGGGCGAGGGTCTGCCCGGGGTATTCGCGCATCACGTAGTACAAATGCTGACGACCACTGGCGGTATGCACCTCCGGAAAGGCACGGCCAGCGACGCGGCGCAGAAACCACTCCTCCGACAACAAGGCTTGGGCGGCGTCGGTGTCATCGTGGCGCAAGGGCAAGGTCTTGAGCAGCCAGGGTTGCCGCTGCGCATCGTGCACGCGATACAGCAACGATTGCCGACTCTGCGCGAGCACGCTTTGCACCTCCCAGCCTTCAAAGATCTGCCCAACCTTCAGCGGCGGCGGCGTTGGCCATTGCTGCAACTGCACCAAGGCGTCGCCGAGGGTGGCGGCGCCGAGTTGGTCGATGCGCACCAGCAAGGCGCTGGCGTTGTCTTGGCTGCCGGCCAGGTGGGCGGCGCTGACCAGGGTGCTGACGGCCAGGTCGAGGTCGTCTTGCTCACGCAGAATCGCGCCAATGCTGTGATCGCCCAACGTCGCCCACACCCCGTCGCTGAGCAAGAGGAAACATTCGCCCTCGCGCAATTGGCCGTCGAGGAAGTCCAGCACCAGGTGCTGATCCAGGCCAAGGGCGCGTTTGAGTACGTGCTGCATACCCGGCTGTTCCCACACATGGTCTTCGCTGAGGCGTTGCAACTCGCCGTCGAACCAGCGATATGCACGGCAATCACCGACATGGGCCAGCGTGAAGCGTTGGCCGCGAAACACCAGGGCGCTGAGGGTGGTGAGCAACGGTTGCCCACCACCGTTGGCTTGCAGCCAGCGATTTTGCGCGACCAACAGACGTTCGAGCGCCTGGGCCACCCCCCAGGTCTGCGGCGTGGCGTAGTAGTCCTGCGCCAGCGCCTGCAAGGTCGAGCGCGCGGCCAGGCCACCGTCGGCGCATTGGCTGACGCCATCGGCCAATGCGCACAGGTAGCCTTTGCTCGCCGCCAGTTCCGCCATCGGTGTGACCACCCGCAGCGCATCCTGGTTTTCACTGCGTGGGCCAATGGCGCTGGCCTGGGCGACGCTCAGTCGAAGGCTCATCAGACGCGGGCAGCGGTGACCGCAGCCGAGCCCCAGGTGGTTCTCCAGCGGCGCTTGACGCCATGCAGGCCAAACCAGGCCAGCACTCCGAGGCTGGCGAACAACCACAGCGCCAACTGGTAACTGCCGGTGCTCTGTTTGATCGCGCCCATGCCGGCGGCGAGGGCGAAGCCGCCGATGCCACCGGCCATGCCGATCAAGCCGGTCATTACGCCGATCTCACTGCGAAAACGCTGCGGCACCAATTGGAATACCGCGCCATTTCCGGCACCCAGGCCGAGCATGGTGCAGACGAAAAGCGCCAGCGCCGCGTAGGAGCTGGGCAGGTTGAAACCCACTGCGGCAATACAGATCACCGCCACGCTGTACATGCCGAGCAGGGTCTTGATCCCGCCAAAACGGTCGGCCAGGGCGCCGCCCAGCGGGCGCATCAGGCTGCCACCGAACACGCAGGCCGCGGTGTAGTAGCCGGCGGTCACCGGGCTCAGGCCGTACTGGTCGTTGAAGTAGCCGGGCAGGGCGCTGGCCAGGCCGATGAAGCCACCAAAGGTCACGCTGTAGAAGAACATGAACCACCAGCTGTCGCGGTCGCCCAGGGCCTTGAAGTAGTCGGCCATGGACTTGGCTTTCGGACGTTGTGGTGCGTTGCGTGCGAGCCAGGCGAATACGATCAGGGTAAGGACCAGCGGAATCAGCGCAAAGCCGAACACATTGCTCCAGCCGAACGCAGCCGCCAGCACCGGTGCCAGCAAGGCGGCAAATACGGTGCCGGAATTACCGGCACCGGCGATGCCCATGGCCTTGCCCTGGTGCTCTGCGGGATACCACTGCGATGCCAGGGGCAGAGCCACGGCAAAGGAGGCACCGGCCATGCCCAGAAACACGCCCAGCAGCAAGGCTTGCTCGTAACTGTGGATCCCCAGCTTCCAGGCGCAGAACAGCGCCACGATCACAATCACTTGGCCTATCAGCCCAGCGGTCTTGGGTGACAGCTTGTCGGCCAACATGCCCATCAGAAAACGCAGGACCGCGCCCGCCAGGATCGGCGTGGCCACCACCAGGCCGCGCTGCTGGGTGGTCAGGTGCAGGTCGGCGGCAATTTGCACCGCCAGCGGGCCCAACAGGTACCAGACCATGAAACTCAGGTCGAAATACAGGAACGCGGCAAACAGGGTCGGGGTATGCCCGGATTTCCAGAAGCTTGATTTCATCACGCACCTCAACGGTTGGGGGTCTGAAACGAAAAAACGCCGCCACCGGGTTCGCGAGGGCAAACCGGGTGGGCGACGTCTTTGTCGTGGAGGGGCAACCGCCGTTGGTTACCTGTGAGGATTCTTTAGCAAGAGCTGAGCCAGATCAGCCGAGCAACTCGCTCATGGCAATAATCTGCTCTGCCACCTGGATCAGTTTCTGCTGGCGACTCATGGCCTGACGGCGCATCAGGGTGTACGCCTCTTCTTCATTACAGCTCTTCATTTTCATCAGCAGACCCTTGGCCAACTCGATGCGTTTACGTTCGGCCAATTGCAGGTCACGGGCCTGCAACTGCGCGCGCAGGGCCTGGTCACTCTCGAAGCGGGCCATGGCCACATCAAGGATCGGTTGCAGGCGTTGGGCCTGAATACCTTCGACGATATAGGCACTGACGCCGGACTTGATTGCCTGGCGCATCACATTCGGGTCATGCTCATCGGTAAACATCACGATAGGCCGGGGCTGGTCGCGGCTGACCAACACCACTTGCTCCATCACATCGCGGCCGGGTGACTCGGTATCGATCAGGATCACGTCCGGGCGCACTGTTTCGACGCGTGCGGGCAGGTCGATGGTCAGGCCGGATTCATCGATCACCTCGAAGCCGGCTTCGGTCAGGGCGGCCTTGAGGCGCCCGACCTTGCGCGGGGTGTCATTGATCAACAGGATTCGTAGCATCATTGAGCTCCTGTCAGCGCAGCGCTTGACTGTGGTTGTCATCGCCCAGGGCATTGAGGCGGAAGCTGCGGGCGTAACCGGCGGGGTCGGAGCCGTCCCAGATTTTGCCGTCGATCAATTGACTGCTGCGCATCGGCGCGTCGCCAACGCTGAGGCCCAGCGCATCGGCGGCCTGGCGATACAGTGCCAATTGCTGGACCTGGCAGGCGACGCCGAGGTAGTCAGGGTCTTCACGCAACAAGCCCCAACGCCGGAACTGGGTCATGAACCACATGCCGTCGCTGAGGTAGGGCAAATTCACCTCGCCACCGGCGAAAAAGCGCAAAGCATGGGGATCCTGCCACTGGTTACCCAAGCCGTCCTCGTAATGACCCAGCAGACGCGGCTCGATGCAGTCCAACGGGGCGTCGAGGTAGTCGCGAGCGCTGAGCAACTGCGCGGTGGAACGGCGGTTTTCAATGCTCTGTTCGATAAACCGGCTGGCCTCGAGGATCGCCATGACCAATAGGCGGGCGGTATTGGGAAACCCGTCGACGAACGCCTGGGTGCAGCCCAGGACCTTTTCCGGATGATTGGGCCAGATCGCCTGGGTGGTCGCCAGAGTAAAGCCTTGATGATGTTGCACTGCACTGGCACTCCAAGGCTCGCCGACACAAAAACCGTCGATGCGTCCGGCCTGCAGGTGCGCCACCATTTGCGGCGGCGGCACCACCACGCTGTTCACATCCTGCAATGGATGAATGCCTTGGCTCGCCAGCCAGTAATACAACCACATGGCGTGGGTGCCCGTGGGAAATGTCTGGGCGAAGGTCAGTTTTGTCCGGCTTTGGTGCACGTGGCGTTCCAGCGCTTCAGGAGTGACCACTCCCTGGTGTTGCAGGCCGTGGGACAGGTTGATGCTCTGGCCGTTCTGGTTGAGGCCCATCAGTACGGCCATGTCGGTAGGCGCAACGCCGCCGATGCCCAGATGCACGGCATAGATCAGCCCGTACAGCCCGTGGGCGGCGTCCAGCTCGCCACTGACCAGCTTGTCACGCAGGTTGGCCCAGGATGATTGGCGCTTGAGGTTCAGTGTGAGGCCGTAGGGCTGGGCGAAGCCCTGGGTGGCAGCGACCACCAGCGACGCGCAATCGGTCAGGGCCATGAACCCCAGGTCAAGGCTGCTCTTTTCCGGGGCATCGCTGCCGTTTACCCAAGCCAGCGGATCGTTCATCAATACCTGCCTTTTCTGAAAAAAAAAGCGTCGTTTCCCGGCTTGGCGTGACAGGCCATTGCCGGGTAACGACGCCTTTGTCCGTAGGCCCGCGCCGCCTTTGGTGCGGGCCTGATACAAAGTGCGAAGCAAGGCACATGCCACGGGGGCGTGGTGCAGTCTGCCGTCAACTTTTCATCATGATTGAACCTCTTGCGCCTCGCAGTATGGCCGCTTCTTCAGGCCAGATCGCCCAGGAATACCCACGGTGCACACTGATTCCCCGAACCCCATTAACTGCCGCTGGCTGCACTGCGGGTTACTGTGTGCCGCCCTGTTGCTGGGTAGCCGCGCAGCCTGGGGCCAGGCGTACCAGGCACAGGATGAAAGTTTGCATACTTTCTTTACCGCGCTGTCGGGGCCATTGGGCCTGCCTGTGGTCACCAGCCGTGCGGTGGCGCGCAGGCGCATCAGCGGAATCTTCGACTTTGCAGCGCCGCAACGGGTCCTGGAAACCCTCGCTGAGCAGCAAGACCTGATCTGGCACCGCAGCGGGCAAGTGGTGCATCTCTACACCGCCGATGAGGTGCGTAGTTCTGCGGTCGTGCTGCGGCATATCTCAGTCAATCGGCTGCGCGGCATCATGCGGCGTGCGGGGCTGGATGAGCCGCGCTACCCATTGCGTGAGAGCGGGGCACGTACGTTCTACGTTTACGGGCCACCGAGCTATGTCGATCATGTCTTGCGGCTGGCCAGCCTGATGGACCAGCCACGCCGCAAGCAGCCCGAAGGCGCAACGGCATTCGGCGTTGTCCAGGTGATCAATGCAGCTGTTCAGGACCGCCAGCAAGGAGAGGGTGCCAATAAGGTCCGCGTACCGGGTATGGCTGCCATGATCGAAGCCCGGCTATCCCCTGCGCAGAAAGGTCAATTGGCAGACGGTAGCCTGGTGTTGGTGGCCTATTCGGATACCAACAGTTTGTTGATCAAGGGCCAGCCTGCCCAGGTGAGTCTTATCGAAAAACTGGTGGCGGAGCTGGATAGCGCCACGGTCCAGGATGACGTTTCGTCAGGCCCTGACCCATTACCGCCACCTCCCGCGCCTGCGCAATTGAGCACAGCACAACATGAGCGTGTGCAGCGTGCGTTCCTGCGCACCGATCGTGAGTTTTCCCCATGAAAAAGGCGTTTGTCCATGCACCTGGAAATACTGCTGCAGGAGCAATTGATCAGCCGCAAGCGTTTGGCTGCGTTCGCACCGGGGAAGGTGCTGCCTCTGGATCCAGGGGCGACTCGATGTGTGGAGGTACGGGTCAATGGGCAACTGATGGCGTTGGGTGAGCTGGTGCAACTGGAGGATCGGCTGGGGGTTGAGTTGCAGGAGACGTATCAGGAATGGCTACCCCAATAAGTGCGTGAGGAGAATTGTCTGACCGAAAGTTTCCAAAAAAGGGCGCCCGAATGGGCTTTGTCCTAGCGCGAGCCGTAGGCCGGTTTTTTATAGTCGTGACATTGGCAGGTGAGCCGGTACGGAAACTAAGGATGTGAATGTCAGTAGTAAAAAGCAGAGGTGCGTATGGCCGTCGTGATTGATGAATCGACGACCTCCCTGGTCTTCGCTCGCTGGACCTTGCATGGCGATGGCCGGTTGACGGGCGGCGATGCGGATATTCAGTTGCCGCCCAAGGAGTGGCATGTGCTGCGATTGTTGCTGGCCTCCGGTGGCACGCTGATGACCAAGGATCGCCTGCTGGAGCTGGCCTGGCCCCGGGGAGAGGTGGCCGATGAGTCACTCACGCGCTGTATCTATTCCCTGCGCAAACATTTGAGCGCCGACAAAGGGTTTATCAAGACGATTTATGGCAAGGGGTATCGCTTTACGTGCCCGGTGCGGGTAGGGGAACCACCACGGGGTGTCGTGCATGTGTGCTCTGTGTGTGGCCAGGCCAGCAATGCTTAAGGTTTGGAGCGTGGTACTGCTGCTCGGTGGGCTGATGGGCAGTCACCAGGCACTGGCCTATTGCTGGGACGAGGCGGCCAGCCGGTACGATCTCGAACCGGAACTGTTGCAGGCTATCGCTGATGTCGAATCGGGTTCGCGTGCGCAGGCGATCAACTACGCCAACCGCAATGGCACGCGTGATATCGGCTTGATGCAGATCAACAGCATCCACCTGCCGCGTTTGCTCAAACAGGGCATTACCGAGGAGCGGTTGTTGAGCGAACCTTGTTTGTCGGTGCAAGTCGGTGCCTCGATTCTGGCCGAGTTTATTCAGCGTTTCGGCTACAACTGGATGGCGGTGGGTTCCTACAATGTTGGACCGGGCCCTGGCTCGCAGCGTGAGGCGTTGCGCCAGCGCTACGCCGAAAGGATCTGGGTGCGTTATCAGGCGTTGATTGCTCAGCGCCGATGAGCGCAGCACGCCTCGCATGAGGCCCGCCACCCCGGCTATAATCGCGTCACCTTTTGCCGCCATCCGAGTCTAGCCCGCCCATGTATACCTTGGCCCGCCAGCTGTTGTTCAAACTCTCCCCGGAAACCTCCCACGATCTGTCCCTGGACTTGATCGGTGCCGGTGGCCGCCTGGGGCTCAATGGCCTGGTATGCAAGGCTGCGGCGAAAGTGCCGGTGTCGGTGATGGGCCTGGATTTTCCCAATCCGGTCGGCCTGGCAGCCGGCCTGGACAAAAACGGCGCGGCCATCGACGGGTTTGCACAGTTGGGGTTCGGCTTCGTTGAAATCGGCACCGTGACGCCACGGCCACAGCCGGGAAATCCCAAGCCACGCATTTTCCGCCTGCCGGACGCAGAGGCGATCATCAATCGCATGGGTTTCAACAACCTCGGCGTCGATCACCTGTCATCGCGGGTTCAAGCGGCAAAATACACAGGCATCCTCGGGATCAATATCGGCAAGAACTTTGACACGCCGGTAGAGCGTGCAGTGGACGATTACCTGATCTGCCTGGACAAGGTGTACGCCCACGCCAGCTACGTCACCGTCAACGTCAGCTCGCCCAATACCCCGGGCCTGCGTAGCCTGCAATTCGGTGACTCCCTCAAACAACTGCTCGAAGCCTTGCGCCAGCGTCAGGAAGACTTGGCCGTGCGTCATGGCAAGCGCGTACCCCTGGCAATCAAGATCGCCCCGGACATGAGCGATGAAGAAACCGTACTGGTGGCCCAGGCCCTGATGGATGCGGGCATGGACGCAGTGATTGCGACCAACACCACCCTCAGCCGCGTGGGCGTCGAGGGGCTGGCCCATGGCGACGAGGCGGGCGGCCTGTCCGGCGCGCCGGTACGGGACAAGAGCACCCATATCGTCAAGGTGCTGGCGGCCGAGTTGGCCGGGCGTTTGCCGATCATCGCGGTGGGCGGTATTACCGAAGGCAAGCACGCGGCCGAGAAGATCGCGGCTGGCGCCAGCCTGGTGCAGTTGTACTCCGGCTTTATCTATAAGGGGCCGGCGTTGATTCGCGAGTCGGTGGATGCCATCGCTGCCCTGCGCTGACAATCTGCCAGGCAATAAAAAGGGCTCCATAAAGGAGCCCCTGGGCCGAAGCCCGCCGCCCGGATGGGGCGCGCGTGGTTAAGTCGTTACTCATTCAAAGATGTGTGTCGGAATAAAATGCCCCTGATTAGCCGACGGCGTGAAGTTCGTTGAGTCTGTGGATGCCCGCAGTGCCAGTCATACCGTCCCAGTTGTCGCCGCGTCCTTCTCGCCAGCCGTTGATCCAGGCTTGGCGTACCGACGGTAGAGTAAATGGGCAAAGCTCACGGGATTTTCCATGAACGCCATATTGATATCCGCGTAAAAATGCTCTTTCCAACGGATCACGCTTAAGTCTTCTCATAGGGTGTTTCCCTCACTTGTTGACTGTCTAGATATCCTTCGGCCTTGTCCAAGGCCGGGCAGAGTTTTTCTGCCGTTGGTGGGCTCGCTGCCGGCGTGGCGAGCCGATGTGTCGGCGTCGTTACGGCGCCAACCTGTGTTGAGTTCTAACCAATAGGTCACATGTATTCAATGATCGTTTTGTCATAAGCACGTAACGATAACGATGCTATAGCCATAAGCTGGGATGGTTTTTCGCCCCTTTTATGGAGCAAAGCCAGCTATGATGTGCCCTGCACAGCGAAGCGGGTTAATCCTTTAGTGAGAATGCCCGCCTGTTGCAGTCGGTTATTATTCGACGAAGGGTCTGAATATTTCCTTTTGTTGCTTCACATTGTTTCTCTGCCCCGTCAAACAAGGCTCAACGGCCCGGAAAGCGGGGTGGGACGGCACATTCGTGCCACGCGAGTACTCTTCAAGAAAAGTGCTTGATTGAAAACCGAGCCGGCGATGCGTCGCCCGTTCATTTATTGCTGAAAAGCCTGGAATGCCCCATGTCGGACCGTTTTGAACTCTTCCTCACTTGCCCCAAGGGCCTCGAAGGCCTGCTGATCGAGGAAGCCGTCGGGCTTGGCCTTGAGGACGCCCGCGAGCACACCTCGGCCGTTCGCGGCATGGCCGACATGGAAACCGCCTACCGCCTGTGCCTGTGGTCACGCTTGGCCAACCGTGTGCTGCTGGTACTCAAGCGCTTCCCGATGAAGGACGCCGAAGACCTCTACCACGGCGTGCTGGATATCGAATGGGCCGACCACATGGTTCCCGACGGTACCCTGGCGGTCGAGTTCAGCGGTCACGGCTCGGGCATCGACAACACCCACTTCGGCGCGCTGAAGGTCAAGGATGCGATCGTGGACAAGCTGCGCACCCCAACCGGCGAGCGTCCATCCATCGACAAGATCAACCCGGACCTGCGCATTCACCTGCGCCTGGACCGTGGCGAAGCGATCCTGTCCCTGGACCTTTCCGGCCACAGCCTGCACCAGCGTGGCTACCGCCTGCAGCAGGGCGCGGCACCGCTGAAGGAAAACCTGGCAGCGGCGATCCTGATTCGCGCCGGCTGGCCACGCATTGCAGCCGAAGGCGGCGCGCTGACCGACCCGATGTGCGGCGTCGGCACCTTCCTGGTTGAAGGCGCGATGATCGCCGCCGACATGGCCCCCAACCTCAACCGCGAGCTGTGGGGTTTCACCACGTGGCTGGGCCACGTCCCGGCGCTGTGGAAAAAGCTGCACACCGAGGCCAGCGAGCGTGCGGCCATTGGTATGAACAAGCCACCGTTGTGGGTACGCGGTTACGAAGCCGACCCGCGCCTGATTCAACCCGCCCGCAATAACATCGAACGCGCCGGCCTGAGCCACTGGATCAAGGTGTACCAGGGAGAAGTGGGCACGTTCGAGCCGCGCCCGGACCAGAACCAGAAAGGCCTGGTGATCTGCAACCCACCCTACGGTGAGCGCCTGGGTGACGAAGCCAGCCTGTTGTACCTCTACCAGAACCTCGGCGAGCGCCTGCGCCAGGCCTGCATGGGCTGGGAAGCTGCGGTGTTCACCGGCGCGCCGGACCTGGGCAAGCGCATGGGCATCCGCAGCCACAAACAGTATTCGTTCTGGAACGGTGCGCTGCCGTGCAAATTGCTGCTGATCAAGGTCAACCCGGATCAGTTCGTCACCGGCGAACGTCGCACGCCGGAGCAGCGCCAGGCTGAGCGTGAGCAAGCGGCTTACGACCAGGCGCCGACCGAGCCCGTTGAGCGCCAGTACAACAAGAACGGCAACCCGATCAAGCCAGCCCCGGCCCCGGTGGTCGAACAGGCGCGCTTGAGCGAAGGCGGGCAGATGTTTGCCAACCGCCTGCAAAAGAACCTCAAGCTGCTGGGCAAATGGGCCAAGCGTGAAGGCGTGGATTGCTACCGTGTGTATGACGCCGACATGCCCGAGTACTCCATGGCCATCGACCTGTACCACGATTGGGTTCACGTACAGGAATACGCGGCACCAAAATCCATCGACCCGGAAAAAGCTTCGGCGCGCATGTTCGACGCCCTGGCAGCGATTCCCCAGGCCCTGAACGTCGACAAGAGCCGCGTGGTGGTCAAGCGTCGCGAGCGTCAGAGCGGCACCAAGCAATACGAACGCCAGAGCGCCCAGGGCAAGTTCACCGAGGTCAGCGAAGGTGGCGTGAAGCTGCTGGTCAACCTCACCGACTACCTGGATACCGGCCTGTTCCTCGACCACCGCCCGATGCGTATGCGCATCCAGAAAGAAGCGGCCGGCAAGCGCTTCCTCAACCTGTATTGCTACACCGCCACCGCCAGCGTCCATGCTGCCAAGGGTGGAGCGCGCAGCACCACCAGCGTCGACCTGTCCAAAACCTATCTGGACTGGGCGCGTCGCAACTTCTCCCTCAATGGTTTCTCCGACAAGAACCGCCTGGAGCAGGGTGATGTCATGGCGTGGCTGGAGGCCAGTCGCGATGAGTTCGATATGATTTTCATCGACCCGCCGACCTTCTCCAACTCCAAGCGCATGGAAGGTATCTTCGACGTGCAGCGTGACCACGTGCAGTTGCTCGACCTGGCCATGGCGCGCCTGGCGCCGGGTGGCGTGCTGTACTTCTCCAACAACTTCCGCAAGTTCCAGTTGGAAGACAACCTCAGCGAACGCTATGCGGTCGAAGAGATCAGCGACAAGACCATCGACCCGGATTTTGCGCGCAATGCGAAGATCCACCGGGCCTGGAAAATCACTGCTCGCTGATTAATATCAGCAGTTCTGAATGCGCCGAGTATCCAGTGTGGGAGGGGGCTTGCTCCCGATAGCAGAGTATCAGTCACCAATGTATTGGCTGATCCACCGCTATCGGGAGCAAGCCCCCTCCCACATTAAGCCCCTGCAGTTTTTAGGCTGGTCAAACACCCGACCAATGGCTATAACTTAAACCCCAGCCAACGTGACACCCCCGCACACTGGCGTTGTGAGTGTTGCCTATGCCGATGCAAGCTGTCCGCCCGAAAATCCTTGGTTTTATCAGTGAACAGGCGTCGGCTTGGCTGGTGGCATTGGTGGTGTTGTTGGCTGGCAGCGCGTTGACGATGGTTGTCGCGTGGGCGACTGCCGACCTGTATCAGCAACAGGTGCGCCAGCGTTTCCAGTTGCTGGTCAATGAGCGCTACACCCGCATCCAGGAGCGTTTTGAGGATCAGGAGTTGCGCCTGGGTAGCCTGCAGCGTTTCTTCATCAACTCTGGCGATGTCTCCCGTGCCGAGTTCGACGGCTTCGCCCAGCCACTGCTGCTCAATGCGCGTGCCTACGCCTGGGCACCGCGCATATTTCGTGAGCAGCGCAGGGCGTTCGAGCGAGAGATTTCCCGTCAGCGTGGCATCCCTTTCAGTATCCGTGAACTCAATGGCTTGGGTGAGTTGGCGCCCGCGCCCGAGCGCGATGAATACGTACCGGTGTTGTACAGCCAGACGCAAAGCCTGCTGGGTTCGCCCTTGGGGTTTGACCTGCTGGCCCAGCCCTTGCGCCGGTCAGCCCTGGAGCGTGCGCAAAAAAACGCCAGGCCGGCAGTGTCACAGCCCATGCAATTGGTGGGCGTGGAGCCTGCCTACGCGGGCGGCGTGCTGCTGGTGGCGCCAGTGAGCAAAGCCGTTGGTAGCGAGCCCTACGGCTTTGTCATGGCGGTGCTCAGCATGCGCCAACTGGTGGCCGATGGGTTGCCCAAACCGAATCGCGACAATCTGGTCATGCAGATCGTTGACACTTCCGATACGCAGCAACGGGTGTTGTATGCATCCAGCAATACGGTGGGCAACAGCGACCTGACGGCGACACGCCGCCTCACCCTTGGCGATCACGTCTATGCCCTGAGCCTGCGTGCCAGCGAGGTGTTCGACAAGGCCAATCATTCCTCGATGAACACCATTCTGGGCATGGGTGTGCTGCTCAGCGCCTTGCTCAGTGCCTTGCTCTACGTGCTGGTCAGCCAGCGCCAGCGTGCGCTGAAACTGGTGGAACAGCGCACCGTGCAGTTGCGCTTGCGTGAGCAAGAGTTGCGTGGGGCTCACGGGCAATTACGCAGTGTGCTGAATGCGGCGACTCAGGTCGCGATCATCGCCACCGATTTGCGCGGTGTGATCAACACCTTCAATGCCGGCGCCGAACAGATGTTGGGTTTCAAGGCCGAAGAGGTGCTGGGTCGCCTGACCCTGGAAAGCCTGCACCTGGCCGTGGAACTCGAAGCGCGGGCTGCGCCGTTGAGCCTGGCGCTAGGCAAACGTATTGCGCCGAGCCAGGCGATGCTGGTGGAGAGCCCTGACAGCCTGCATGAAGCTCGCGAGTGGACGCTGGTGCGCAAGGACGGTACCCAACTGACGGTCAACATGCTGGCCACCGTGCTCCTGGACGACTTTGGTCTGTGGGTCGGGCACTTGGCAATTTACCTGGATATCACCGAGCAAAAGCGCGCCTATGAAGCCCTGGCCGCCCGGGACCGTCTGCTGAAAAAACTGAGTGCTCATGTGCCTGGCGGGATTTTCCAGTTCACCCAGGACCTGCAGGGCAATGGGCGTTTCATTTATGCCAGCGAAGGTATGCGCGATATCTATGAAATCGAACTTGGCGCATTACAGCAGGATGCAGGCAAGGTGCTGGAACGCATTCACCCCTTGGACATCGAGCGAGTGCGTGCCTCGATACGTTTGTCGGCGTTGCAACTGAGCCATTGGCGCGAAGAATATCGCGTGCAGTTGCCTCAGCGAGGCTTGCGCTGGATTCGCGGCGAAGCGACACCTGAAGAGTTACCTGGAGGCGGTACGCTTTGGCACGGTTATGTGTCGGATATTTCCGATCTCAAACGGGTCGAGGAAGAACTGCGCGCGCTTTCCATCACTGACTCTCTGACGGGCATCTATAACCGGCGTTATTTTCAGGATCGGCTCAAGGGCGAGATGCTGCGGATCAACCGCACCTCGGGCGCACTGTCGTTGATCATGCTCGATATCGATCACTTCAAGCGCATCAACGACCAGCATGGTCACGCCGTGGGCGACGGGGTGTTGCAGGAGTTGTGCAAGCGCATAGGCCAGCGCTTGCGCCGTACCGACGTGTTTTGCCGCCTGGGTGGGGAAGAATTCGTGGTGCTGTGCCCAAGTACCAATGGTGCCCAGGCCTATAGCCTGGCAACTCAGTTGTGGCAGTCGTTGCGCGATACGCCGATGGAACCGGTGGGCATCGTCACTGCCAGCTTTGGCGTAGCCAGTTGGCGGACCGATGAAGATATCGATGGGTTGCTGCTGCGCGCTGATTCGGCAGTGTATGTGGCCAAGCAGGCGGGCAGGGACCGGGTCGAGGCGTGTGGGAGCGAGCAAGCCCTACTGACTGTAGGAGCGAGCTTGCTCGCGAAAAAACCATAGACGCCGCGTGTACTCAGGAAACACGCGTGATCGTTGACGTTTTTCGCGAGCAAGCTCGCTCCTGCAGGGTAGTGTGATGCTTTACAGAACCGGCGCGGCTGCAACGGCCTTCGGCTGGCGATACAGGTCCAGGAGCACCTGGTCCAACACCGATGACGCGCCCCAAGGCTTGGAGTCGTTGAGAATCGCCACCACCGCCCAAGTGTTGCCATTGTTGTCACGGCTGAACCCGGCGATGGCGCGCACGGTGTTCAGGGTACCGGTCTTCACATGAGCTTCGCCGCGCATCGCTGTGGTCTTCAGGCGTTTACGCATGGTGCCGTCAGTGCCGGCGATTGGCATCGAACTGATGTACTCCGCCGCGTAGGGGCTTTTCCAGGCGGCTTGCAGCATGGCCGCCATCTCGCGGGCGCTGACCCGTTCGGCGCGGGACAGGCCGGAGCCGTTCTCCATCACCAAGTGTGGCGCGGTGATGCCTTTTTTGGCCAGCCATTGGCGCACGACGCGTTGCGCGGCCTTGGCATCGTCGCCATCGGCATCGTTGCGAAATTGCGCGCCCAGGCTCAGGAACAGTTGCTGGGCCATGGTGTTGTTGCTGTATTTGTTGATGTCGCGAATGATTTCCGCCAGGTCCGGCGAGAAGGCGCGGGCCAGCACCTTGGCATCCTTGGGCACTGGCGCCTGGATATCGCGGCCCTGGATGGTGCCGCCCAGCTCCTTCCAGATCGCACGCACGGCGCCGGCGGTGTAGGTGGCGTGGTCGAGCAGTGACAGGTAAGTCTGCGAGCTGCAGCCATCGGCCAGTTGGCCGCTGACAGTCACGGTCACACTGCCGTCGGCGGCGGTCACCGGGTTGTAACGCACGTCACCGGTGCACTGTTTGGCGTTGGTGACTTTCACCTGGTTGTCGATGCGAATGCTGGCAATCGGCGGTTCGACCGACACGATCACGCGTCCCGAATCATTACGGGTCACGAAGCGCAGGGCCTTGAGGTTGACCAGCAAGGCATCGGGCTTGACCAGGAACGGCTTGTTCTCGTCGTTGCCGTCGTCATTGAAATCAGGCAACAGCGGCTGGTTGAAGAAGTTGCGATCCAGTACCAGGTCGCCGGTGACCTGCTGCACGCCATTGGCACGCAGGTCGCGCATCAGCAGCCAGAGCTTTTCCATGTTCAGCTTGGGATCGCCGCCGCCCTTGAGGTACAGGTTGCCACGCAACACGCCACCGCTGAGGGTGCCGTCGGTGTAGAACTCGGTCTTCCACTGGTGGTTGGGGCCGAGCATCTCCAGGGCCGCGTAAGTGGTCACCAGCTTCATGGTAGAGGCCGGGTTCACCGATACGTCGGCATTGAATACGGTTGGCGTACCGGGGCCGTTCAGAGGCAGCATCACCAGAGACAACGCGGTATTGGGCAGTTTGGCTTTCTGCAAGGCCTGCGCGACGCTGGGGGGCAGGGCAGTATTGATGGGGGCGGCAGTGGCCGAAAGGGCCAAAGGCAAAAGGACACTGGCAAGTAATACAGAACGCAACGATTTGATCATAAGAAATAAAACCCTACTGCTGAGAAGGGTGAAAAAGGCGAGGGGTATATAAGAAAATCCCTCAATGGTCACGAAAGTGTCGGCATTATGCCCCAAGGTGGCTTCACTTGTAGCTGAACGATAGCCGCTAATCAGGTTTTTTTAACGGCCGATGCGCCGCCCGTCCCAGAGAGTCGGGCAATTGCCGCCTTAAACTGCTAAAGTGCCGCCCGTTATTACTTATGAGGATTGTTCCAATGGCGACTAACCGTTCCCAGCGTCTGCGCAAAAAACTGTGCGTTGATGAATTTCAAGAGCTGGGTTTCGAACTGAACCTGGACTTCAACGAAGGCCTGAGTGAAGAAGCTATCGACGCTTTCCTCGAAGCATTCATCAAAGAAGCCATGGAAGCCAATGGTCTGGGCTATGTCGGCGGCGATGACTACGGTCTGGTTTGCCTGCAGAAGCGTGGCTCGGTGTCCGAAGAGCAGCGCGCTGCTGTCGAAGCCTGGCTGAAAACCCGTTCCGAGCTGACCAAGGCTGAAGTCAGCCCGTTGCTGGACGTCTGGTACCCGGAAAAGCCGATCAATCCGGTAGCCTGATGTACTGAAACAGCGACCCGCCCGGGTCGCTGTCTCGTTATGAGGTTTTAAAATTTCAGGCCTTGCGCCAATTCAAGATCAACAGCGTCAACACCCCCGCCACAATCCCCCAGAACGCCGACCCGATGGAAAACAACGTCAAGCCTGACGCGGTGACCATAAAGGTGATCAGCGCCGCTTCCCGCTCCTTCGGCTCATTCATGGCAATGCTCAGGCCGTTGATGATCGAGCCAAACAACGCCAGCGCCGCAATCGATAGCACCAGTTCCTTGGGCAGGGCTGCGAACAATGCTGCCAGCGTGGCGCCGAATACCCCGGCAATCCCATAGAACACCCCACACCACACCGCAGCGGTGTAGCGCTTGTTGCGGTCTTCATGGGCGTGCGGCCCGGTGCAGATCGCCGCGCTGATCGCCGCCAGGTTGATGCCGTGGGAGCCGAACGGTGCCAACACCAGCGAGGCCAGGCCGGTGGTGGTGATCAGCGGCGAAGCCGGCACGGTGTAGCCGTCGGCCCGCAGCACGGCGACCCCGGGCATGTTCTGCGAGGTCATGGCCACCACAAACAGCGGGATACCGATGCTGATGGTCGCCGCCAGTGAGAAATGCGGTGTGGTCCATACGGGCGTCGCCACTTCCAGATGAAAACCGCTGAAGTCCAGCAACCCCATCAGCCCCGACAGCGCGGTGCCTATCAGTAGCGCGGCAAGCACGGCATAGCGCGGCGACAGGCGCTTGATGATCAGGTAGGTGAAAAACATCCCCAGTACCAGACCGGTGCGATGCTGCGCAGCGACGAAGATTTCGCTGCCGATCTTGAACAGGATCCCCGCCAGCAACGCCGCCGCCAGCGATGCAGGGATGCGCTTGACCAGTTTTTCAAAGCTGCCGGTCATCCCGCATAGGGTCACCAGCACTGCGCAGGTGATGTAGGCGCCGATGGCTTCGCCATAACTCACGCCGCCTAAACTGGTGATCAACAGCGCCGCGCCGGGTGTGGACCAGGCGATGGTGATGGGTGTGCGATAGCGCAGGGACAGGCCGATGCTGCATACCGCCATGCCGATGGAAATCGCCCAGATCCACGAAGAAATCTGTGCGGTGGCCAAACCGGCGGCTTGGCCGGCCTGGAACATCAGCACCAGGGAGCTGGTGTAGCCGGTCATCATGGCGATAAAACCGGCGACGATGGCCGAGGGGGAGGTGTCGGCCAGCGGGCGCAAGGGCGCTTGGGTGGCGTCGGTCATGGAAGGGTGTTCCTTTTACCTGGGATTTGCCGGTGACGGCGCAGATTCAAGCCTAAACTCAAACGTAACGAGTCATTGCAATACAGCCGGGGCCGCAAACAGCCGTACAGTGTGTTGGCGCATTGGGTTGTGTACAATGTGCGCTGTTTTTAGGTGATACTTGCCAGCGACCCGTAGTTGCCGTATTACCTTGAATTTGCCGTATTACCGTTAATTCGCCGCCGTTCTCCCTACCCGAGTGCCCATGAACGAACAGTTGCAACCTCTCAAGAAACAACCGCGAGCCGGCAAGACCGGTCGCAGCGGAACCCAGGACGATATCGTCTACGCGCATATCTTCGAGGCGATCCTCGAACAACGCCTGGCACCCGGAACCAAATTGAGTGAAGAGGCACTGGGCGAGATCTTTGGCGTTAGCCGCACCATCATTCGCCGCGCACTGTCGCGCCTGGCCCATGAAGGCGTGGTACTGCTGCGGCCCAATCGCGGCGCAGTGGTTGCCAGCCCCAGTGTGGAAGAAGCGCGCCAGGTGTTCATGGCCCGGCGTCTGGTGGAGCGAGCGATCACGGAGTTGGCGGTGCAGCACGCTACCGCTGAGCAATTGGCCGAGTTGCGCCAGATGGTCAATGACGAGCGCGACAGTTTCTCCCGCGGTGATCGCGGTGCCGGTATCCGTCTTTCCGGCGAGTTCCACCTGAAACTGGCCGAAGCGGCCAAGAACGCGCCGTTGATCAGCTTCCAGCGCAGCCTGGTGTCCCAGACCTCATTGATCATCGCCCAGTACGAAAGCGGCAACCGCTCGCACTGTTCCTACGATGAGCACACCCAGTTGATCGACGCGATCGAAGCCCGCGATGCGGTGCTGGCGGTGAACTTGATGATGCATCATATGGATCATATCGACAGCAAGCTCAACCTCGATGAAGAGAGCGCGTCGGATGATTTGCATGCGGTGTTTTCGCACCTTCTACAGACTAAAAAACCTGGGCGCACGTCTGTAAAGTTGTAAACCCAATCAAATGTGGGAGCCGGGCTTGCCCGCGATGCAGGCGCCGCGGTGTATCAGTTACACCGCGGTGATGCTATCGCAGGCAAGCCAGCTCCCACATTGGTTTTGTGGTGTCTCTGAGATCAGCGCTGGTGCACCAGCTGGCCGGCTGCATAGGTTTGAAACACTGCCCGATCATCCCCCAGCGTCATCAGCACAAACAACGTCTCGGCAATGTTATTGGCCTGCTTCAAGCGATAGCTGAGCAGTGGCGTGGCGTTGTAGTCCAGCACCAGGAAGTCCGCATCCGTCCCCGGCTGCAATGTGCCGATCCTGTCTTCCAGACGCAACGCGCGCGCACCGCCCAGGGTCGCCAGATAGAGCGACTTGAACGGGCTCAACCGCGCTCCCTGCAACTGCATGACCTTATAGGCTTCATTCAGTGTTTGCAGGAGCGAGAAGCTGGTGCCGCCGCCCACGTCGGTGCCCAGGCCTACGTTCAATTTGTGCTTCTCGGCCATGGGCAAGTTGAACAACCCACTGCCGAGGAAGAAGTTCGACGTTGGGCAGAACGCCACCGCCGAGCCGGTCTCCGCCAGCCGTGCGCATTCGTCGTCACACAGGTGCACGCCGTGGGCAAACACCGAGCGCTCGCCGAGCAGTTTGTAATGGTCGTACACGTCCAGGTAGCCGTTGCGCTCGGGAAACAGCTCGTTTACCCACTCGACTTCCTGCTTGTTCTCACTGATGTGGGTCTGCATGTACAGATCTGGGTATTCGCCCAGCAATTGCCCGGCCAGCGCCAGTTGCTCAGGCGTGCTGGTGGGGGCGAAGCGTGGCGTAACGGCATAATGCAGGCGGCCTTTGCCGTGCCAGCGTTCGATCAACGCCTTGCTTTCCTGATAGCCGGATTCAGGTGTGTCGGTCAGGTAGTCCGGCGCGTTGCGGTCCATCATCACTTTGCCGGCGATCATGCGCAGGTCGAGTTTCTCGGCCGCTTCAAAAAACGAGTTCACCGATTGCGGGTGTACGCTGCCGAAGACCAGTGCGGTGGTGGTGCCGTTGCGCAACAACTCCTTGATGAAGATATCCGCGACGTTATCGGCGTGGGCCTTGTCGGCGAACTGGCTTTCACAGGGGAAAGTGTAGGTGTTGAGCCAATCCAGCAATTGCTCGCCGTAGGCGCCGATCATGCCGGTTTGCGGCAGATGGATATGGGTGTCGATCAGGCCGGGGGTGATCAATGCGTCCTGGTAGTGCGTGATGTCGATGTCGGCGGGCAGCGTCGGCAGCAGGTCGCTGGCGTGGCCGAGCGCACTGATCTGGCCGTTATCGATCACCAGCAGGCCGTCTTCGAAATACTCGTAGGAGGCGTCGATGCCAACGATGGCAGGGTCGTCGATGCTGTGCAGGATGGCGGCGCGGTAGGCTTTGCGAGTCAAAGGCATGGTTATCTCAATTGATAGCTTGGCTGCGGCGCGAAGCCGGCAGCAGTTTGGCAATGGGTTCGGCGCCGGCAGTGTGCTGGCCGAAATTGGCGTTATAGGTGGCGATGATTTCGCCGGCGATGGAGATGGCGATCTCTACCGGCAACTTGCCCTTCACCTCTGTGAGGCCCATGGGGCAGCGCATGCGTTGCAACCGTGCGGTGTCGAAGCCGCGGTCACGCAGGCGGTGTTCGAATTTGACGCGTTTGGTTTTCGAGCCGATCAGGCCGAAGTAGGCGAAGTCATTGCGCTTGAGCAGGGCGGCGGTGAGTTCCAGGTCCAGCGCGTGATTGTGGGTCATGACGATGCAGTAACTGCCCGCGGGCAGGTCGGCAATTTCATCGACCGGTTCTTCACTGACGATTTTACGCACGCCTTGCGGGACGTGCTCCGGAAACTCCTGCTCACGGGAATCGATCCAGCGTACGCGGCAGGGCAAGCTTGCCAGTAACGGCACCAGCGCACGCCCGACATGGCCGGCGCCAAACACCGCGATCTGCGCCTGCACCTGGCCCATGGGTTCGAACAGCAATACCGCCACGCCACCGCAGCACTGGCCCAGGCTCGCGCCGAGGCTGAAGCGCTCCAGATGAGTGGTTTGCTGGCCGCGCACGAGCATGTCGCGAGCGAGCTGCATTGCCTTGTATTCCAGGTGCCCGCCGCCGATGGTGTCGAAGGTGCGCGCGGCACTGATCACCATCTTGGAACCGGCATTACGTGGCGTGGAGCCCAGCTCTTCGATGATGGTCACCAGTACGCAGGGTTCGCCCTGGTTTTGCAGGGTGGCGAGGGCGCTGATCCAGTTGTCCATGTCTACCTCAACATTTCTGCTGTTAGTTCGGCCGCTATCGCAGGCAAGCCAGCTCCCACATTTGATCGGGTTAGCACCTCAAAATGTGGGAGCCGGGCTTGCCCGCGATGGCAGCGCCTGGGTCTAGAGCGAAGCCAATTCAGTGTCAGCCTCGACAGCCTTCGCCGCCCGCAACTGCCGCATCTGCTCACACCCCCACAACACCCGCTCGGGCGTGGCCGGCGCATCGATCTTTGGTTGCTGGCGATAGTCAGCCAAACTCGCCACCGCATCTTTGATCGCGCACCACGAAGCAATCCCGAGCATGAACGGCGGCTCACCCACGGCCTTGGAATGGAATACTGTGTCCTCCGGGTTCTTGCGGTTCTCCACCAGTTTCACCCGCAGGTCCAGCGGCATGTCCGCTACGGCCGGGATCTTGTAGCTGGCCGGCCCGTTAGTCATGAGCTTGCCCTTGTTGTTCCACACCAGTTCTTCCATGGTCAGCCAACCCATGCCCTGGATAAAGCCGCCTTCGACCTGGCCGATGTCGATGGCCGGGTTCAACGAAGCGCCCACATCGTGGAGGATGTCGGTGCGCAGCATCTTGTATTCGCCGGTCAGGGTGTCGACGATCACTTCGCAGCAGGCCGCGCCGAACGCGTAGTAGTAGAACGGTCGTCCGCGCGACTGGCTGCGGTCGTAAAAGATTTTCGGGGTCTTGTAGAAACCGGTGCTCGACAGCGAGACCTGGCCGAAATACGCCTGCTGGATCAACGCTTCGAACGTCAGGATCTGCTCGCGTACACGCACATGGCCGTTGCGGAACTCTACGTCCGCTTCACTGACGTCGTACTTGCGCGCAGCGAACTCCACCAGGCGCTGCTTGATGGTCTCGGCGGCATTCTGTGCCGCCTTGCCGTTCAGGTCGGCACCGCTGGAAGCCGCAGTGGGCGAGGTGTTGGGCACCTTGTCGGTGTTGGTGGCGGTGATCTGCACGCGGTCGATGTCCACCTGGAACACTTCCGCCACCACTTGCGCGACCTTGGTATTCAAGCCCTGGCCCATCTCGGTGCCGCCGTGGTTCAGGTGGATGCTGCCGTCTGTGTAGATATGAATCAGCGCGCCGGCCTGATTCAGGAAGCTTGCGGTGAAAGAAATGCCGAATTTCACCGGGGTCAGCGCCAGGCCCTTTTTCAGGATCGGGCTGTGGGCGTTATACAGACGGATCGCTTCGCGGCGTTCGGCATATTGGCTGCTGGCTTCGAGTTCGGCGGTCATCTCTTCGAGCATGTTGTGCTCGACGGTCTGGTAGTAGTGGGTGACGTTGCGCTCGGTCTTGCCGTAGTAGTTGGCCTTGCGTACCGCCAGTGGGTCTTGGCCTAAATGGCGGGCGATGGCGTCCATCACTTCCTCGATGGCGACCATGCCTTGGGGGCCGCCGAAGCCGCGATAGGCGGTGTTGGAGGCCGTGTTGGTCTTGCAGCGATGGCCGTTGACCGTCGCATCGCCCAGGTAATACGAATTGTCGGCGTGGAACATCGCGCGGTCGACAATCGAGTTGGACAGGTCTGGCGAGCAGCCGCAGTTACCCGCCAGTTCCAGGTTGATCCCGTGCAGGCGACCGTTGTCGTCGAAGCCCACGTCGTACTCGATATAGAACGGGTGACGCTTGCCCGTCATCAGCATGTCTTCAACCCGCGGCAAACGCATCTTGGTCGGCTGACCGGTCAAGCGTGCCACCACCGCGCACAGGCAGGCGGGGCTGGCGGCCTGGGTTTCCTTGCCGCCGAACCCGCCGCCCATGCGACGCATGTCCACGACAATCTTGTTCATCGACACGTCAAGCACTTCGGCCACCAGCTTCTGCACTTCGGTAGGGTTTTGCGTAGAGCAATAGACGATCATGCCGCCGTCTTCGGTGGGCATTACCGAAGAGATCTGGGTTTCCAGATAGAAGTGTTCCTGGCCGCCGATATGCAGGGTCCCCTGGATACGGTGCTTGGCACTCGCCAGCGCAGACGCCGAATCGCCGCGTTGGTGCGTGTGGCTGTCGAGCACGAAATGCTTGTTGCGAAAGGCCTCGACCACATCCAGCACCGGCTCCAGGTCTTCGTATTCGATCACTGCCGCCATCGCTGCCTTGCGCGCGGTCTCCAGGTCACGGGCCGCCACGGCCAGCACCACCTGGCCGACGAACTGCACAGTGTCGATGGCCAGCAATGGGTCGCCGGGCATCAACGGCCCGATGTCTTTCAGGCCCGGTACATCTTCGTGGGTAATCGCAATGCGCACGCCGTCGAAGGCGTAGCAGGGCGCAGTGTCGATACTGAGAATGCGGGCGTGGGCACGGTCGGACAGGCGCGCATACAGGTGCAACTGGTTGGGAAATTCCAGGCGGTCATCGATGTACTGCGCTTCGCCGCTGACGTGCTTGGCGGCGCTGTCATGCTTGACGCTGCGCCCGACCCCGGAGGTGAGATCCCGGGCAAACAGTTCGGCAAGTTCGGCCTGGGTCTTTACGACGGCGTGATGGTTAGACATAAGCGGTCACCCGAGTCTCGATGTGCGGCGTTTGCAGTTCGATGAAGTATTTGCGCAGCAGGTTCTGCGCGCTGAGCAGGCGATACTCCTTGCTGGCGCGGAAGTCCGACAGCGGGGTGAAGTCCTGTGCCAGGGCGGCGCAGGCTTTCTCGACCGTGGCCGAGTTCCAGATGGCGCCCACCAGCGCGGCCTCGCAACTTTTTGCGCGTTTTGGTGTGGCAGCCATGCCGCCGAAGGCAACGCGCGCCGCGCTGATCACACCGTTGTCGATGTTCAGGTTGAACGCCGCGCACACGGCTGAAATATCATCGTCCAGGCGCTTGGACACCTTATAGGCACGGAACAGTGCGTGGCCTTTGGGCACGATGATCTTCTCGATGAACTCGCTGTCCTGGCGGGCGGTGACACGGTAATCGATGAAATAGTCTTCCAGCGCCAGCGTGCGGCGGGTGTTGCCTTTGCACAGTACGATCTGGGCGCCGAGCGCAATCAACAGTGGCGGCGAATCCCCAATCGGTGAGGCGTTGCCGATATTACCGCCCAGGGTGCCCTGGTTGCGGATTTGCAGGGAGGCGAAGCGCTGCAGCAGTTCGCCGAAGTCCGGGTATTCATGGTGTAGCGCGGTGTAGCAATCGGAGAGAACGGTGGCCGCGCCGATCTCCAGGCGGTCGTCGAAATGTTCGATGCGCTTCATGTCTTCAATGTTGCCGACGTAGATCATCACCGGCAGGGTGCGGTGGAACTGGGTGACTTCCAGCGCCAGGTCGGTGCCGCCGGCCAGCAGGCGGGCTTGCGGATAGGCGTCGTAGAGGTCGGCCAGGTCGGCGACGGTCAAGGGCACCAGGCAGCGTTTGTCACCGCTGTTGAGCTCGCCGGTCTGGGTGGGCGCGATGCTTTTAAGGCGGGCGATGGTGTCGGCCTCGCGGCAGTCGAACTGATCCTGAGGCTTGTTGCAGCAGGCTTGTTCGGCGGCGGCCAGGATCGGGCGATAACCTGTGCAGCGGCACAGGTTGCCGGCCAGGGCTTCATGGGCTCTGTGGCTGTCGGGGGCGTCACTGTTTTTTTGCAGGGCAAACAACGACATCACGAAACCCGGGGTGCAAAAGCCGCACTGCGAGCCATGGCACTCGACCATGGCCTGTTGCACGCTGTGCAGTTGGCCCTGGTGCTTGAGATCTTCAACGCTGATCAGTTGTTTGCCGTGCAGCGACGACACGAAAGTCAGGCAGGAGTTGAGGCTGCGGTAACGAATCTGCTCGGTGCCTTGGTCATCGGTATGCAGCTCACCGACCACCACCGTGCACGCACCGCAGTCGCCGCTGGCGCAGCCTTCCTTGGTACCGGATTTGCCCACATGCTCACGCAGATAGTTGAGCACGGTCAGGTTGGGGTCCAGGGCGTGCTCGCTACGGAGTTCCTGGTTGAGTAAAAACTGGATCACGGAAGGCCTCGCAGACTCATTATTGTTGTTAACCGCTTTGCGCCGAATCTAGTCATGTCTGACTTTTCGGTCAATGGTTTTCTGACCTATGGGTCAAGAAAATGCGATCGCAACACTTTCAATTATGGTTCAGTCTTCTGGCACCGGTGTTTTTGGCGGCGTGTGGGCTGTTAACGTTGCTTATTTCATGCCAAATTCGCCACGGTGGGCGTAGCGCCATCAGCGAGCCAATGCGCTACACTGCCGCGCTTGTACCGATAGAAGATTTTGAAGGGAAAACATGACGTTCAAGGCGCCGGACAGTCTCGCCGAGCAAATCGCTCACCACCTCGCCGAACGTATCATTCGCGGCGAACTCAAGCCTGGGGAGCGGATCCAGGAACAGAAGGTCACGCTGGCGCTCAACGTCAGTCGCGGTTCCGTGCGCGAAGCCTTGCTGATCCTCGAACGCCGCCATCTGATCGCGATCCTGCCGCGCCGTGGCGCCCACGTCACCGAGCTCACCGCGCACAAGGTGCAGAGCCTGTGTACGTTGATGGGCGAGATGTACATCCTGCTCGGCAATGCAGTGGCCGAAGGCTGGCAGACCCAGGCCGATATGGCGCCGTTCTTGCAGATCCAGCAACGCCTGCAGCTGAGCTTGGAGCGCGAGGACATCCGCGCCTTTGTCGAAGAAAGCTTCAGCGTGATGCGCGCCGCGTATCCCTTCGCCAACAACCCGTATTTGCAGGAAACCGTCGAAAACCTGCAGCCGGCGATGAACCGCGCTTATTACCTGGCCCTGGATCAGCGCAAGGCGTCCATGAGCGAGTTCCAGGCACTGTTCGAGCAATTGCTCGCCGCGGTGCTCGCCCGTGATCTGGTGCAGATTCGCCTGGTGCTGTCGGCCTACTGCCAGCGCAGTAGCTCGCTGGTCATCGCTGCGTTGGCGGACGCCTAAGCGTGCGGCTCAAGTGCATCAAGTTGGCGGGGTTCAAATCCTTCGTCGACCCGACTACCGTGAACTTCCCCAGCAACATGGCAGCGGTAGTGGGACCCAATGGCTGCGGCAAGTCGAACATCATCGACGCCGTACGCTGGGTGATGGGCGAGAGCTCGGCGAAGAACCTGCGTGGCGAGTCGATGACCGATGTCATCTTCAACGGCTCCACCAGCCGCAAGCCGGTGAGCCAGGCCAGCATCGAACTGGTGTTCGACAACTCTGATGGTACCCTGGTCGGCGAATACGCCGCCTACGCAGAGATCTCCATTCGCCGCAAAGTCACGCGCGACAGCCAGAACAGTTACTTCCTCAACGGCACCAAGTGTCGCCGTCGGGACATCACCGATATTTTCCTTGGCACCGGCTTGGGCCCGCGCAGCTATTCGATCATCGAACAGGGCATGATCTCCAAGCTGATCGAAGCCAAGCCCGAAGACCTGCGTAACTTTATCGAAGAAGCAGCCGGCATTTCCAAGTACAAGGAGCGCCGCCGCGAAACTGAAAACCGCATCCGCCGTACCCATGAAAACCTCGCCCGCCTGACCGACCTGCGCGAAGAGCTTGAGCGCCAGTTGGAGCGTCTGCACCGCCAGGCCCAGGCCGCCGAGAAGTATCAGGAATACAAGGGCGAAGAGCGCCAGCTCAAGGCGCAACTGTCGGCCCTGCGTTGGCAGGCACTGAACGATCAAGTGGGCCAGCGCGAAGCGATCATTGGCACCCAGGAGGTCAGCTTTGAGGCGCTGGTGGCCGAGCAACGCAATGCTGATGCCAGCATCGAACGCTTGCGTGACGGGCACCATGAATTGTCCGAACGCTTCAATCTGGTGCAGGGGCGTTTCTATTCGGTGGGGGGCGATATCGCTCGGGTCGAGCAGAGCATCCAGCACGGCCAGCAGCGTTTGCGCCAGTTGCAGGATGACTTGAAGGAGGCCGAGCGCGCCCGCCTGGAAACCGAGTCGCACCTGGGCCATGACCGCACCTTGCTGCTGACCCTCGGCGAAGAGCTGGACATGCTCACCCCCGAGCAGGAAATCACCAACGCCGCCGCCGAAGAGGCCGCCGCCGCGCTGGAAGAATCCGAAACCACCATGCACGCCTGGCAGGAGCAGTGGGATACCTTCAACCTGCAATCGGCCGAGCCGCGTCGCCAGGCCGAGGTGCAGCAGTCGCGCATTCAGCAACTGGAAACCAGCATGGAGCGCCTGGCCGAACGCCAGCGTCGCCTGCAGGAAGAACGTGTATTGCTCGCCGCCGACCCCGAAGACGCGGCGATCATGGCGCTGAGCGAGCAACTGGCCGAAAGCGAAATGACGCTGGAAGAGTTGGAAGCCAGCGAGGAACAACAGGTGGAACGCCTGGAGCAATTGCGTCAGCAACTGCATACGGCAACCCAGGCGCAGCAGCAGGCCCAGGGCGATCTGCAACGGCTCAATGGGCGCCTGGCATCTCTTGAAGCCTTGCAGCAAGCTGCGCTGGACCCTGGCACCGGCACCGCCGAGTGGCTGCGCGACCAGCATCTGGCCGAGCGCCCGCGCCTGGCCGAAGGCTTGAAGGTAGAAGCCGGTTGGGAGCTGGCGGTAGAAACCGTACTCGGCGCCGATCTGCAAGCGGTGCTGGTGGACGATTTTGGCGGCTTCGACCTGGCCGGTTTCGCCCAGGGCGATTTGCGTTTGCTCAGCCCGGCGGCCGACGGCACGCGGGTACCGGGCAGCCTGCTGGACAAGGTCGAGGCGGCGATTGATTTGTCGCCATGGCTGGGCCAGGTCAAGCCGGTTGAGTCACTTGAACAGGCCCTGGCCCAGCGCGGTCAACTGAGCGCCGGCGAAAGCCTGATCAGTCGCGACGGTTATTGGATCGGCCGACATTTCCTGCGCGTGCGCCGTGCCAGCGAAGCGGAAAGTGGCGTATTGGCCCGCGGCCAGGAAATCGTCAACCTGATCGCCGAACGCGAAGAGCGCGAAGCCACCCTCGAAAGCCTGGAAACCGAACTGCAAACCCTGCGCGCCACCCAGCGCCAGCAAGAGACTGGCCGCGAACACCTGCGCCGCTTGTTGCAAGACGAAGCGCGCCAGCAAGGCGAATTGAAAGCCCAACTGTCGGCGAGCAAAGCCAAGGTCGAACAACTGACCCTGCGCCGCACCCGCCTTGACGAAGAAGTGGCCGAGATGGGCGAACAGCGCGCCCTTGAACATGAGCAGGTTGGCGAAGCGCGCCTGCAATTGCAGGAAGCCCTCGACAGCATGGCCCTGGATACCGAGCAGCGCGAGTTGCTGCTGGCCCAGCGTGACAGCCTGCGCGAACGCCTCGACCGCGTGCGCCAGGAAGCTCGCCAGCACAAGGATCACGCTCACCAGTTGGCGGTGCGCCTGGGCTCTCTGCGGGCCCAGCATGATTCCACGCGCCAGGCCCTTGAGCGCCTGGAGATGCAGTCCGAACGCCTCACCGAAAAACGTGAGCAACTGAGCCTCAACCTGGAGGAGGGCGAGGCGCCGTTGGAAGAGCTGCGCCTCAAGCTTGAGGAACTGCTCGACAAGCGCATGACCGTCGACGTAGAGCTCAAGACCGCGCAGATCGCCCTGGAAGATGCCGACCGCGAACTGCGTGACGCTGAAAAGCGCCGTACCATGGCCGAGCAGCAATCCCAATTGATCCGCGGCCAACTCGAACAACAGCGCATGGAGTGGCAAGCCCTCACCGTGCGCCGCAAGACCTTGCAAGACCAGTTGCTCGAAGACGGTTATGACCTGCATGGCGTGCTCAACACCCTGACCGCCCAGGCCAACGAGAAGGAAGCCGAAGAAGAACTTGAGCGGATTGCCGCACGCATTCAACGCCTTGGCGCCATCAACCTTGCGGCGATCGATGAGTACCAGCAGCAGTCCGAGCGCAAACGTTATCTGGATGCTCAGGATGCCGATCTGGTCGAAGCCCTGGACACCCTGGAAAACGTGATCCGCAAGATCGACAAGGAAACCCGCAACCGCTTCAAAGATACCTTTGATCAGATTAATGGCGGTTTACAGGCGTTATTCCCAAAAGTTTTCGGTGGTGGCAGTGCCTACTTGGAACTGACGGGCGAAGATCTACTCGATACAGGGGTAACGATCATGGCGCGGCCTCCGGGCAAGAAGAACAGCACCATCCATTTGTTGTCCGGTGGCGAAAAAGCCCTGACCGCATTGGCCCTGGTATTTGCCATCTTCAAGTTGAACCCGGCGCCGTTCTGTATGCTCGACGAAGTTGACGCGCCGCTGGATGACGCTAACGTTGGACGCTACGCTCGGTTGGTCAAAGAGATGTCCCAGACTGTGCAGTTCATCTACATCACCCACAACAAGATCGCCATGGAAATGGCGGACCAGTTGATGGGGGTCACGATGCACGAGCCGGGCTGTTCGCGTTTGGTCGCAGTGGATGTGGAAGAGGCGATGGCAATGGTGGAATCCTGAACCATGCCAGGAGAGAGAATTTACGGCACGTCGTAGGGCGATTTACCGGTCTGGCGAAAGTGGCAAATGGACATATTTGTTCAAGGCATTTTGACAGACGGTGTAAAGTTATCTTTGGTCGTGCTAGTTTAATGTCAATTTTTCGTATGCGTGGGCAAAACGTCAGTCAGAACATAGAGTTGGCGCCACGTTTTAAAGCGGTTTGCACGGTGCTAAACCCCTTATTTTTCAGCATTTTTTATTAGAGGCACGGGATTACATGGAAATCGGTCTGCGCGAGTGGCTGATCGTCATCGGCATCATTGTCATTGCCGGTATTCTTTTCGATGGCTGGCGCCGCATGCGCGGTGGCAAGGGCAAGCTCAAGTTCCGCTTGGACCGAAACCTGTCCAACTTGCCTGACGACGACGGCGCCGCCGAGCTGCTGGGGCCGCCCCGTGTGCTGGATACCCACAAAGAGCCGCAACTGGACGAGCATGATTTGCCGTCAATGAGCGCGCCGTTGCGGGAAGTCCGCGAGCCGTCCTCCAAGCGCGGCAAGCGTGGTGGCGCGGCGGTTGCCGAGCCGCATCAAGGTGACCTGAACCTCGACGTCGATGACGGCCCGAGCTTCAGCAGCCGTGATGACGACTTCCCCGACGAAACTCCGACCAAAAGCGCGCCACGCCAATCGGTAAACGATCAGCCGGCCGCCGAGGAAGTCCTGGTTATCAGTGTGATCTGCCGCGATGCCGGTGGCTTCAAGGGCCCTGCGCTGTTGCAGAACATCCTTGAGAGCGGCCTGCGCTTTGGCGAGATGGATATATTCCACCGTCACGAGAGCATGGCCGGTAATGGCGAAGTGCTGTTCTCCATGGCCAATGCGGTCAAACCCGGCACTTTCGATCTGGACGATATCGACCTGTTCAGCACCCCGGCGGTGAGTTTCTTCCTCGGCTTGCCAGGCCCGCGTCACCCCAAGCAAGCGTTTGATGTGATGGTGGCCGCAGCTCGCAAGCTGTCCCAGGAATTGAACGGCGAGCTCAAGGACGACCAACGCAGCGTCCTGACCGCCCAGACCATCGAGCATTATCGTCAGCGCATCGTCGAGTTCGAGCGTCGTGCCCTGACACAGAAACGCTGAGGTTCGATCATAAGCGTTGTCTGTAGAATCCATGCACTAACATATTGAGCAGCTTCGGCTGCTCTTTTGCTTTATGAGAGAACACCCATGACCGCCGCCCCTACCCGCATTCTCGAACTGCGCGCTGAACTGGATCAGCACAACTATCGCTACCACGTGCTTGACGAGCCGAGCATTCCGGACGCCGAGTACGATCGCTTGTACCACGAGCTCAAGGCCCTGGAAGCCGAGCATCCCGAGCTGGTGACGCGTGATTCACCGACACAGCGGGTCGGCAGTGCGGCGCTGTCGGCATTCACCCAGGTCAAGCATGAGATCCCGATGCTCAGCCTGGGCAACGCCTTTGATGAAACCACCATGCTGGAGTTTGATCGCCGGGTGACCGAGGGTCTCGACCTGCCGGTAGGCGATCTGTTTGGCGCGGGTGCGGCAGTGGAGTACAGCTGCGAGCCAAAGCTCGATGGCCTGGCGGTCAGCCTGCTGTATCAGGACGGCGAACTGGTACGCGGCGCCACCCGGGGTGACGGCACTACCGGTGAGGACATCAGCGTCAACGTGCGCACCGTGCGCAATATTCCGCTCAAGCTGCACGGCAGCGGCTGGCCGGCTACTCTGGAAGTCCGTGGCGAAGTGTTCATGTCCAAGGCCGGGTTCGAACGCCTGAATGCCTCGCAGCTGGAAGTTGGCGGCAAGACCTTCGCCAACCCGCGCAACGCCGCGGCGGGCAGCCTGCGCCAACTGGACTCGAAGATCACTGCCAGCCGCCCGCTGGAATTCTGCTGCTATGGCATCGGCCAGGTGACCGCGGATATCAGCGATACCCATATCGGCAACCTCAAGCAGTTGCAGAAGTGGGGCATGCCGATCAGCCACGAATTGAAGTTGGCCAAGGGTATCCAGGAGTGCCTGGACTACTACCGCGACATTGGCGAGCGCCGTAATGCGCTGGGCTATGAAATCGACGGCGTGGTGTTCAAGGTCAACAGCATCGCGTCCCAGCGTGAACTGGGCTTCCGCGCCCGCGAGCCGCGTTGGGCGATTGCGCATAAATTTCCGGCGATGGAAGAGCTGACCGAGTTGCTCGACGTGGAATTCCAGGTCGGCCGTACCGGTGCTGTGACCCCGGTGGCGCGCTTGAAGCCGGTCAAGGTGGCTGGCGTGACGGTGTCCAACGCGACCCTGCACAACATGGACGAAGTGGCGCGCCTGGGGCTGATGATCGGTGACACGGTGATCATCCGCCGCGCCGGTGATGTGATTCCGCAGGTGGTCTCGGTGGTCACCGAGCGTCGCCCGGAGCACGCCCGTGCGGTGCAGATCCCCGAGAACTGCCCGGTGTGCGGCTCCCATGTGGAGCGCACGCAACTGGTCAAGCG
The DNA here is from genome assembly GCF_052850795.1 of Pseudomonas sp. 910_23. NCBI lineage: Bacteria > Pseudomonadati > Pseudomonadota > Gammaproteobacteria > Pseudomonadales > Pseudomonadaceae > Pseudomonas > Pseudomonas sp. 910_23. The sequence continues at coordinate 243,675 of NZ_VXCZ01000004.1, read as the reverse complement.
CAGCAAAGGCAAGGAAACCGTCAGCGAAGGCGCGGTGTACCGTTGCGTCGGGCGCCTGGCCTGTGGCGCGCAGCTCAAGCAGGCGATCATCCATTTCGTCTCGCGGCGTGCCATGGACATCGACGGCCTGGGCGACAAGACCATCGAGCAATTGGTGGATGAGAAACTCATCGGTTCGCCGGCAGACCTCTACAAGCTCAAGTACGAACAGATCATCGACCTGGAAGGCTTTGCCGATATCTCCAGCAAGAAGCTGATCAGCGCCATCGAAAACAGCAAGACCCCGACCCTGGCGCGTTTTATCTACGCCCTGGGTATTCCCGATGTGGGCGAAGAGACCGCCAAGGTGCTGGCACGCTCGCTGGCGTCCCTGGAGCGTGTGCAGAAGGCTTTGCCTGAAGTGCTGACCTACTTGCCCGACGTCGGCCTGGAAGTGGCACACGAGATTCATAGCTTCTTTGAAGACAGCCATAACCAGGATGTGATCGGTGCACTGTTGTCGCCGGACGAATGCGGCCTGCAATTGCAGGAGCAAGGCGAACTCAGCGCAGAATTCGCCGCCAGCACCACCTTGGGCGGCTTGCTCGACAAGCTGCATGTACCTTCCGTCGGGCCGGGAGCTGCGCAGAAACTGGCAGACAAGTTCGGTTCGCTGGAAGGCGTGATCAAGGCCGATTGGCTGGATATGCGCCAGGCCCTGCCCGAGAAGCAAGCCAAGGCCGTGCGCGAATTCTTCGACAACCCTGACAACGCCCACCATGCCCTGGCCATCGAACAGCAGCTCAAGGACTTCGGCATGCACTGGCAGAGCGAGAAAAAGGTCGTTGAAGGCTTGCCCGAAGCCGGGCACACCTGGGTACTCACCGGCTCCCTGGAGTTGATGAGCCGCGACGTCGCCAAGGACAAGCTCGAAAGCCTGGGCGCAAAGGTGGCCGGTTCCGTCTCGGCGAAAACCCACTGCGTGGTCGCCGGGCCGGGGGCCGGTTCCAAATTGGCCAAGGCCAGCGAGCTGGGCCTTAAAGTGCTGGATGAGGAGGCCTTCGTCGCCTTCCTGGCCAGCCACAACATCAGCGTCTGACCTCTTCCTGTGGCGAGGGAGCTTGCTCCCGTCGGGCTGCGCAGCAGCCCCTCAAGAAAGCGGAACGATCTCGAGCGAGAAATGATCTAGTCTCTGTCACCCCAGGGAGAGCCCGCCATGTTCCGTTACTTCGAGCAACTCAGTTCGCGCATCGCCGCCCCGTTCATGGCTCAAACCTCGCGCAACAGCAAGGTGTGGCAATGCCGCTGCGGCCAGTCTTTATTCTTTCGCAACAGCCAATGCCTGGCCTGCCAGGCGGTGCTGGGTTATCTGCCGCAGCAAAGCCGTCTGTCTTCCCTGCAGCCCGGCCCTGTCGTTGACACTTGGCTGGCGGATGACGCGCCCGATGCCGGCACCTGGCGTCGCTGCGCCAACCTCGACTCACCGGCCGCGTGCAACTGGCTGATCCCCGCCCACAGCACTGCGTCGCTGTGCGTGGCCTGTAGCCTGAATCGCACAATTCCTGATCTATCCATCCCGGAAAACCCCGAACGCTGGCGCAAGGTCGAAACTGCCAAGCGTCGGCTGGTGGCACAACTGATCAGCCTGGGCCTGCAGGTGGTGCCCAAGAGCGTTGACGAAGACACCGGGCTGGCCTTCGACTTCATCGGGACTGACCTGGCAGGCAATGCGCCGACCACTGGCCATGCCAACGGCCTGATCACCCTCGATATCAAGGAAGCCGACGATGCTCACCGCGAAAAAGTCCGCGTACAGATGCGTGAGCCTTACCGCACCTTGCTCGGTCATTTTCGCCATGAAGTCGGCCACTATTACTGGGATCGGCTGATTGCCAACAGCCACTGGCTTGACGCTTTTCGCACCTTGTTCGGCGATGAGCGCGCCAGTTACGCCGAAGCGCTCGACCAGCATTATCAGAACGGCCCGCGTCCGGATTGGCAGCAAACCTGCGTCAGCGCCTACGCCACCATGCATCCCTGGGAAGACTGGGCTGAAACCTGGGCCCATTACCTGCACATGATGGACGCGGTGGACACCGCGTTGGGCTTTGGCATGAGCGCCCGCGAGATGGACCTGGACTACCAGCCGTTCCCGCTGACAACGCTGTATGACCCGGCACACCCCGGCGGCCCGGCGTTCCTCTCGTTCGTCAATGCCTGGATCGAGCTGGCCGGTATGCTCAACGAACTGTCCCGCGCCATGGGCCAGCCGGATTTCTACCCCTTCGTGCTCCCGCCGGCGGTGATAGCCAAGTTGCACTTTATCCACCTGGTCATCCAGGAAGAGGGCGGCAGAGCGGACGAGGTTCTGCAGGCACAGTGATTGCCCCTGTGGGAGGGGTAATTGCAGAGGGCCATGGCAAGTACTTGAAGCTTCTCATTTTTTACGGTTGTAACTTCCGATCAGATCGGTACAATGGCGCGGCTTGCCGAGAGGCTTGCGTCGTTATGGTGACCCCATCGGTCCCCCCGCAACGATTACCCGTGAACCTGGTCAGAGCCGGAAGGCAGCAGCCACAGCGGGAACATTGTGTGCCGGGGTGTGGCTGGTGGGGTTGCCTCCATAGCGCTCCCTTCTGTTTTACCTATTCCTGAATCCATATAGTCAGCCAGTCATCTGTGACCCTTATCGCACAGTGCACGACGGCCACTCCACGACTAGTGGCATACTCCCAAGCGTGTCTTTCCCCTGGCTACGAGGCTGTATGCACTCGGAACATTTTGATTTGTCCAGCCCTGTGTTCTTGCCGATCACCGAGCAAGCCTGTGCGGGTTTGCTGAGCGGTGACGGTGCAGCAGCGCTGGTAGCCCTGAGTGAGCCGGAGTTGGCGGCGGTGCTGGTGATCCAGAACCTGGCGCAGGTGCCCGAAAGCGACCTGAGCGCCAATGGTGCCGAAAAAGTGTTGGCCAAGCTGATTGACTGGGCGGTAGAGGCCAGCCATTCGGCAAGCGTCTCCCTACTCTCCGAGGCGCAGCGGCTGTTCGACCAAAGGAAGCTGTACTTCGGCCTCAATGTGGTCAAAAGCCTGAAGCTGCGTTTTCTGTTAGCGGAGGAAGTGCAGGCGCGCGACTATCTGTTGCCCAGCGGCAAGTGGGACGTAGAGTACAAAGTCCGCCATCTCAAGACCAATGATCCCTTCAGCAAGCAGATGGTCACGCCCAGGCATCGCGAGCGCTGGTTGAGTGCCGAGCAAGACAAGTTGGTCAGAACCTTCCGTGCCAACTTGAACGAAGACCTGCATGTTCAGGGCTATGCAGGTATCGGCAAGAGTCACCTGCTGGTGGCCCTGATGGAGCACCTGCGCCCGGAAAAGACCTTGTTGCTGGCACGTACCCCGGCAAAGCTGGAAACCCTGCGTGCCCGTATGGTGGGCGTACGCGAGCGAAAGGCCGGGCATACCTTCCATGCATTCGCCCACGCCTTGATGCAGGGTCCCAGGCCCAAGCCGCTGACTGCGCAGGTGAGGGCGCCGAGCAAGCAGGCACTGGCTCAGGAGCTGAATATCTTCGGCTTTCGTGGCCTGCAAGGGCAGGCTGTGGTCGACGTTTGCCTCAACGTATTGCAAGCCTACTGCCGCTCCTGGGAATACAGCCTGTCGGCGAAGCACTTGCCGCATTTCAAACAGCCGCTGTCCAGCGTTGATGCCAGGGCACTGCTCGAATATGCCAGCCGGCTATGGAGCTATCTCGAAGCGAATCCGGCCTGGGGCAGCCAGACTGGGTTTGAAGCCTTGCTGATGATCAAGCGCGCCAGCCTCGCCGGCTGCGTGGTGCCCGAGCGTTATACCCACGTCCTTATCGACGAGAGCCAGGATATTCCGGCGCCGCTGCTGCAAATCATCGAGCGGGGCCGGCAGGTGCTGATAACCCTGGGGGATGAGTATCAGCAGGCCAGTGGAGTCATGGTCAGGCGCGCCCGTGAGGTGCGCCATACGGATGTGTGTTACTCCGTGCGCTCCGGACGCAATGTCGAGCGCCTGGTCAATCCCTTGATCAGCCAGCATTCGGATAAGAGCAAAGTGCTTTTCGAGGGGGCTCGGGATGCCGACGTCGGTATCGAGTTTTATCCGCTGGGCTTTGTACCGCCGCAAGGCTGCGTGGTATTGACCGCATCCCACTGGGACACAATGAAGTGGGCCATCCAGTTGAGCGAAGCCCGTTGTGCGTTCAGCCTGGCCGGTAAAGAAGCGCAGCAGTCGCTCAAGTATTTTATGGACACCGTGGTCGCGTTGTTCAAGCCTGACTTCTACAGCAGCGAGTTCAATGACAGCGGGCCCCACCCGTTTTTCAGCGATATGGCCGATTGGCAGCAAGTACGCGAGGCCTGCCAGTTCGATGAGGCGTTTCTCTGGGTCGAAGCTGAGCTGCAAAAAGGCTTTAATCTGGCGGATGTCACGCGCTTGAACAGGCAAAGCGGCCATCCGGATGAGCGCTGCCTCTTGATGTTGGCGCAAGACGCCGGTGGCATGGAGTTCAACCGGGTGTTGCTCACACCAGCGTTGTTGACCAACGTAAAGTTCCAGGATGCCTACGCGTTCGACCAGCGACTGTGTGCGGTGTATATCGCAATTTCGCGAGCAACCCAGCAGCTCTATCTGCCCTACGATGTGGTTGAGTGGCTCGACTATCACAAGTATCAGAAAACCCGCGAATTACACGGTTACTGAAGGATTTAATCCAGCTGTTTCACAACTTTGGAAAAGCCCTCTGGACAACCCCCAGACCGCCTTGTTAGCTTGCGCCGGCCACTTGTTTCAGAGCATGACAAGGGCATGGACTTGATATTGAAGTGCTATCGCTTCTCTAACTTACAAGGATGTCTGTCATGAAAAGCCTGCAAGGGTTGCCTCGACTTATCAGTGCCTCAGTCGGCGCTCCCGGCAAAGCCCGCAACTTGCCCGCCGATGTGCAGTGCATCCAATATTTATTCAACCTGATCATTCCCAAAATGGGCTTTGCCTTGCTGGAAAACGGCAAGTGTGATGGCCAGTTGGTGCAGTGCATCAGCCAGTATCAGTTCCGCCATCTCAAATATGCTCATCCCGATGGGGTGATCGACCCCACGGGGCGTACGTTCAACAGCTTGATCGAGGAAGCGGTGAAAGTACCCGTACGGGCCTTCCCGACCATGCGTATTCCGAGCTTTCTCAACGCATTGGGCAATAACAACGTCGATGCAGTGCAAGCCACAGTCAATGTCTACCTGAACCAGGTGCGTGCGGTGATCGAAGCCGAGCGGCGCAACCGCCAATTAATGTTGCAGGCCACCTGCGACGGCGGCACGACGCTGAGCGATACGGACTTCCAGAATGCTGCCAAGCAATTGGGCAACGGCATCTCGGTGAATGTGGTCAAGGCGTTCGCCACCATCGAGTCGGGCGGGAAGGTGGGGTTCGGGCCGGCCAAGCTGCCGATCATCGCCTTCGAAGGTCATCACTTTCGCAAGTACACCAAGCATATCTACGACCAGTCGCACCCGCTGCTGTCGTACGTCTACAAGAAAAAAGCCGGGCCGCAGTGGCAGACCAACAACAAGGACCAGGTCAAGGCCTGGGAAACCATGGCCACCGCTTTTGCTCTCGACCAGGAAGCGGCACTGATGTCGGCGTCCTGGGGGATGTTTCAGGTCATGGGGTTCAACTTCGCGTCGTGCGGGTTCAAGACGGTGTTCGAGTTTGCAGCGGCGTTAAAAGTAAACGCCGGTAATCAACTCAAGGCCTACCTCAGTTTTTGCAGCAAGAGCACGGCGCTGATGAGTGCGATGAAAAACAAGGATTTCACAGCCATGGCTCGTAACTATAACGGCGAGGACTATGGCAACTATGACGTGCTGATGAAACAAGCCTACGAAGCCTTTGAAGGGAAGAAATAAGATGATTCGTTTTCTGGCGATGGGAATGCTGTCGTTGTGCGCCGTGGCCCCCGCGTTTGCTGGTTCGGCCGCTTTGCATTCAGGCAAGTACGAAGGGTTGATGCTGGCGGTGACGCCCGGTAACCAGGTTGAAGGCTTTTATTCCGAAGCGATGGGCGAGGGCGTTAGCCGCCGTTGCACCTTCTACCTGCAAGGCAAGCCAGAGACGCTTACCACCTGGCTGGATGCTGCCTACCCTGGGAGTGTGGCAGTGGCGTCCGACGGTGTGGTCCTGACAGTGGAGCAGGGCCGTCAACACCCCGGCTGCATCAACGTGTTGATGCCGGAAATTGCCACGGGCCTGGACCTGACCCAGACCGCCTGCAAAAAGTGGATCGGGCTGGTGACGGTGTCTGCCGACAAGGCTTACCTGCTGAAAACTCCGGGGGCCAAGGCGGTCAAGCGTCCCTATATCGTCAAGGGTGATGTAGTGGGTGTGCTGGCGTTCAAGGACGGCTGGGCGCAGGTGGAGTTTATCAATGCGCACGACCGTTCCTTCACGGGCTGGATCAGCCAGGGCCAGTACACACGGTTGGCTGCACCGAAGCTCTGAGAAGCTCTGAAATGTGGGAGGGGGCTTGCTCCCGATGAGGAAGGGTCAGCTAGCACCTATATTGATTGACCCGCCGCTATCGGGAGCAAGCCCCCTCCCACATTTTGGCGGTGTTAGCCGAAGGTTTCGCGCAGTAGCCCGGAGAATGCATCCCGTGCAAGATGCCGCTGGGTATCTTTGTGCCAGAACAGCAAGTTGTCTACCGCTGCCAGTTCGTCGAACCGATACGATGCCAGCTGATTGGCCTGCTCATAACGCGCCAGGATGCCCTCCGGCGCCAAAGCCACGCCAATCCCCGCGCTGACGCAGCCGATGATCGTGCCCCAACTGGTATAGCTGGCAATCGCCGGCTTGAAGTCCTGGGGCTTGAGCCAGTTTTCCAGTGTTGCGCGGTAGGGGCAGCCGGGCGGCCACACCAATAATGTGCGGCCAGCCAGGTCTTCGGGGCTGTGGATGGGCGTGCTGGACGCGCTGGCGATCAGTACCAGGCGTTCGCTGTAGACCACGCTGTGCTCCAGCTTCGTGTGTTTGCCACTGGCGGCCACGAGGGCCACATCCAGACGATGGTGTTGCAGGTCGTCCAATAGTTGCGCCCAGGCGCCGGTCACCAACTCCAGGCTGACCTCGGGATAACGCCGGTGATACTCCGCCAACAGCGGCGGCAGGCGGCCGCTGGCGCTGGATTCCACCGCACCGATGCGCAAGGTGCCACGGGGAATCGCGCTGGCATCCACCGCACGCTTGGACTCATCCACCAACGCCAGGATGCGCTCGCAGTAATCCAGGAAGATCTCACCCGCAGCACTGATCGCCAGCCCGCGGCCGGCGCGGATAAACAACGGTGTGCCCAACTCACTTTCCAGCTGCTTGATGCGGGTGGTGATGTTGGACGGCACACAGTGCAGTTGCAGGGCGGCCTGGGCCACGCTGCCGGTTTGCGCCACGGCTCGCACCATTTTCAGTTGGGCCAGTTCCATTGCTCAGTTCCAGTGATTTCAGAAGTCAGAAACGCTTAATTGTCCTACGCCTGGCCCGGGCCAAGACTGACGGCACTCCTTCTTTTATGGATGCCATCGATGAGTACCCCGTCACCGCTCAAGCTTACGCTAGTCATTGCCAGCGTCATCCTCTGTTGGGCTTATTCACCCATAGGCGTGCATATGGGGCTGCACAGCTACAGCCCTGGCCAATTGGCGTTGCTGCGTTTCTTGATTGCGTCGCTATTCATGGCGGCTGTGGCCTGGGTAGTCGGCATTGGCCGGCCCCAGGTGCGCGACCTGCCGTGGCTGCTGGTGCTGGGTTTCTTCGGGGTGTTCCTGCACCACACCAGCCTCAATCACGGGCAGCAATGGGTGACAGCGGCGGCGTCGAGTGTGTTGGCACAGTCGGCACCGCTGTTCAGTGTGTTGATCGCTTTTTTCTGTTTGCAGGAGCGCGTCAGCATCTGGCGTTGGAGCTGTGTACTGTTGGGGTTGGCCGGCGTGCTGGTGGTGATCTGGGGCGATCATGGTGTAGGCGATATCGACCCGCGCGGCTTGTTGATCCTGCTGGCGGCCTGCTCATGGAGCGTGTACTTCGCCATCCAGCGGCATTACGCCCATCGCTACAGTCCGTTGACGATGGCGTGCTACATGGTCTGGTCCGGCACCTTGATGCTTTGCGTGAACCTGCCGGGCCTGCCTGCCGCTATCGTGCAGGCGCCGTTGCGGGAGAACCTCGCGGTGCTGGTGTTGGGTATTTTTCCCAGTGCGTTGGCCTATCTGGCCTGGGGTTATGTGCTCAAGCACGTCGAAGTCAGCCGCGCTTCGGTGGCGATGTACCTGATTCCGCCGGTTGCCATGGTGATGGCCGCCACGCTGCTCGGTGAACAGGTGACCCTGCAGGTGATGCTGGGTGCGGTGATCGTGCTGACCAGCGTCGCCGCTATCAGCCTGGAGGGACGCTGGCGCTCAATCGTGCGGCCGGCACACCCGCAGACGCCATCTGGACGGGCAATCAAGCCAGCTTCGTCAGATTAGACGAGCGTGCCGGATGCAATTTCCCCCCTGCTCCGCTAGCATTACCGGCTTCCGCTTCCCAGTTGCGACGGTTTTCGATGAGTTATCAGGTTCTTGCACGTAAATGGCGCCCGCGCTCGTTCCGCGAAATGGTCGGCCAGACCCATGTGCTCAAGGCTCTGATCAATGCCTTGGACAGCCAGCGGCTGCACCACGCCTATCTGTTCACCGGTACTCGCGGGGTGGGCAAGACCACCATTGCGCGCATCATCGCCAAGTGCCTGAACTGTGAGACCGGTATCACGTCAACGCCTTGCGGCACCTGTTCGGTCTGCCGCGAGATCGACGAAGGGCGTTTCGTCGACCTGATCGAGATCGACGCCGCAAGCCGCACCAAGGTCGAAGATACCCGCGAGCTGCTCGACAACGTGCAGTACGCGCCGAGCCGTGGGCGCTTCAAGGTCTACCTGATCGACGAAGTGCACATGCTGTCCAGCCACTCCTTCAATGCGCTGTTGAAAACCCTGGAAGAGCCGCCGCCCTACGTTAAGTTCATCCTGGCCACCACCGACCCGCAGAAACTTCCTGCAACCATTTTGTCGCGGTGCCTGCAGTTCTCGCTGAAGAACATGACGCCCGAGCGCGTGGTCGAGCATTTGACCCATGTGCTGGGTGTCGAGAACGTACCGTTCGAAGACGACGCCCTGTGGTTGCTGGGCCGCGCTGCCGACGGTTCGATGCGCGACGCCATGAGCCTCACCGACCAGGCCATCGCTTTTGGCGAAGGCAAGGTGATGGCTGCCGATGTGCGCGCCATGCTCGGTACCCTGGACCACGGCCAGGTCTTCGACGTGCTGCACGCGCTGATCGAGGGCGACGCCAAGGCATTGCTTGAGGCCGTGCGCCACCTGTCGGAGCAAGGCCCGGACTGGAATGGCGTACTCTCGGAAATCCTCAATGTGCTGCACCGCGTCGCTATCGCCCAGGCCCTGCCGGAAGGCGTGGATAACGGCCATGGCGATCGCGACCGCGTGTTGGCCCTGGCCCAGGCATTACCGGCCGAGGATGTGCAGTTTTACTACCAGATGGGCCTGATCGGCCGCCGCGACCTGCCCCTGGCGCCGGACCCGCGGGGTGGCTTTGAAATGGTGATGCTGCGGATGCTGGCGTTCCGGCCGGCGGATTCGGCAGACGCGCCGAGACAGCCGCTAAAGCCAGTGGGGATCAGCCAGGCCACAGTTGATTCCGCCAAACCAGTGGCTGGCGCGGCCGTTGTCGCGCCAGTAGTGGCTGCGCCTGCACCGGTGGCGCCGGCACCTGAGCCCGAACCTGCGCCGGTTGCAGTGGCACCTGTGGTTGAGCCCGAGCCGGTTATCGAGCCCGCCCCCGTGGTCGACCTGCCCTGGAACGATCCGGTCGAAGCAGAGGCTGAGCCCGAGGCTGAGCAACAGCCCGCCGTAGAACCCGTACTGGAAACTGCCGGCGAGCAGCCCGAGCTGACGCCGATGCCTGCGCCGACCCCGGACAGCGTGGTGCCGGATGCCCCTGAGTGGGTATCGGCGCCGGTTCCCGAGCCGACGGTAGCCCAGGTCGAGGCCGCGACCCCCGGCATCGACCTGGACGACGAACCGCCGCTGGACGAAGACTACATCGAGCCGGACATGGATTCGGCCTACAGCTACCTGGACGAATTGGCCAGCGAGCACACCGCCAAGCCAGCGCCCGAGCCCGAGGCAGAACCGGCTGCGGCCCCGGCCACCGGCCTGGCCCTGCAATGGCTGGAATTGTTTCCGAAATTGCCGATCTCCGGCATGACCGGGAGTATCGCCGCCAACTGCACACTGATCTCCATCGAGGGCGACCATTGGCTGCTGCACCTGGATCCGGCCCACAGCGCCTTGTTCAATGCGACCCAGCAGCGTCGGCTCAACGATGCGCTCAACCAATACCATGGGCGCACGCTGACCATCGCCATCGAACTGATCAAGCCCGAGCAGGAAACCCCGGCCCAGGCCGCGACCCGTCGGCGTCTGAACCGCCAGCGCGAGGCTGAGGATTCGATCCACGCTGATCCGCTTATCCAACAAATGATGCAACAGTTCGGTGCGGTCGTCCGCCACGATACTATTGAACCTGTCGAAGCCCCGGTGCCCCAAGCGTCATGACACCGGGCTATTTATTGATCCACGTACTTTTGAGGTGATTCCCATGATGAAAGGTGGCATGGCCGGCCTGATGAAGCAGGCACAGCAGATGCAGGAAAAAATGGCCAAGATGCAGGAAGAACTGGCCAACGCCGAAGTCACCGGTAAAGCCGGTGGCGATATGGTCAGCGTGGTGATGACCGGTCGTCACGACATCAAGCGTGTCAGCATCGACCCGAGCGTGTTGCCTGGCGTGGGCGAAGATGACCTGGAAATGCTCGAAGCGTTGTTCGCCGCAGCCGTCAACGATGCTGTGCGCAAGATCGAAGCCAATAGCCAGGACAAAATGTCCGGCGTGACGGCTGGCATGCAGCTGCCACCGGGCATGAAACTGCCGTTCTGATACAAACGTTGGCTAGACTCAAATGCCGGGCATTGCGCCTGGCATTTTTTTTGCGCGCACGAAACATCGAACCCCGGCCCGTTGCCTATGGTCTGCACCCTATACCGCTGAATTCTCATCGATAAAAGGAGCCCCGCTGATGCCTCAAGAAATGACGCTCAACCAACGCATCGTTCTGGTCTCACGCCCTCAAGGCGCACCCACGCCGGAAAACTTCCGCCTGGAACGTGTAAGCCTGCCGGATCTGGCAGACGGTCAGGTGCTGCTCAAGACGCTGTACCTGTCTTTGGACCCCTACATGCGTGGACGCATGAGTGACGCGCCGTCCTACGCCGCGCCCGTGGAAATCGGCGAAGTGATGACCGGCGGTGCTGTCAGCCGTGTCGAGCAATCACGCAACCCGAAATTCGAGGTAGGTGATCTGGTGGTCGGTGCCACCGGCTGGCAGAGCCACAGTATCTGCGACGGCAAGAACCTGATGCCATTGCCCAAGGGGCTTGCGAGCCCGTCGATGGCTCTGGGCGTGTTGGGTATGCCAGGCATGACCGCTTACATGGGCCTGATGGATATCGGCCAGCCGAAGGCCGGGGAAACCCTGGTGGTGGCGGCTGCGTCCGGCGCGGTGGGCTCGGTGGTGGGGCAGGTGGCCAAGCTCAAGGGCTTGCGCGTGGTGGGGGTTGCTGGCGGTGCCGACAAGTGCCGCTATGTGGTGGATGAGCTGGGCTTTGACGCCTGTATCGACCACAAGAGCGCAGACTTCGCCCATGAGCTGGCCCTGGCCTGTTTCAAAGGCGTGGACATTTATTTCGAAAACGTCGGCGGTAAGGTCTTCGATGCGGTGCTGCCGCTGCTCAATGCCAAGGCGCGCGTGCCGCTGTGCGGGTTGATCGCCGGCTATAACGCCCATGAAACCCCCAGCGGCCCTGATCGCCTGCCGGCACTGCAACGCACCTTGCTGACCAAGCGTGTGCGTATCCAGGGCTTTATCGTGTTCGACGACTATGGCGACCGCCAGCCGGAATTCCTCAGCGCCATGGCGCCGTGGGTGCGCGATGGCAAGATCAAGTTCCGCGAGGATGTGGTCGATGGCCTGGAGCAAGCGCCTGAAGCCTTTATCGGCTTGCTGGAGGGACGCAACTTCGGCAAGTTGGTGGTGCGCGTCGCGCAAGATTGAGTATTTGACGCTAATCCGGGGCGCGGGTATAAACCGCGTCTCGTTGTTTTGTCGGACCTTTCGCCCATGAGCTTCAGCCCCCTGATTCGCCAACTGATCGACGCCCTGCGCACCTTGCCAGGTGTTGGCCAGAAAACTGCCCAGCGCATGGCGCTGCAACTGCTGGAGCGTGATCGCAGTGGCGGCACCCGCCTGGCCCAGGCTCTGAGCCAGGCCATGGAAGGCGTGGGCCACTGCCGTCAGTGCCGCACCCTCACCGAAGAAGAACTTTGCCCGCAATGCGCCGACCCCCGTCGCGACGACACGTTGCTCTGCGTGGTGGAGGGGCCGATGGATGTGTATGCAGTGGAGCAGACCGGTTATCGCGGCCGCTACTTTGTGCTCAAGGGCCACCTGTCGCCGCTCGACGGTTTGGGGCCGGAAGCCATCGGTATCCCGCAACTGGTCGCGCGCATTGAAGAGCAGGGCACCTTTAGCGAAGTGATCCTGGCGACCAACCCGACGGTGGAAGGTGAAGCCACGGCGCATTACATCGCCCAACTGCTGACCAACAAGGGCTTGATCACTTCTCGGATTGCCCATGGCGTGCCGTTGGGGGGCGAGTTGGAGTTGGTGGATGGCGGTACCTTGGCGCACTCTTTCGCCGGTCGCAAACCGATCGCGCTCTAACATCCGCAGCAGGATCAAATGTGGGAGGGGGCTTGCTCCCGATTGCTGTGTGTCAGTCGACAGAGTTATTGGCTGATCCACCGCTATCGGGAGCAAGCCCCCTCCCACAGTAGTTTTATGGTGTCAGTGATAACTGTGTATGGCTTGAAAACCAAGCAAGCGCTTGGTAAGTTCGTTCCATCTCGCCATGGAGCTTGCCGATGTCTGCCTATCAGGAATACTTCGACCCCAGCCACCAATTGGTCCGCGACAGCGTGCGCCGGTTTGTCGAGCGCGAGATGTTGCCGGGGATCGAGCACTGGGAGGAGGCTGAGAGCTTTCCTCGTGAGCTTTACCTCAAAGCCGGAGCGGCGGGCATTCTTGGGATCGGCTACCCCGAGGCATTGGGTGGAAGCCACGAAGGCGATCTGTTCGCCAAGGTCGCCGCCAGCGAAGAACTGATGCGTTGCGGTTCCGGTGGTGTGGTGGCCGGGCTCGGCTCCCTGGATATCGGCCTGCCGCCCATCGTCAAATGGGCCCGGCCTGACGTGCGGGAGCGTATAGCGCCCCTGGTGCTGGCCGGCGAGAAAATCATCGCCCTGGCGGTTACCGAACCGAGTGGCGGCTCTGATGTCGCCAACCTGCACACCCGCGCCGTGCGTGACGGTGAGCACTACCGTGTGAGCGGTGCCAAGACCTTTATTACCAGCGGCATTCGGGCGGATTTCTATACTGTGGCGGTGCGCACCGGCGGGCCGGGCTTCGGCGGTATCAGCCTGTTGCTGATTGAAAAAGACACCCCCGGTTTCACCGTTGGCCAGCCGCTGAAGAAGATGGGCTGGTGGGCGTCGGACACGGCCGAGTTATTTTTCGACGACTGCCACGTGCCCGTCGGCAACCTCATCGGCGCTGAAGACATGGGGTTTGCCTGCATCATGGGCAACTTCCAGAGCGAACGCCTGGCGCTGGCGCTGATGGCCAACATGACCGCGCAACTGGCCCTGGAAGAAAGCCTCAAGTGGGCCGCCCAGCGCGAAGCGTTCGGTAAACCCATCGGCAAGTTCCAGGTGCTCAAGCACCGCCTGGCGGAAATGGCCACTGCCGTGGAAGTGTCCCGCGAGTTCACTTACCGTCAGGCGGCGAAGATGGCCGCCGGCAAGAGCGTGATCAAGGAGATTTCCATGGCCAAGAACCTGGCCACGGATACCGCTGATCGAGTGACTTATGATGCGGTGCAGATACTAGGGGGGCAGGGGTATATGCGTGGCAGCCTGGTGGAACGGCTGTATCGCGATAACCGGATTCTGTCGATCGGGGGCGGGACGCGCGAAGTGATGAATGAAATCATCAGTAAGCAGATGGGGCTTTGACCTGCGGTGTTCTTTCGGGCCTCATCGGGAGCAAGCCCCCTCCCACATTCTTGATTGTGTTCACAAGTCAAAATGTGGGAGGGGGCTTGCTCCCGATGGGGCCGGCCATGCTAACGACTACCTTTCAGTCAGCCCAAACTGCGTCAGGCAAAACGTGGGAATCCCCATGTCTTCCAACCGCTGCGAACCACCCAATTCCGGTAAATCAATAATCGCCGCCGCTTCAAAGATCTGCGCGCCCATGCGCCGTACCAGGTTGGCCGCAGCAATCAGGGTGCCACCCGTGGCGATCAGGTCATCGAATATCAGCACCGAATCACCTTCGCACAGGCTGTCGGCGTGTACTTCCAGGAAGGCTTCGCCGTACTCGGTCTGGTAACCCTCGGCCAGCACGTCCGCGGGCAGCTTGCCTTGCTTGCGAAACAGGATCAGCGGCTTGTTGAGCTGGTAGGCGATGATCGAACCGATCAGGAAACCGCGGGCATCCATCGCACCGATATGCGTGAAATCGGCTTCGACATAGCGCTGGGCAAAGCTGTCGGCTACCAGGCGCAGGGCGCGGGGTGATTGGAACAGCGGGGTGATGTCACGAAAGATAACCCCAGGCTTGGGGAAGTCGATGACAGGGCGAATCAGGGATTTGATGTCGAACGAATCGAAGGTCATCGTCGCAGAGTCCTGGGCGGAAAACGGACTCGAAGTATACCTGCGGCCTTGCCGATTGGCGCGGCCGCAGTGTCTGGATCAGACCTCCAGTGAGCCCCCGGCCAATGCGCAAAGCTGGATCGGGTCGAGGATATGCACTTCCTTGCCCTCGGCAGCAATCAACTGGTTCTGCTGGAAGCGGGTAAACACGCGGGACACGGTCTCAACTGCCAGGCCCAGGTAATTGCCGATTTCATTACGCGACATGCTCAGGCGGAACTGGTTGGCCGAGAAACCACGGGCACGGAAGCGCGCCGACAGGTTGACCAGGAATGTCGCGATGCGCTCGTCGGCGGTTTTCTTCGACAGCAGCAGCATCATTTGCTGGTCGTCACGAATCTCGCGGCTCATCACGCGCATCAACTGGCGGCGCAGTTGCGGCAGTTGCAGGGCCAATTCATCCAGGCGCTCGAAAGGAATTTCGCACACCGAAGTGGTCTCCAGCGCCTGGGCCGACACCGGATGGATCTCGGTGTCCATCCCCGACAGCCCGACCAACTCGCTGGGCAAGTGGAAGCCAGTGATTTGTTCTTCACCGCCGTCGCTGAGGCTGAATGTCTTCAACGCGCCCGAACGTACTGCATAGACGGAATCAAACTTGTCCCCCTGGCGAAACAAAAATTCGCCTTTTTTCAATGGGCGGCCGCGTTTGACGATGTCGTCCAGCGCATCCATGTCTTCCAGATTCAACGAAAGTGGCAGGCAGAGGGGAGCCAGGCTGCAATCCTTGCAATGGGCCTGGCTGTGAGCGCGCAGTTTAACTGGCTCGGACATTTCTTAAATCCTTGTGGGAAAACACACATAAGACGTAAGGGTAACGCACTGGGGGGTATGGAGGCCAGCGTGTACAAAAAACCTGTCGGTATATAAAGATCTGGCTAAAACCGCCGATAGTACTGCTATCGACTACAAACACGGCGACTCAAAACATGTTAGCCCTCAGTACTCAACTCGCTTCGCGTACTCAGATCCAGGCACAGCCCGAAACCAAGAAAGCTGCCGATTCCGATGTTGCCGCGATTCCGACAGCGGATGAAGCCAAGCCTGCCGTTTCGGTGACCATTTCCGGCGCCGCGATGAAAGCTGCCGCGGCGGAAAAAACCTCAAACAGTGACATCGACGAAAGCGGCCTGGCGGACAACGTCAAGAATCTGCTCAAGATGATTCGTGAGATCAAAAAGCAGATTGCCGAGAAACAGGCTGAGATGGCATCGGTAATGGCCGACAGAAGTCTCAGCCCTGAACAGGCCCGTGCCCGGCTCTCCGGGCTGCAGTCAGCGTTGAGCGCGCTGCAAGCCAGCTTGACCAGCGCCCAGGCGTCCCTGACCAAGGCGATGAAAGACATGAGCGCGGGTGATGCGGTCAAGGCCGCGAGCCTGGCCATGAAGTAAGAACGTCTAGATGACCCGCGAAAATCGTTGCCTGTTCTGGTGCTCCAGATAGGCATCGAACACCATGCACACTGAACGCACCAGCAAGCGCCCGGCCGGCAGCACACGAATGCCCCGGGCGTCCAACTCGATCAGGCCATCGGTGGCCATCGTCTCCAATTGCGGCCATAGCTCGGCGAAGTAGCCGCGAAAGTCGATGTTGTACGCCTGTTCGATCGCCTCGAACCCCAGGCTGAAATTGCAGATCAACTGCTGGATCACTTCCCGTCGCAGACGATCGTCAGTGGTGCAGACCAAACCACGGCTGGTTGCCAGTTGTGCGCCCGCCAAGGCGTTCTGGTAGTGGGTGAGGTCGCTGCTGTTCTGGCAATACAAGTCGCCAATCTGGCTGATCGCCGAAACGCCCAACCCAATCAGATCGCAATGCCCGTGGGTGGTATAGCCCTGGAAGTTGCGCTGCAGCTTGCCTTCCTCCTGGGCGATGGCCAGTTCGTCGTCCGGCAGGGCGAAGTGATCCATGCCGATATAGCGGTAGCCGGCCTGGGTCAGTTGTTCAATGGTGGTTTGCAGCATCAGCAGTTTTTCGGCCGGCGAGGGCAGCTCGTCGGTGTTGATCCGCCGTTGGGGCATGAAACGTTCCGGCAGATGGGCGTAGTTGAATACGGACAAGCGGTCCGGCTGCAAGCGGATGACTTCTTCCACAGTGCGCGCAAAGTTCAGCGGTGATTGCTTGGGCAAGCCGTAGATCAAATCGATATTGATCGAGCGAAATTGCAGGGTACGTGCCGCATCGATCACTGCGCGGGTCTCTTCCAGGCTTTGCAGGCGATTGACCGCTCGTTGCACCTCGGGGTCAAGGTCTTGCAGGCCGATGCTTACGCGGTTGAAACCCAGCTCGCGCAGCAGGCCCATGGTGGCCCAGTCGGCTTCGCGAGGGTCGATTTCGATGCCATAGTCGCCCGAATCATCATCGAGCAAATTGAAATGCTGGCGCAGGCAATTCATCACCTGGCGCAGTTCATCGTGGCTGAGAAAAGTCGGTGTGCCGCCGCCAAAGTGCAATTGCTCCACTGGCTGCTTCGGATCGAGGTGGCAGGCCACCAGCTGGATTTCCTGCTGCAGGCGCTGCAAGTAGGCCTGGGCGCGACCACGGTCCTTGGTGACCACTTTGTTGCAGGCGCAGTAGTAGCAAATGTTGGCGCAGAACGGTACGTGCACATACACCGATAACGGCCGTACCGCCTTGCGGCTTTCGCGCAGGGCGTGGAGCAGGTCGAAGGTGCCGACCTGGCTGTCCAATTGGACGGCGGTAGGGTAGGACGTGTAGCGCGGCCCCGCCAAGTCGTAGCGGTGAATCAGATCTGTGTCCCAACGAATGGCGTCGAGCATGCGGGCGGTCCCCCGGATTGGCTAGTGGGCCGAGTCTAGGGGCAGGGCTGGCAAGGCATGTTGATTTGCATCAACGGGGAGCGGCGCTATGCCACAGGGGCTTTCAATGACCCATGAGCCAGTGCTGATGCGGGCCCGGCAAGGTCCAGATACCGAAGATGATCACCAACAGGCCGCCGGCCATGCGCACGCTGCGTTTACGCAAGAGCGCGGTGACACGCTCCGCCGCCAGCCCGGTGGCCAGCAGCACCGGCCAGGTGCCGAGGCCGAATGCGAGCATCAGCAACGCGCTGTCCAGCGCATTGCTCTGGCTCGCGGCCCACAGCAGGGTGCTGTAGACCAACCCGCACGGCAACCAGCCCCACAGCGCGCCCAGCAGCAAGGCGCGCGGCAGGCTCGACACCGGCAGCAACCGGTTGGCCAGCGGCTGGATATGCCGCCACAGGCCGCGTCCGAGGCTTTCGATGCGGGTCAGGCCGCTCCACCAACCGGCCAGGTACAGGCCCATGCAAATCAGCAGTAACCCGGCGAGTACGCGCATGAACATCGCCGCCGGGCTGTTGGCCACCGCCCAGCCGGCCAGGCCGATCAGCAAGCCGGCCGTGGCATAGCTGAGGATGCGCCCCAGGTTGTACGCCAGCAGCAGGCGAAAGCGGCGGCTGCGTTGCTCCTTGGGGATCGCCAGGGTCAGGGCGCCCATCAGTCCGCCACACATGCCCAGGCAATGGCCGCCGCCCAGCAGGCCGAGGATCAGCGCCGAGACCAGCAGGGGCGCCAGCTCAAGCATGGGGTGGATCTTTGGGCGGTTGTTCGGGGCTGTTGGCTTGGTCGATGGCGGCCAGGTGGTTCGGGTCCTGGTCGTCGAACAACACGCTGTGGGCGGGGCCATCGAGATCCTCGTACTGGCCGCTGTCCACGGCCCAGAAGAAGATGTAGATCGCCACACCCACTAACAGCAGCGCCGCCGGTATCATCACGTATAGAGCTGGCATCTGCACTCCATGCCCACGCGGCTCAGGCCGGCAGCGGGCGGGTTATCAAGGTGGTGCCGGTGGCTGGCGCGCTCGGCAGGCGAGTCAGGCGCAAGGCGTTGAGCACCACGGTCAATGAGCTGAGGGACATGCCGATCGCCGCCCAGATTGGGGTGATCCAGCCCAGGGCGGCAAACGGCAGCATAAGGCCATTGTACAGCCCGGCCCACAGCAGGTTCTCAATGATCACTCGACGGGTGCGCCGCGCCAGGCTGAAGGCCTGCACCAAGGCATCCAGGCGGTTGGACAACAGCACCGCGTCGGCGCTGGTTTTCGCCAGGTCAGTGGCCGAGCCCATGGCCACGCTGATATCGGCGGCGGCCAGCACCGGCACATCATTGACGCCATCGCCCAGCATCAGCACCTTGCGGCCTTGCCTGTGCAGGTTTTGCAGCACCTGCAACTTGTCATCAGGGCGCAGGCCGCCGTGGGCTTCGTCGATGCCCAACTCAAGGGCCACACTGGCGACCATCGGTGAGCTGTCGCCCGAGAGCAGCAGCGTACGCCAGCCGCGTGCCTTGCACGCTGCGAGCAGGGCAGGGGCGTCGCTGCGCAGGCGGTCGTCGAGTACGAACCAGGCGAGGGCGCCGCTGTTGTCACCCAACAGCAGCCATTGCCCGGCTTCGTCCGGTGAGGCGGGAATCGCGCAGCCACTGAGTTCGCAGACAAAACCCGGTTGGCCAATACGCAACAGGCGGTCCCCCACCCGACCCTCCAGGCCCAGGCCAGGGGTGCTCAACACTTCATCAGCGGCCAGTGGCGCACGCCCAAAGGCACGAGCAATCGGGTGTTCCGAGCGGTTCTCCAGGGCGGCGGCGAGGCCCAGGCACTGGTCGCTGTCCAGCGCGCCCAGGGGCTGGATGGCGCGCAACGCCAGGCGTCCTTCGGTGAGGGTGCCGGTCTTGTCGAAAATCACCGTGTCGATCTGGTTCAGGCCTTCAAGCACATGGCCGCGGGTCAGTAGCAACCCCAGGGTGTGCAAGGTGCCGGTGGCAGCGGTCAGGGCGGTTGGGGTGGCCAGGGACAGTGCACACGGGCAAGTCGCCACCAGCATCGCCAACACAATCCAGAATGCGCGTGACGGGTCCAGTTCCCACCACAGCAGGCCGATCAGCACGGCGGCGATCAGCGAGCACAGCAGGAACCACTGCGCGGCACGGTCGGCGATTTGCGCCAGGCGTGGTTTCTCGGCCTGGGCGCGCTCCAGCAGGCGCACAATGGCGGACAGACGCGTGTCGTGGCCCAGGGCGCGCACCTCGACCGTCAGTGCGCCCTCGACATTCAGCGTGCCAGCCGTAACGCTGTCGCCGACCCGCCGCGGCTGTGGCAGGTACTCGCCGGTCAGCAGGGATTCATCGATGCTGGATTGGCCGTCGAGGATCACGCCATCCGCCGGCAGCACCGCGCCGGGATGCACCAGGACACGATCACCCAATGCCAGTTCACTGAGCAGGATGCGTTCGCTCTGACCATCACCTTGGAGGCGCAAGCAGGAGGCGGGCAACAGGTTGACCAATTGAGCGGTGGCCGCTGCGGTGCGCTCCCGGGCGCGGCGCTCAAGGTAACGCCCGGCCAGCAGGAACAGCGCAAACATGCCCACGGCATCGAAATACAATTCGCCCACGCCAGTGATCGCGGTCCAGATGCCCGCCAGGTACGCACCGCCAATTGCCAGGGATACCGATACGTCCATGGTCAGGTGTCGCGTGCGTATGTCACGCAGCGCCCCTTTGAAGAACGGCGCGCAGCTATAGAACACGATGGGGGTGGTGAGAAACATCGCAACCCAGCGCAGGATCACGTGCAACTCCGGGCTCAGGTCGATATTGAATTCCGGCCAGGTCGCCATGGTTGCCATCATCGCCTGGAACCACAGCAAGCCGGCAACCCCCAGTTGACGCAGGGCCAGGCGATTTTCGCTGGCCAATTGTTCGGCGGCGCGGTCGGCCTGGTAGGGGTGGGCGGCGTAGCCGATATGGCGCAGTTCGCTGAGCAGTTGGCTCAACGGCAGTTGCCCATCGGCCCAGCGCACGTGCAAGCGATGGTTGGACAGGTTCAGCCGCGCCTCGGCCACCGCGGGCAGGCTGCGCAGGTGTTTCTCGATCAACCAGCCGCAGGCGGCGCAGCTGATGCCTTCCATCAACAGGGTGGTTTCGGCCAAGTCGCCTTGATGGCGCACAAAGGGTTTTTGCACATCGGCGCGGTCGTACAGCGCCAGCTCATCCACCAGTTGCACGGGGAGCGCCTCAGGGTTGGCCGAGGCTTCGCTGCGGTGCTGGTAATAGCTTTCCAGCCCACCGGCCACAATCGCTTCGGCCACGGCCTGACAGCCGGGGCAGCAGAGTTCGCGGCTTTCGCCGAGGATCCGGGCGGTGAACCGGCTGCCGGATGGGACGGGCAGGGCGCAGTGGTAGCAGGGGATTGGGCTGGTCATGGGCGCTGCTATTTTTTCAGGTCTTCGGCACCCTGCAATGGTTCGTCACCCAACAGCAAGTCTTTGTCGTGGCTGACCTCTTCTTCCTCGAACATCCTCCAGGTGTTGCTGCCTTCCACGCCAAGCAGTTCCACGAAACGCCGGCCTTCGACCTTGTCGGTGACCTGGCCGATGTAGCGGCCCTGCTCGCTATCACTGCGGGCCAGGACGATCTTGCGATCCTTCTCCGGCTGGGTCGGGGAAATCAGGTTCAGTTCCAGGGTTGCAGGGCCGCTGTTGCCGGTCAGGTGCAACTCGACTTCGCCGGTCAGTTCATCCAGGTGCAACTTGGCACGCAGTTGCAGCGTCTGGGCCAGGCGTTCACGGTCCAGGGAGCGGTTGATGCCTTTGCCGGCCTCGTAGTAATTGTCGTTGACCAGGTTGTCCGGGTTGTTGACCGCGATGGTCACCATGGACAGGGTCAGCGTCACCGAGCAGGCCAGGATCGCGATGATGATCCATGGCCAGAGGTGCTTGTACCAAGGGCTTGCAGCAGTGGTTGCGGGCATTCTTGTGTTCCCTGTTTAACGAACTTGTGGGCCGATGAATCGGCTCTTGGCTTCAATATGAACGCTGGTGTCATCGGCATCTTTGAGGATGAAAGTCACCTCGTTGGTGCTCGACGGCAGTTGCTCCGGCGCACTCGACAACTCCACCGGCATACTGACGATATCGCCGGCGGCCACCTTGATTTCGCGTCGCCCCTGCAACTTGAGGTCCGGCAGGCCGGCGGCGTCGAGCACGTAGGTGTGGTCGTGCTGGTCCTTGTTCATGATCTTCAGGCTGTAGACGTTTTCGATTCGCCCTTCGGCGTTTTCCCGGTACAGCACGCGGTCCTTGCTGACATCGAAACCCACCAGCGAGCGCATGAAGAATGCGCCGACCAGCAAGCCGATCATGGTCAGCAGCACCAGCGCATAGCCGATCAGCCGTGGGCGTAACTTATGGGTCTTCTGACCGGACAGATTGTGCTCGGTGGTATAGCTGATCAGGCCGCGTGGGTAGTCCATCTTGTCCATGATGTTATCGCAGGCATCGATACAGGCGGCGCAGCCGATGCACTCGATTTGCAGGCCGTCGCGGATATCGATGCCGGTCGGGCACACCTGCACGCACATGGTGCAATCGATGCAGTCTCCCAGGCCCTGGGCCTTGTAGTCGACGCCCTTTTTACGCGGGCCGCGCACTTCGCCACGGCGCGGGTCATAGGAAACGATCAGGGTGTCTTTGTCGAACATTACGCTCTGGAAGCGCGCGTAAGGGCACATGTAGATACACACCTGCTCGCGCAGCCAGCCGGCGTTGCCGTAGGTGGCGAGGGTGAAGAAGCCGACCCAGAAATACGACCAGCCGTCGGCCTGGCCGGTGAAGAAATCGAACACCAGCTCGCGGATCGGCGAAAAGTAGCCGACGAAGGTCATGCCGGTGGCGAAACCGATCAACAGCCACAGCGTGTGTTTGCTGAACTTGCGCAGGAACTTGTTGGCGCCCATGGGCGCCTTGTCCAGCTTGATGCGCTGGTTGCGGTCGCCTTCGGTGACCTTTTCGCACCACATGAAGATCCACGTCCACACGCTTTGCGGGCAGGTATAGCCGCACCACACCCGTCCGGCGTACACGGTGATAAAGAACAGGCCAAAGGCCGCAACAATGAGAATGCCCGAGAGCAGGATGAAATCCTGGGGCCAGAAGGTGGCGCCAAAAATGAAGAACTTACGCTCCGGCAGGTTCCACCACACCGCCTGGTGGCCGCCCCAGTTCAGCCACACGGTGCCGAAGTAAAGCAGGAACAGGCCGGCGCCACCGAGCATGCGCAAATTGCGGAACAGGCCGGTGAAGGCACGGGTATAGATTTTCTCTCGCGAGGCGTAGAGGTCGACGCTATTGCTCGCGTTTTTGGCAGGCGGGGTAACGTCATGTACCGGTATCTGGTTGCTCATCATTGCATCCCACGGCGGTGGAGATTTGCCTCGGCCAGTACGTGCCAGCCAGGGTCAAATGGGGGTGTTGCAGTGGCCTAATGATACGCCCCCGATGTTGTGCAAAGGGTGCGACCTTTGGTCGCGTTGGGAGAAATCAAATGATGGTGTACGTGACCTGGATCAATTGACTTGTGAAGTATGGACGGTTTTGGTGGGTGTGCCGGTCATTCGTCCTTCGGGTCAATCAGTGGCGCGCCGCTGGGCCAGAAGTCGCTGATGTGGCGTGAGCAGGGTGAGTCACGGAAAAGCGCAGATTCAAGTTGGGCAATATTTTTATATTGCCGTGTCAGTCTGGCTCGGCTGTTTTATAGCCATGGCATAAGCTGTAAATATATAGGCAAGCATCAAGTGCGATTGGTTGTTTACTACTTGCTGCGCATGAAGTTTTCACTGGTGGCTAGTCGCCAAGTATGTATACATGCATTTACATGTTTTTGCTCTGCGGATTGAACTGTTTGGTAAGTGGTATTCACTAATGGGTGTGTGGTTTTTTTGCTGGTCTTATCTATTTTTCGAGGTGTTAGATGATAAGTGATAATGTTTTTAATGCTTCAGATTTCGAGGTTTTTAATCTGCGCTCTATCTTGGGGCTGCCACCTTCAGATCATGCTGTACCCGCGAGCGCGATGACGTTGCGTAGTTTTGCCGTTCAACCATCCTTTTCTGGCAATCGAGTGCCTGATGACTCGAAGGTGATAGAGGGCGAGGTGGTGGAACGACTGCTGCAAAACTTCAACGTGTTTGAAGATCCAGGTTCTCCAGGACGCATTACGGTTGGGAGTTTGGTTGAAGTGCTTTGCGGGTTTAAGCCTGAGGTGTCGGAAAGGAACGTCGAGTTGGTTAAGATGATTTTTCTAATGCCCGGACTTTTGAATAAGCTTTGTAGTGCCCATGGTGTTGATAAAGTAGGTGCTCCCTCATCGGATGGCAGTATTGATAAGTTTGATTTGGAACGGCTGGATAATTTTCATGCGCCGTTGCGTAATCGCCGACGGGAATTTAATAAGATGTTTAAGTATTAATCTCAGCGACCAGAGCGAATGATCTGTTGCAGTTGGGGGACTTTGTCTGGATCAATTGAATTGTGAAGTACGGACGGTTTTTGCTCGCAAGACGGTCATTCGCCCCATGGATTGATCAGCGCAACGCCGCTGGACTTGAAGTCGCTGACGTTGCGTGTGACCACGGTAAGCCCATGAACCAGAGCGGTTGCGGCAATCGACGAGTCACTCGCAAGCCAGAAACAAAATAGCCCCGCCAGTTTTCGCTGGGCGGGGCTTTTTTGTGTGCGAGGATTTATTGCTCTTCTGGGTTCTTATCCCCATGGGACAGGCTGTACACATACGCCGCCAGCAAGTGCACTTTGTCATTGCCTTGCAGCAACTCCTGCGCTGGCATCTGACCTTGGCGGCCATAACGAATGGTCTGTTGCAATTGCGCGAAGCTTGAGCCGTAGATGAATGCGCCCGGGTGCGTCAGGTCGGGGGCGCCCATGGCTGGCGTGCCTTTACCGGCCGGGCCGTGGCACGCCACGCAGTTGGCGGCGAAGAGTTTCTCGCCGTTGGCTACATCTGCCTTGGCGCCTTCGGGCAGCTTGCGGCCATCGAGGTTGGTCACCACAAAGCCTGCTACGTCAGCCACGCCTTGCTCGCCGATGACTTCGGCCCAGCCTGGCATCACTGCGTGGCGGCCTTTCATGATGGTCTCCTTGATGGTGTTGGGTTCTCCGCCCCAGCGCCAGTCAGCGTCGGTCAGGTTAGGGAAACCGTAGGCGCCCTTGGCGTCGGAGCCGTGGCACACCGAGCAGTTGGAGGCAAACAGGCGGCCGCCCATCTTCAGGGCTTGCGGGTCCTTGGCCACCTCTTCAATGGGCATCGATGCGAATTTGGCGAAGATCGGCCCGAACTTGGCTTCCGATCTGGCCATTTCCTTTTCCCATTCATGCACGCCGGTCCAGCCGGTCTGGCCGTTGGCAAAGGCGGTTTGCTTGTCGTTGTCCAGGTAGTTATAGCCCGGCAGCAGGCCCTTCCAGTTACCCAGGCCGGGGTAGAGCACCAGGTAGCCGAGGGCGAAGACGATGGTGCCGACAAACAGCATGAACCACCATTTGGGCAGTGGGTTGTCGTACTCCTCGATGCCATCGAACGAGTGGCCGACGGTCTCGTCCGTCTGCTCGGTGCGCTGGCCCTTGCGGGTCGACAGCAGCAGCCAGGTCAGGGCGAAGATGGTACCCAGACTGAGGACTGTGACGTACAGACTCCAGAACGTAGTCATTCTTTGTTACTCCTAGAAGCTTGCTCGACGTGCTTGATGGCTTCGGGATCATCTGCAAAGGGCAGCATGGTCGCGTCGTCAAACTCCGACTTGCGCCGCGGGCTGAACACCCACAGCGCCAGGCCGACAAAGGCCACCATCACCACAACGGTGCCCAGGCCACGAATCATCCCGATATCCATGTAGGTCACCGTTTGCTTTTGATGATGGTGCCAAGGCCCTGCAGGTAGGCCACCAGTGCGTCCATTTCGGTCTTGCCCTTCACAGCGGCCGCTGCACCGGCGATGTCTTCGTCGGTGTAGGGCACGCCCAGGGTGCGCAAGACTTCCATCTTCTTCGCGGTGTCCTTGCCGTCGAGCTTGTTTTCCACGAGGAACGGGTACGCCGGCATTTTCGACTCCGGCACCACGTTGCGCGGGTTGTACAAGTGCGCACGCTGCCAGTCATCGGAGTAACGCCCGCCCACACGGGCAAGGTCTGGGCCGGTGCGCTTGGAACCCCACAGGAACGGGTGGTCCCACACGCTTTCACCGGCGACCGAATAGTGGCCGTAGCGTTCGGTTTCGGCGCGGAACGGGCGGATCATCTGCGAATGGCAGCCCACGCAACCGTTGGCGATGTAGACGTCGCGGCCTTCCAGTTCAAGGGCGGTACGCGGCTTCATGCCTTCGACCGGCTTGTTGGTCACGTCCTGGAAAAACAGCGGCACGATCTGGGTCAGGCCGCCGATACTCACGGCAATGACCATGAAGAAGGCCAGCAGGCCGATATTCTTCTCGACTACTTCATGCTTCATCAGTGGGCTCCCACAACGGCGATCTTGGCGGCGGCTTCGGCTTCTACAGGGTCAGAGGCACGTACGGTGCGCCAGACGTTGTAGGCCATCAACAACATGCCGCTGGCAAAGAATGCGCCGCCCAGGGCACGCACGATAAAGCCCGGGTGGCTGGCTTGCAGCGCTTCGACGAAGGAGTAGGTGAGGGTGCCGTCATCATTGATCGCACGCCACATCAGGCCCTGGGTGATGCCGTTGACCCACATCGAAGCGATGTAGAGCACGGTGCCGATGGTCGCCAGCCAGAAGTGCGCATTGATCAGCCCGACGCTGTGCATCTGAGTGCGGCCGAACAGTTTGGGGATCATGTGGTACAGCGCGCCGATGGAGATCATCGCTACCCAGCCCAGTGCGCCGGCATGTACGTGGCCGATGGTCCAGTCGGTGTAGTGGGACAGCGAGTTGACGGTCTTGATCGCCATCATCGGCCCTTCAAAGGTCGACATGCCGTAGAACGCCAGCGACACCACCAGAAAGCGCAGGATCGGGTCGGTGCGCAGCTTATGCCAGGCGCCCGACAGGGTCATCATGCCGTTGATCATGCCGCCCCAGCTTGGTGCCAGCAGGATGATCGACATCGCCATGCCCAGGGACTGTGCCCAATCCGGCAAGGCGGTGTAGTGCAGGTGGTGGGGGCCGGCCCAGATGTACAGGGTGATCAGCGCCCAGAAGTGCACGATGGACAGGCGATAGGAGTAGATCGGGCGCTCGGCCTGCTTGGGCACGAAGTAATACATCATCCCCAGGAAGCCGGTGGTGAGGAAAAAGCCTACGGCGTTGTGGCCGTACCACCATTGAATCATCGCGTCCGTCGCGCCAGAGTAGGCCGAGTAGGACTTGAACAGGCTGACCGGCAAGGATGCGTGGTTGACGATGTGCAGCATCGCCGTGACCAGGATGAACGCCCCGTAGAACCAGTTGCCCACATAAATGTGCTTGGTCTTGCGCTTGACGATGGTGCCGAAGAACACCACCGCGTAGGTCACCCAGACGATGGCGAGCAGAATCGCGATCGGCCATTCCAGCTCGGCGTATTCCTTGGTGGTGGTGTAGCCCAGCGGCAGGCTGATGATGGCGCCGACGATAACCGCCTGCCAGCCCCAGAAAGTGAACGCGGCCAGGCTATCCGAGATCAATCGCGTCTGGCAGGTGCGTTGCACCACGTAGTAGGAGGTGGCAAACAGTGCACAGCCACCGAAGGCGAAGATCACCAGGTTGGTGTGCAGCGGGCGCAAACGACCGAAGGTCGTCCAGGGCAGGTCGAAATTCAATTGCGGCCAGACCAGTTGCGAGGCGATGAACACCCCGAGCCCCATGCCAAGGATCCCCCAGACCACCGTCATGATGGCGAACTGGCGGACTACCTTATAGTTATAAGCAGTCGGACTGATTGCTGTGCTCATTCTAAGGTTCCACGGTTTAGGTTTTTTTATAGGTAAAATCGGTCGCAAGTATGTAGAAAGCGAGGGGCCATTGCAACGCAATGGCTGACCTGTATCAATGCGTTCCACGCCAGATTCTGCGCCCTTTCCATGTTTGGCGTAAGGATTAAATCCGAAATAGAAAGCTGATCAAGTGGACAGGAATTTTAGGGGGCGCAACGGATACCGTCGCCTACGCCAGAATTGCTCCACTGTGGGAACAAGCGTAGACCCGAATGGGAGGGGGGGAAAGTTGGGTGTTGCGAGGGTGCGACACTTGGTCGCGACTTATGCCTGTGGCGAGGGAGCTTGCTCCCGCTGGGCTTCGCAGCGGCCCCAAAATCTTGGGAGCGCTTCGCACTCCAGCGGGAGCAAGCTCCCTCGCCACAGGTAGAGCTTTTACTGCGGTTGGCTGTCTGGCGTTGCACCATCAGCATTATGGGACAGGCTATACACGTACGCCGCCAGCAGATGCACCTTGTCATTACCCTGCAGCACTTCCTGGGCCGGCATCTGGCCCTGGCGACCATGGCGGATGGTCTGCTGCAGCTGCGCCAGGCTGGTGCCGTAGATAAACCCGCTTGGTTCGGTCAGGTTCGGCGCGCCCATGGCTTCCACGCCGTGGCCTTGTGGGCCATGGCAAGCCACGCAGGTGGTGCTGAATGCGGCTTGGCCTGCGGCCAGGTCAGCGGTGTTGTCCGCCGGCAAGGGCAGCTTGGCCAGGTCGTGGCGCACATAGGCGGCGACGTTTTTCACCCCGTCCTCGCCCAGCACTTCACCCCAGGCCGGCATGGCCGCGTGGCGACCGGCCATGATGGTAGCCTTGATCGCTTCGGCCGAACCACCCCAGCGCCAGTTGCTGTCTGCCAGGTTCGGGAAGCCATAGGCGCCCTTGGCATCCGAGCCGTGGCACACTGCGCAGTTGGAGGCGAACAGGCGACCGCCCATCTTCAACGCTTGTGGGTCCTTGGCGACTTCTTCCACGGGCATCGCCGCGAACTTGGCGAAGATCGGCCCGAACCTGGCGTCGGCCTTGGCCATTTCCTTGTCCCATTCCTTGGTCTGGGTCCAGCCATCTTCATAGCCCGGCAGCACGCCTTTCCAGTTGCCCAGGCCCGGGTAGAGAATCAGGTAGCCGACGGCAAATACCAGCGTGCCGGCGAACAGCATGAACCACCACTGGGGCAGCGGGTTGTCGTACTCCTCGATACCGTCGAAGGCGTGGCCCATGGTCTGGTCGACGCTGCCCTTGGTTTCGCCCTTGCGGGTGCCGACCAACAGCCAGGTCAGGCCGATCAGGCTGCCGAGGGTCAATACGCAGATCCATGTACTCCAAAAAGTAGTCATGGCCGAGTGCTCCTTGTTACTGGCTCTGCTTGAGCGTCGGTTGGGGAGGGTTCATCGGCAAACGGCAGCATGGTCGCATCGTCAAACTCCGACTTGCGCCGTGGGCTGAACACCCACAGCGACAGGCCGATAAAGGCGATGGCGACCACCAGCGTGCCGAGGCCGCGGATGGTGCCTGCATCGAATTCAAATCCCATGGCTCACCTCTTGCTCTTGATGGCAGTGCCGAGCACTTGCAAGTAGGAAACCAGCGCGTCCATCTCGGTCTTGCCCTTGAGGCTGGCGACCGCGCCGTTGATGTCGTCGTCGGTGTACGGCACGCCGAGGGTGCGCATCACTTTCAATTTGGTCTCGGTGTGGCTGCTGTCCACGGCGGCGGTGACCAACCACGGATAGGCCGGCATTTTCGACTCCGGCACCACGTTGCGCGGGTTGTACAAATGCGCGCGGTGCCAGTCGTCCGAGTAGCGCGCGCCGACGCGGGCCAGGTCCGGCCCGGTGCGCTTGGAGCCCCACAGAAACGGGTGGTCCCACACGCTTTCGCCGGCCACCGAGTAGTGACCGTAGCGCTCGGTCTCGGCGCGGAACGGGCGGATCATCTGCGAGTGGCACTGCACGCAGCCTTCGCGGATGTAGATGTCGCGGCCCTCCAGCTGCAGCGCGGTGTAGGGCTTCATGCCTTCCACCGGCTTGTTGGTCACGTCCTGGAATAACAGCGGGACGATCTGGGTCAGGCCGCCGATGCTCACGGCGAGCACCATCAGCAGCATCAGCAGGCCGACGTTTTTTTCAATCGTTTCGTGTTTCATCATCGAGTCCTCAGGCCATCTGCGCTGCGGCGCTGATTTCAGCTGGCTGCGCCGAACGCACGGTGCGCCACGTGTTGTAAGCCATCAGCAACATGCCGGTGAGGAAGATCGCACCGCCCACCAGCCGCACGATGAAGCCAGGGTGGCTGGCCACCAGGGTTTCGACGAAGGAGTAGGTCAAGGTGCCGTCTTCGTTGACCGCACGCCACATCAGGCCCTGGGCGATGCCGTTGACCCACATCGAGGCGATGTAGAGCACGGTGCCGATGGTGGCCAGCCAGAAGTGCGCGTTGATCAGGCCGAGGCTGTACATCTGCTCGCGACCGAAGACTTTCGGGATCATGTGGTACAGCGCGCCGATGGAGATCATCGCCACCCAGCCCAGCGCCCCGGCGTGTACGTGGCCGATGGTCCAGTCGGTGTAGTGGGAGAGAGCGTTGACGGTCTTGATCGCCATCATCGGACCTTCGAATGTCGACATGCCGTAGAAGGCCAGGGACACAACGAGGAAGCGCAGGATCGGGTCGCTGCGCAACTTATGCCAGGCACCCGAGAGGGTCATCATGCCGTTGATCATGCCGCCCCAGCTTGGCGCCAGCAGCACCAGTGACATCACCATGCCCAGGGACTGCGCCCAGTCCGGCAAGGCGGTGTAGTGCAAGTGGTGAGGGCCGGCCCAGATGTACAGGGTGATCAGCGCCCAGAAGTGC
Organism: Pseudomonas sp. 910_23; assembly: GCF_052850795.1. Taxonomy (NCBI): domain Bacteria; kingdom Pseudomonadati; phylum Pseudomonadota; class Gammaproteobacteria; order Pseudomonadales; family Pseudomonadaceae; genus Pseudomonas; species Pseudomonas sp. 910_23. Next base: position 213,069 of record NZ_VXCZ01000004.1, on the reverse strand, counting down.
ACGATCGACAAGCGATAGGAATACACCGGACGCTCGGCCTGCTTGGGTACGAAGTAGTACATCATCCCCAGGAAGCCTGCGGTGAGGAAAAAGCCTACCGCGTTATGCCCATACCACCACTGCACCATGGCATCCGTCGCACCGCCGTACAGCGAGTAGGACTTGGTCAGGCTGACCGGGATTTCCAGGTTATTGACGATATGCAGGATGGCCACGGTGATGATGAACGCACCGAAGAACCAGTTACCGACGTAGATGTGCTTGGTCTTGCGCTTCATGATCGTGCCGAAGAACACGATGGCATAGGCGACCCAGACGATGGTGATCAGGATATCGATCGGCCATTCCAGCTCGGCGTATTCCTTGGAACTGGTGTAGCCCAGCGGCAGGCTGATTGCGGCCAGCAAAATCACCAGCTGCCAGCCCCAGAAGCAGAACGCGGCCACTTTTGGCGCGAACAGCTGAGTCTGGCAGGTACGTTGTACCGAGTAGAAGGAGCTGGCGAACAGCGCGCAGCCACCGAAGGCGAAAATCACCGCATTGGTGTGCAACGGGCGCAGGCGGCCGAAGCTGGTCCAGGGTAAATCGAAGTTGAGCGCAGGCCAAACCAATTGGGCGGCGAGAAAAACCCCGAGCCCCATGCCGACGATGCCCCACACCACCGTCATAATGGCGAATTGGCGGACCACCTTGTAGTTATAGGCGGTACTTAAAGTAGTGTTCATGGTTCCCCATCCACGGTTCAACCCAAGCAAGTGCGGCACTTGGGCTGGAGTTATAGGCAGACTAAAAAGCGAGGCAAGCATGGGCAAAGAGCACAAGGCCAGTATTGACGGGGATCAATGGGCGCAGTGTGTGCGCGAACGCGGCTGGCTGTGGGATGTCGCCACGGGCACGGCTTCGGGCGAGCCGGTCACGCTGATCCTGGCCCACGGCGCCGGGGCACCGATGGACTCGGCGTTCATGAACGACATGGCGGCACGCCTTGCCGGGCATGGCGTGAGCGTGGTGCGCTTCGAGTTCCCGTACATGGCCCAGCGCCGTATGGATGGCGGCAAGCGCCCGCCGAATCCGGCGCCGAAACTGCTGGAGTGCTGGCGCGAGGTGTATGGCGAGGTGCGACGTCATGTCGCTGGGAAACTGGCTGTTGGCGGCAAGTCCATGGGTGGGCGGATGGCCAGTTTACTGGCCGATGAACTGGGCGCCGATGGGTTGGTGTGCCTGGGCTATCCGTTCTATGCGGTGGGCAAGCCAGAGAAACCCCGGGTGGAGCACTTGGCTGCGCTTACGACGCCAACGTTAATTGTGCAGGGCGAGCGTGATGCCTTGGGCAATCGGGCAGCGGTGCAGGATTATGAGTTGTCAGAGAGTATTGAAGTGATGTGGTTGGTGGCGGGCGATCATGACTTGAAGCCGTTGAAGGCTTCGGGGTTCAGCCATGAGCAGCACTTGGAGGCGGCGGCGGTGCAGGTGGCTGAGTTTCTCAGGGCCTGTTAGGGCCCTATCGGGGGCAAGCCAGCTCCCACATTGGACTGGGTTCACCTATTTCTATCGGTGAATACCGTCCAGTGTGGGAGCTGGCTTGCCTGCGATAGCGGTTTATCGGTTAAAACGCTCCACCAGCGAGTACTGGGTATTGGCGGTATGCGTCAACTCCTCACTCAACTGCGCCGAGTTCATCGCCTGCTCTGAAGTCTGATCCGCCAACAGTGCGATGGTGCTGATATTGCGGCTGATCTCCTCGGCCACGGCGCTTTGCTCTTCGGTAGCAGCGGCAATCTGGGTGGTCATGTCGGTGATATTGGCCACCGCCTCACTGATGCCCACCAACGCCTGATCCGCTTCCATCACCCGCGCTACACCCTCTTCAGCCTGGCGATGCCCGGCGTCCATGGTTTGCACAGCCGCAGCCGCCGTGTGTTGCAGCTTGGCGATCAGGGTATGGATCTGCCCGGTGGATTCGGCCGTACGCTGCGCCAGTTGGCGCACTTCATCGGCGACCACCGCAAATCCACGGCCCATCTCACCGGCACGCGCGGCTTCGATAGCGGCATTGAGCGCCAGCAGGTTGGTCTGGTCGGCGATGCCTTTGATCACATCGACCACACCGCCGATTTCATCGCTGTCCTTGGCCAATTGGGTGACGGTCACGCCCGTCTCGCCCACGGCCACCGACAGTCGCTGGATCGCCTCGCGGGTTTCCCCGGCGATATCGCGGCCGCGACCGGTCAGGCGGTTGGCTTCCTGGGTGGCATCGGCGGTGCGCTGCACATGGCTGGCGACTTCCTGGGTGGTCGCGGCCATCTGGTTGACGGCGGTGGCTACCTGTTCGGTTTCCACGCGCTGACGTTCCAGGCCGCTGGAGCTGCTGTGCGCCAGGGTGTTGGACTGCGCCGCTTGGTCGTTGAGGTGCTCGGCGGTGTCCTGCAGACGGGTCAGGCAGGTCTTCAGGCGCGCTTCCTGGCTGAGGATCGACATTTCCAGTCGGGCCTGGGCGCCACGGCTGTCGGTGTACATCTGCGCGATCAACGGATCGGAGGTGGTCTGCTCGGCCAGGCGCAGCAAGCGCTTGAGGCCGCGCTGCTGCCAGCTCAGGCCCAGCAGGCCCAACGGCACCGACAGCGCTGCCGCCAGGGCAAAGCCCCACTGGGAGGTGAGGGTGGCGCCGATCATGAAGCTCAGTTGGCTGACCAGGATAAACGGCAGCCAGTCCTGTAGCACCGGCAGCCATTTGTCGCGCTGGGGGATGGCCGACTTGCCCTGGTTGATGCGTTGATAGAGCGCCTCGGCTCGGCGGATCTGCTCCGCGGTGGGCTTGATGCGTACCGATTCGTAGCCGATCACCTGGTTGCCGTCGAACACCGGAGTCACATAGGCGTTAACCCAGTAATGGTCACCGGTCTTGCAGCGATTCTTGACAATGCCCATCCATGGCAAGCCTTGTTTGAGCGTGGACCACATGTGCGCGAACACGGCCGAGGGCACATCCGGATGGCGCACCAGGTTGTGTGGGGCACGGATCAGTTCGTCGCGGGTGAACCCACTGATTTCGACAAACGCGTCGTTGCAGTAGGTAATGACACCCTTGGCATCTGTGGTGGAGATCAACCGTTGCTGAGCGGGGAAGGTACGTTCGCGCTGGGTAACGGGTTGGTTATTACGCATGATTGTTCAATCCGCAAGGCTTTCAGGGGGTATCGGCCATGGCGGGCATTTATTTAACTTATTTTTGCAACAATCCTGGGAGCAGTGGGCTGGCTGTGGTGAGGGAGCAAGCTCCCTCGCCACAACAACTCGCTCCTGCAGCAAGAAAGGCTCAGCCGGCCAGCATCGGGTAGGTGAACAGCCCGAAGTGCAGCAGATTCAAGCCAAAGTGCGTGGCAATCGCTGCGCCGAGCCCGCCAAAGCGATACGCCAGGCCGTAACCGACCCCGGCAATACTCGCCAGCATTACCCATTGCCAACCCGCACCAAAATGCGCCAGGCCGAATAACAGCGAGGCCAGCAGCAGCGCGAGGTTCTCGCCGTAGGGCAGGTGTTTGAAGCGCTGGCTCAGGCCGCCCTGAACATAGCCACGAAACAGCGCTTCTTCCACCAGCGTCACCAGCAGCAGGTTATTGAGTACCCACAGCCATGCCTGGTCCGGCCATTTGGGGGCCCAACTGATCATCCCCATCAGGGCCGCGCCACCCAGGGCAGCGATGGCGGTCAGGGTCAGTGCCAGGGCGGTGACGCAGATCGACAGGCGCAATGAACGTTGCGCCACAATCCACGGGCAGGCCAGCAACAGCCAGAAGCCGATCAGGGGTTTGTCCTGGTTCAGGTACATCGAGAAGGGCACTGAGTCCGGGGTAAAACGCTGGGGTGCAATACCTCGGCCATTGTAGAAACCCGGCAGCCAGTGCATCGCCAGCCCCAGGGCCAGGACGATAAACAAGCCGTGGCCCAGGTAGCGTGCCCAAGGAGTGCGTTGCTGGCGTACGGCGTAGCCGGCCACCAGCAACAGCGCCACTGACACCGCCGCCAGTATGCCCAGTTGGCCGTAGATCAAGGCCGTGACATAGCCAATGCAAAGTAGTGTGAGGTACAGCCAGGGCAGAGCAATCATGTGAAATCCTTAACAAAAACCGGGCGGCATTATAGCGAGAGGTCTGGTTCGGGGGCATGAAAACGCCTCTACGTACAAGGTAAGGGGGAAAGGATTGCAAAGTATGTTTGCGGCTGGTTATAGTCGTCGCGTCTTTCTCCCTTCAAAAAGATCAGCACATGTCAGCTTCCCAGCGCATAGCGGTAGTCGATTCAGCGGTCAACGCTGTGGTCGTGCCGTGCGGCGCAAAGCAGCCTGCGCAGATCAGTCACTACCCCCCACCTGTCAGTAGCACGCCGGTGTACGCAGTCGTATCACCGCCGGGCGTTGGCATTTCGGGCTGATCAGCTGTTTGCTGTTGCCCTGTGCCTGCCTGAAAAAAACCTACTGAAATTCAGTTCTTACTGAGTCGGCTTTTTTGCCTGATAACAGGTGGTAACTCATGTCTGTTCTTTCGAAACAATCCGTGGCCGCGGCGGCCTCGACGAGCTTGTTTGTCTTGCTGTGGAGCAGCGGGGCGATCTTCTCCAAGTTGGGCCTGGCCCATGCTTCGCCCTTTGCCTTTCTGCTGATCCGCTTTGCCATCGCCCTGATGGGGTTGGTGGTGCTGGTGCCGATCCTCAAGTTGAAGCTGCCACGTCCCGGCAAGCCCATGCTGTATGCGGCGGCGACGGGCATGGTGTTGTTGGGGGCCTACCAGATTTTCTATCTGCTGGCCCTGGACCTCAAAGTCACCCCAGGGGTGATGGCGACCATCATGGGGGTCCAGCCGATCCTCACCGTGGTGCTGATGGAGCGTCAGCGCTCGTTACGCCGGCTGTTCGGCCTGGGGTTGGGCCTGGCCGGGTTGATCATGGTGGTGTACCAGGGCATCGGGCTGGCGGGCATGTCCCTGGCCGGGATGCTGTTCGGGCTGCTGGCGCTGGCGAGCATGACGTTTGGCTCGATCATGCAAAAGCGCATCACCGACAACCCCTTGGGCACATTGCCGCTGCAATACCTGGCCGGGCTGTTGTTGTGCGCGGTGTTCGTGCCCTTCCAGCCGTTCCACTTTGAACACAGCGCGGGCTTTTACCTGCCAGTGTTGTGGATGGGGCTGGTGGTGTCAGTGCTGGCGACGCTGTTGCTGTATCGCCTGATTGCCCGGGGCAACCTAGTGAATGTCACCAGCCTGTTCTACCTGGTGCCGGCGGTGACCGCGGTGATGGACTACCTGATCTTCGGCAACCGCCTGGCGCTGTTGAGCCTGTTGGGCATGGCGTTGATCATCGTCGGTTTGGTGTTTGTATTCCGTAAAAACTAAAACCTATCCCTGTAGGAGCAAGCTTGCTGTGGCGAGCAAGCTTGCTTGCGTTGGGGGGCGAAGCACCCCCAGGAGCAAGGGCGCGCTCCTATAGTTTTTGCGGGCGCAGCACCAACCACAACGCTCCGGCAATCAGCACCCCGCCATACAGGTGAGCCATGGACAGCGGCTCATCCAACAGCAACGCCCCCCACAGCACGCCGAACGGCGGAATCATAAAGGTCACGGTCATCGACTTGACCGGGCCAATGGATGACAGCAGGCGGAAGTACAAAATGTAGGCGAACGCCGTACACACCAGCCCCAGGCCCAGCAGCGACGCCCACACCTGCCAGCCGCCCCAGCTTGCCGGTGGATGGCTGATGGCGCTGTAGGCAAAGAGCGGCAAGAGAAACAAGGTAGCGCCGAGCATACTGCCCAAGGCTGACAGACGACTGTCCAACCCGCCGCGCTGATCCAGCCAGCGTCGTGCCAGGAAACCGGCAAAACCGTAGCAGGTGGTTGCCAGCAGGCACGCCAGCGCGCCCATCAACAATTGCAGATCAAAGGCCACCGGCCCCGCGCGCGTGAGCACGGCGACGCCAAACAGCCCCAAGGCAACCCCCGCTATTTTTGACGGTGTCAGGCGCTCGCTGAAAAACAACCCGCCAATCAGCACGCCCATCAGCGGCGTGGTGGCGTTGAAAATCGCCGAATAACCCGCCGGCAGTACCTGCGCTGCCACTGAATACATGGTCGCCGGAATTCCGGAGTTGATCACCCCCAACAGCAAAACGGTCTTGAACTTGCCCTGGAAATCCCAGCTCACGCGCAGCATCGCCAGGATCACCAGCAACCCGGCGGCGGCAATCGACACGCGGAAAAACGCAGTCGGCACTGTGCCGATTTCCGGCGCAATGATGCGCATGAACAGGAAACTCGCGCCCCAGATGGCAGCCAGTCCCAGCAAGTAGAGGGTGTCAACAGGTCTCACGGAAAACTCCTACGCCAATCAGGCGGGGAGTGTTGCCCAGTGCTCAGGCCGACACAATCGCTAACTACGACGGCCCCTTAAAAATCCTCCTTCTCCTGCCAGCGTTCACTGGCTAAGCTCTGAGCTTCCCGCTACCCGTTCGAGGTTTCCCGCATGTCGCAGCCCGCCCTCGCTATCGCCCGGATGATCCTCGACGGTTTCGACGATTACCGTGAGCACTTTCACCAGATCACCGATGGGGCCCGCGAGCGTTTCGAGAAGGCCCAGTGGCAGCAAGGGCAGGCGGCGTCTGCGGCACGCATCAACCTGTATGAAGAGAAAGTTGCCGAGGTCACTGCCCGCCTGCGCGCCGGTTTCGAAGCGGGTGCGCTGCAGGACATCGAGCTGTGGCCCCTGGTGAAAAGCGCGTATATCGGCCTGATCGACCTGCGCTTTGACGATGAGTTGTCCGAGACCTGGTACAACTCGATCTTCTGCGGCCTGTTCAGCCATGACCTGATCAGCGACGGCTGCATGTTCATCCACACCACCCGGCCGAGCCTGCGCCGGGCGCGGGCGGCGCAAACCCGGGTCTACACGCCGGCCGGTAAAATATCAGACATGCTGGCGCAGATTTTCTCTGACTACAGCTTCAGCGAGCCTTACGCCGACCTTCCTGCCGACCTGCGTCGCCTCGAAGCCCAGCTGCGGGAAAACCTGCCGGATTGGGTGTGCAAGGACCCGGATCTCAAGGTCGAGCTGTTTTCCTCCGTGCTCTACCGCAACAAAGGCGCCTATCTCGTGGGGCGCATTTATACCCGCGACGAACAGTGGCCGTTGGTCATCCCGTTGCTGCACCGCGAAGGGCGCGGCATCCAGATCGATGCGTTGATCACCGACGAAGCCGACGTGTCGATCATCTTTTCGTTCACCCGCTCCTATTTCATGGTCGACGTACCGGTGCCTGCCGAATTCATCGGTTTTCTCAAGCGCATCCTGCCGGGCAAGCACATTGCCGAGCTGTACACCTCCATTGGTTTCTACAAGCACGGCAAGTCCGAATTCTACCGCGCACTCATCAACCACCTGGCCACCACCGACGACCAGTTCATCATGGCCCCCGGCGTGCGCGGCATGGTCATGAGCGTGTTCACGCTGCCGGGATTCAACACCGTGTTCAAGATCATCAAGGACCGTTTTTCACCGTCGAAAAACGTCAACCGCGCCACGGTGATCGAGAAGTACCGGCTGGTTAAGAGTGTCGACCGGGTAGGACGCATGGCTGACACCCAGGAATTCGCCGACTTTCGTTTCCCCTTGAGCAAGTTCGAGCCCGAGTGCCTGGCCGAGTTGCTGGAAGTCGCGGCCGGCACGGTCGAAGTGGAAGGCGACAGCGTGCTGATCCGCCACTGCTGGACCGAGCGGCGCATGACCCCGCTCAACCTCTACCTCGACAACGCCAACCCCGCCCAGGTGCGCGAAGCCCTGGAAGACTACGGCCTGGCAATCAAGCAACTGGCGGCGGCGAATATCTTCCCTGGCGACATGCTGCTGAAAAACTTCGGCGTCACCCGTCATGGCCGCGTGGTGTTCTACGACTACGATGAAATCTGCTTTCTGACCGAAGCCAACTTCCGCCATATTCCTGCGCCACGCACCCCCGAGGACGAAATGGCCTCAGAGCCCTGGTACTCCATCGGCCCGCTGGATGTGTTCCCCGAAGAGTTCCCGCCGTTCCTGTTTGCCGACGCCGGGCAACGCAGGTTGTTCGATGAGCTGCATGGCGAGCTGTACAACGCCGATTACTGGAAGGGCCTGCAGGACGCGATTCGCGCCGGTAAGGTTATCGACGTATTCCCCTATCGCCGAAAAGACCCGCTGTAAGGCTTTCTCTTGTGGGAGGGCTTGCTCCCACATGTTTGACCTGCCAGATGAGTCGCTTTTCTGCCACACTTGCCGGCCGCGCATAACATAGATGACCGTCGAAGTAGCTGATGACTGACCAAGCACCCACCATCGACCAACTGCTCAAAACCCTCGATCACGCCATGCTCGCCGACCGCCACCGCTTGCGCCGGCAGTTGCTTGAGCTGCGCAAGAAACCCGATGAGGACAAGCTGGCGCAGTGGGTGGCGCGGATGCAGGCATCCTGTGCCCAGGTCACGGCGCGGCGCGCCAGCCTGCCGGTGATTCGCTACGACGACAGCCTGCCGATTGCCGCCAAGCGCGATGAGATCAAGGACGCGCTGCTCAAACACCAGGTGTTGATCATTGCCGGCGAGACCGGCTCGGGCAAGACCACCCAGTTGCCGAAAATCTGCCTGGAAATCGGCCGCGGCCAGTACGGCCTGATCGGCCACACCCAGCCGCGCCGGATCGCAGCACGCAGTGTCGCCAGCCGTGTCGCTGAAGAGCTGGCCACGCCATTGGGCGCCTTGGTCGGCTATCAGGTGCGCTTCGAAGACCAGAGTGATTCCAACACCCTGATCAAGCTGATGACCGACGGCATCCTGCTGGCCGAAACCCAGAACGACCGTTATCTGGAACGCTACGACACGATCATCGTCGACGAAGCCCACGAGCGCAGCCTTAACATCGACTTCCTGCTCGGCTACCTCAAGACCCTGCTGCCGCGTCGCCCTGACCTGAAAGTCATCATCACCTCGGCGACCATCGACCTGGAGCGCTTTTCCAAGCACTTCGACGATGCGCCGATTGTCGAGGTCTCGGGCCGTACCTTCCCGGTGGACACCTGGTATCGCCCACTGACCCTGGAACAGGACGAAGAGGGCAACCGCGTCGAGGATGACTTGACCGTCGACCAGGCGATCCTCGCCACCCTCGATGAAATCGCCGCCTATGAGCGCAGCGAGCGACGCAGCCCCGGCGATGTGCTGGTGTTTCTGCCCGGAGAGCGCGAGATTCGTGATGCCGCCGACATGCTGCGCAAGGCCCAGCTCAAGCACACCGAGATTTTGCCGTTGTACGCACGGCTGTCACCGGCCGAGCAACAGCGCATTTTCCAATCCCACCCAGGCCGGCGCGTGGTACTGGCGACCAACGTTGCGGAAACCTCGCTGACGGTGCCGGGCATTCGCTATGTGATCGACAGCGGCACGGCGCGCATCAGCCGCTACAGCTACCGCGCCAAGGTGCAGCGCCTGCCGATCGAGGCGATCTCCCAGGCCAGCGCCAACCAGCGTAAAGGCCGTTGCGGCCGGGTTGAGCCGGGCATTTGCGTGCGCCTGTACAGCGAAGAAGATTTTATCGGGCGCCCGGAATTCACCGACCCGGAAATCCTGCGCACCAACCTCGCCGCCGTGATCCTGCAGATGCTGCACCTGCGCCTGGGCGAAATCACCGATTTCCCGTTTATCGAACCGCCGGATGGCAAGGCGATCAGCGACGGTTTCAACCTGCTGCAGGAACTCTCGGCGGTGGACCGTAACAGCCAACTCACGCCGTTGGGCCGCCAGCTTGCACGCTTGCCGGTGGACCCGCGCATGGGCCGCATGTTGCTCGAAGCGGCCAAGCTGGGCAGCTTGCAGGAAGTGTTGATCGTGGCCAGCGCCATGTCTATCCAGGACCCGCGCGAGCGGCCACCGGAGCGTCAACAAGCCGCCGACCAGGCCCACGCTCAGTGGAAAGATCCGGATTCGGACTTCGCCGGGCTGGTCAACCTGTGGCGTGGCTTTGAAGAGCAGCGCCAGGAACTGACCGCCAGCCCGCTGCGCAACTGGTGTCGCAAGAACTTCCTCAACTACCTGCGCCTGCGCGAGTGGCGCGACTCCCATCGCCAGTTGAGCCTGATCTGCCGCGACATGCAGCTGAACATCAATAAAGAGCCTGCGGACTTCCCCAAACTGCACAAGGCGGTGCTGTCCGGCCTGCTCAGCCAGATCGGCCAGAAGACCGAAGACGGCGATTACCTCGGTGCGCGGCAGCGGCGTTTCTGGATCCACCCCTCGTCCGGTATCGGCAAGAAGCGCCCGCAATGGCTGATGACTGCCGAGCTGGTGGAAACCACCAAGCTCTATGCGCGCATGGTGGCGAAGATCGATGCCGACTGGATCGAGCCGCTGGCCGGGCACCTGATCAAGAAAAACCACTTCGAGCCCCATTGGGAGAAGAAGCGCGGCCAGGTGGTGGCGTTTGAGCAGATCACCCTGTTCGGGCTGATCGTGGTCGGGCGTCGGCCGGTGCATTACGGGCCGATTGACCCGGTGGTGTCCCGCGAGTTGTTTATTCGTGAGGGCCTGGTGCGCGGCGAGATTCAGTCCCGGGCCAAGTGCCTGGCGGCCAACCAGCGCCTGCTGGAGCAACTCGACGAACTGGAGGCCAAGGCGCGCCGTCGCGACATCCTCGCCGACGAAGAAACCCTCTACGCCTTCTACGATGCGCGCCTGCCAGCGGAGATTCACCAGACCGCTACGTTCGACAGCTGGTACAAGGTCAACAGCCAGAAAGACCCGCAACTGCTGATCATGCGCGAAGAAGATGTGCTGGCCCGCGAGGCCAGTGAGGTTACCGCTGCGCATTATCCGGACACATTGCACCTGGGTGACCTGGCGTTGGCCTTGAGCTACCACTTCGAACCCAACCACCCTCGCGATGGCGTCACCCTGCGTGTACCTGCGCCGTTGCTGCCGGCGTTGCCGGCCGAGCGCCTGGAGTGGCTGGTGCCGGGCGTGATCGAAGCCAAATGCATCGCGTTGGTACGCAACCTGCCCAAGGCATTGCGCAAGAACTTCGTGCCGGTGCCGGACTTCGTCAAGGCGGCGCTGCAACGCATCGAATTCGGCCAGGGCTCGCTGCCCCAGGCGCTGGGGCGCGAGTTGCTGCGCATGACCGGTGCGCGGGTCAGCGATGAAGCCTGGGCCGAAGCGGCGCAGCAGGTAGAAAGCCACCTGAAGATGAACCTGGAAGTGGTCGACGGCCAAGGCAAGTTCCTTGGCGAAGGCCGCGACCTGGCCGAACTGACCGCACGTTTTGCAGAGGCCAGCCAGGCCGCGTTGGCCGTACCGCAAACCGCGAAAAGCCAACAGCCGGTAGAAGCCAAGGTGTTCGCGGCGGTGGCTGAAAAGACCCAGCAAAACATCGCCGGCCTGTCGATGACGGTGTACCCGGCGCTGGTGGAAGAGAACGGCACGGTCAAGGAAGGGCGTTTCTCCACCGCCGCCGAAGCCGAGTTCCAGCATCGCCGCGCGTTGCAGCGCCTGCTGATGCAACAACTGGCGGAACCGGCGAAATTCCTGCGCGGCAAATTGCCGGGCCTGACCGAGCTGGGCTTGATGTACCGCGAACTGGGGCGTATCGACGCGTTGGTGGAAGACATTCTGCTGGCCAGCCTCGACACCTGTGTACTTGAGGGCGAAGAAAGCCTGCCGCGTGATGGCGCGGGCCTGGCTGCCCTGGCCGAGCGCAAGCGTGGCGGTTGGACCGAACACGCCGAGCGCCTGGCATGCCTGACCCTGGAGGTGCTGAAACTCTGGCACGGCCTGCAAAAGCGCTTCAAAGGCAAGATCGACCTGGCCCAGGCGGTGGCCTTGAATGATATCAAGCAGCAACTGAGCAACCTGGTATACCCAGGTTTTGTGCGCGAAACCCCGGCGCAATGGTTCAAGGAGCTGCCGCGCTATCTCAAGGCTATTGAGCTGCGCCTGGAAAAGCTGCCGAGCCAGGTGCAAAAGGACCGCGTGTGGAGTAGCGAATTGGGCGGCCTGTGGGCGCAATACCAGAACCGCTTGAACAAACACGCCCAGGAAGGCAAGCGTGACCCACAGTTGGAGTTGTACCGCTGGTGGCTGGAGGAATACCGGGTGTCGTTGTTTGCCCAGCAGTTGGGCACCAAGGTACCGATTTCCGATAAACGCTTGAGCAAGCAGTGGAGCCAGGTAGAGCCCTGATTCCGAAGCTGAACAAACCCAACTGTAGGAGCGAGCTTGCTCGCGAAAAAACGTCAACGATAACGCGTGTTTCCTGAGTAAACGCGATGCCTGTGGGTTTTTCGCGAGCAAGCTCGCTCCTACAGGCATTAGGCTTGCCCCTCCCACAATTGGGGTTTGTGTGGCCTATAGCGCCAAATCTCCAGGGTTGTGGCAAACTTCGCGGTTACAAGATTGAATAAAGCGTCGCCAGTTTGAGGCCCGCTGGACGGAATCAAACGACTTTAAGTTTGGTACGACGGTACCAATATCTTCTGCCTGACAGATTTAGAGGAACGACCGTGCATAACGTCGTCATCAGCGGCACTGGCCTGTACACCCCGGCCAACAGCATCTCCAACGAAGAGCTGGTGCAGTCTTTCAATGCCTATGTGCAACAGTTCAACGCAGACAACGCCGCCGCCATCGAGCGTGGCGAGGTGCAGGCGCTGACGGAGTCGAGCGCGGCATTCATCGAAAAGGCATCCGGCATCAAGAGCCGTTTTGTGATGGACAAGGACGGCATCCTCGATCCGCAGCGCATGGCGCCACGCCTGCCCGAGCGTAGCAACGACGAATGGTCGGTGCTCTGCCAGATGGCGGTCGGTGCCGCCGAACAAGCCCTGCAACGCGCCGGCAAGACCGCCGCCGACATTGATGGCGTGATCGTTGCCTGTTCCAACCTGCAACGTGCCTACCCGGCGATTGCCATTGAAGTCCAGGAAGCCTTGGGTATCCAGGGCTTCGGTTTTGACATGAACGTGGCGTGTTCTTCGGCCACCTTCGGCATCCAGAACGCGGCCAACAGCATCCAGTTGGGCCAGGCCCGGGCGATCCTGATGGTCAACCCGGAAGTCTGCACCGGCCACCTGAACTTCCGCGATCGCGACAGCCACTTCATCTTCGGTGACGCCGCCACTGCGGTCATCCTGGAACGCGCTGACCTGGCGACGTCCGAGCACCAGTTCGATGTGGTGAGTACAAAGCTGCTGACCAAGTTCTCCAACAACATCCGCAACAATTTCGGCTTCCTCAACCGCACGGCGGAAGAAGGTGTCGGTGCCCCCGACAAGCTGTTCGTGCAGGAAGGCCGCAAGGTGTTTCGCGATGTCTGCCCGATGGTGGCCGAATTGATCGGCGCGCACCTGGCGGAAAATCAGTTGAGTGTGACCGATGTGAAGCGCTTCTGGCTGCACCAGGCCAACCTGAGCATGAACCACCTGATCGTGAAAAAGCTGCTGGGGCGCGACGCGTCGGTGGAAGAAGCGCCCGTGATCCTCGATACTTACGCCAATACCAGCTCGGCCGGCTCGGTGATTGCGTTTCACACTTACCAGGATGACCTGCCCAAGGGCTCGGTTGCCGTACTCAGCTCCTTTGGCGCCGGGTATTCGATTGGCAGTGTGATCCTGCGCAAACGCTGATTGTGTGGGAGCTGGCTTGCCTGCGATGGCATCACTGTGGTGTGACTGATACACCGAGGTGTCTGCATCGCAGGCAAGCCAGCTCCCACAGGACCGGGTGTGCACTTTTAAATAGAGGTTTGAATGGCAGCAGCGGACGACGCGCACCTGCTTGAACGCCTGCTCAAGGGTGAGCAGCGGGCCTACAAGGAATTGGTCACCACTTACCAGAGCGCAATGCGGGCGGTGGCCTACGCCATCGTCGGTCAGCGCCACGCCGACGAAATCGTGCAAGACGCCTGGGTTTCGGTCGTACGCAACCTGGCCAAATTCGAAGGGCGATCGAGCCTCAAGACATGGTTATTGACCATTACCGCCAACGCCGCCAAGGGACGTTACAAACAGAATCGTCGGGAAGTGCTGCTCGACGATTTGCCTTCGCCCCACGGCACCATTGGTGATGATCGCTTCAGCCCGGATGATGGCCATTGGGCTGTCGCCCCGTATGCCTGGCACCAGGACACCCCTGAAGCGCTGCTGACCGAAGATGAACTGCGCAAATGCCTGGAGCATACGATTCTGAGTTTGTCCGAACTGCAAAGCAGCGTGCTGGTGTTGCGTGAACGCCAGGGTCTGGAACTGGAGGAAATCTGTAATCTTCTGAGCCTTTCGCTCTCCAACGTTCGTGTGCTCCTGCATCGAGCACGGCTTAAAGTCTTTGCTACGGTGGAGCATTTTGAGGAGACGGGCGAATGTTGACCTGTAAAGAGCAAGTAGCGCGCTCCAGTGACTATCTGGATGGTCAATTGACCTTCCGTGAACGTCTGATGGTGCGTCATCACTTGATGTTCTGCCCGAACTGCCGACGGTTTATCCGGCAGATGCGCCTGTTGCAGGCGACGCTCAAGCGTATGCCGCAGGAGCCGGTGGACGGTGCTGATGCGCTGGCTGAACAGATGGCAGCCGAGCGCCGTAAGGATATGTAGGAGCGAGCTTGACACAGCAAGCTCGCTCCTACAGTAACGGTTAGAACTTGGCTTCAGCATCCAGCTGCAGGGTGTTGGTGTTGGCATCCCGCTGGGTACGGCTGGCGTAGTCCGCCTTGGTCAGGAAGTAGGTGGCGCCCAGGGCGAAGTTCTTGTCGATGTCGTAGCTGACCTTCATCTTGTGGCCGCGCGAACCGGTGGTACCGTTGGCGAAGTCCGAATCGGTGAACGCGCCTACGACGGCATTACGCTGAACATCGCGGTAGTTGTAGTCCAGGTTGAAACCGAACACCTTGGACTTGGCACCCAGCAACCACGCGGTGTCCTGGTCGGTCACGGCATCGTTGTTTTTCACGTATTGGCCGTAGAACGACAGTGGCACTGCCAGGCCGCCGATGTCTGCCTGGGCAAAACCTTCATACAGGCGGAACTCGTTGTTGGCCGAGTTGCCGTTGACCGCCAACGCGCAAGGCGTGGTGGTGGTTGTGCAGCGGCTGTCCTCGTCATTTTTGTAGGCGTAGACGCTGCCGCCCAGGGTCATTTTCAGGTTGTCGGTGACCGAGAAACGCGTACCCAACTGGCCGGACGTCAGGCGCAGGTCGTGGCGGAACTGCACGCCGTCGCCGTCGACGTTGTCCTTGAGGTTGTAGTTACCCAGGCTGCCGAACAGTTCGGCGCTGCTGCCCAGTGGGTATTTGTAGGTGACGGCCAGGCCTTCAGGGTTGATATCGCTATCCCAGATCACGTCGCCCATGTTTACCCAAGGCTGAAGCATCTTGCCGCCGATCACGTGCAGGTTCTTGATCTGGTCCGGGTGGTAGTCGATGTAACCGAGGTCCAGCCAGATCGATTTTTTATCGAAGTAGCCGTCCTGATCCTGGTTGGTAGAACGCGCATCGTCACCACCGCCGGTGGCGATACGGATACCGGTGTCCACCTGCGGGTTGATTTCGGTGTAGGCACCCAGGCGGGCGCGGATACGTTGACGGTCTTTGTCACGCCCACCGTTGTTGGGTTCGCCATCAATCTTGATGGTTTCCTGGCGGAAGCGTACATCACCCTTGAATTGAGTCTTGGCGGCCCAGGCCAGCTTTTGGTCGAAGCTGCTCAGCTCGTTGGTTTTTTTCGCAGTGGCTGCGATCTGCTCGTTGGTCTCTTGCTGAGCTTGGCGTGCGATCTGCTGTTCTTTCTGGTCCTTGGCCAGTTCCGCTTGCAGTTCTGTGTACTGCGACGCGGTGATCTGGCCGTTGGCCTTGAGCATGTCGAGCAATTTAGCGTCGACTGCAGCGCTGGCCGGTACGCTCAGGGCCAGCAACAGGCCGCCACACAGGAGCGCCGCAGTTTTAGTGGAAGCAAGACGCATATCAATCTCCGAAAGTGAGGAGGGATGGCAAACCATCCAGGACACAACCGACCCATGACGGACGGAAAAAATGTCGCCCGGTAGATCCGGACGCTCTAAAAACTGGCGTCAGTATCGCGGCCGTTTATGACGGAGTAGTGGCTAAGTGATTTCATGTAGATGACAGCTTGTAACGGGAAGGAACTAACGCTTGCGCGGTCTGTCGGCGCGTTTTGCAGATGTACGCCAGGCTGCGATAAGCGATACTGCCCAGGCTTTCATGCCGCGAAACAATGAGGATGTCGATGCCACTGCAACGCCTGGACAGCCTGTCCGCAATCGCTGCTCACACTTGGGATGCCCTGGTGCCGCAGGCCCAGCCTTTTGTGCGGCATGGGTTTTTGAGCGCGCTGGAAGACAGCGCCAGCCTGGGCCTGCAAACAGGCTGGCAGCCGGAACATCTGCTGCACTGGGAAGGCCCGCGTTTGGTGGCGGCATTACCCAGTTACCGCAAGTGGCACTCCTATGGCGAGTACGTGTTCGACCATGGCTGGGCCGACGCCTGCGAGCGTGCCGGGATTGATTACTACCCGAAGCTGCTGACAGCCGTGCCGTTCAGTCCGGTCAGCGGGCCGCGTTTATTGGCCGCCAGTGCCGAAGACGGCTTTGAGTTGCTCAAAAGTTTGCCGGGTTACCTGGAAATCGAAGGGCTCTCCAGCGCCCATATCAATTTCACCGACGCTTTGGCCGACGACGCCTTGGCCCGGCAGCCCGACTGGATGCAACGCCTGGGCTGCCAGTTTCATTGGCAGAACCGTGGCTATCGCGACTTCCAGGACTTCCTTGATGCCTTGAGTTCACGCAAGCGCAAGCAGATGCGCAAAGAGCGTGAACAAGTGGCCGGGCAGGGCATCGAGTTCGAGTGGCTGCAAGGTCATCAATTGAGCGAGGCCCAATGGGATTTTGTTTATGCCTGCTATGCCAACACCTATGCGGTGCGCCGCCAAGCGCCCTATCTGACGCGGGCGTTTTTCAGCCTGTTGGCCGAACGTATGCCCGAGGCGATCCGCGTGGTGCTGGCCAAGCAAGGCCCGCGTCCGGTGGCCATGGCGTTCAGCTTGATCGGTGGCGACAGCTTCTACGGCCGCTACTGGGGCTGCCTGGGGGAGTTCGACCGGCTGCATTTCGAAACCTGTTTCTACCAGGGCATGGACTACGCCATCGCCCACGGCCTGCAACGCTTCGATGCGGGGGCCCAGGGCGAGCACAAATTGATTCGCGGGTTTGAGCCGGTGATCACGCGGTCCTGGCACTACCTGCGCCATCCGGGGCTCAAGAGTGCCGTGCACGACTTTCTTGAACGTGAACGGGTGGGGATTCTGGCGTATGCCGAAGAGGCGAGGGCGGCTTTGCCTTATCGGCAACCTGACAGCAAGTGAAACACCTTGTAGGAGCGAGCTTGCTCGCGAAGAACGCTTAGGCGAAGCGGGCTGCATCTGGAAGCCTGCGTCATCGTTGACGTTTTTCGCGAGCAAGCTCGCTCCTAGAGGGGTTTGGTCAGGCAGGCTTTTCTGCGCCCAACCATCGGTACGTAATGCCACCGATCACCGCGCCCAGGATCGGCGCAAGCCAGAACAGCCACAACTGTTCGAGCGCCCAGCCGCCGACAATCAACGCGGGCCCCGTGCTGCGGGCCGGGTTGACCGAGGTGTTGGTGACCGGGATCGAGATCAGGTGGATCAGCGTCAGCCCCAGGCCAATGGCGATGGGGGCAAAGCCCGCGGGGGCACGGCGGTCGGTAGCGCCCAGGATGATCAGCACGAACATCGCCGTCATCACCAGCTCACAGACCAATCCTGCTGCCATCGAGTAACCACCGGGTGAGTGTTCTCCATAGCCGTTGGAGGCCAGGCCACTCGCCAGTTCAAAGCCGGGTTTGCCGCTGGCAATAAAGTACAGCAGCGCAGCGGCGATGGTGGCACCGATCACCTGAGACACGATGTAGGCCGGCAACTCTCTGGCCGGAAATCTTCCGCCCACTACCAGCCCCACCGAAACGGCCGGGTTGAGGTGACAGCCGCTGATGTGCCCGATGGCAAACGCCATGGTCAGCACTGTGAGCCCGAAGGCCAGGGCCACGCCGAGCAGGCCGATTCCGACATTGGGGAACGCTGCGGCCAGCACCGCACTCCCGCAACCGCCCAACACCAGCCAAAACGTACCCAGCCCTTCCGTTACGGAACGTTTGAACAGTGACATGAACACTTCCTTAGATTGCTCTATCTGATTAACGGTCTGTGAAGCTTCCCTGCCGCCTAAATCAGGGCCCTCCTGGGGCCTGATTGCAGTACAGCAGGATTGTGTCGCAAGACCAGTTCGATAGAGAAAACTGTCAGAATTGTTCGGAATTGCCCGGGCACCTATCCAATGAAATCAGTCTATTCCGACGAATCCGCCGGTCTGGTGCTGCCATAACCGCGAATAAAGCCCGCCCTGCGCCAGCAACTCGGCATGGCTGCCGCTCTCGGCAATCTGGCCTTTCTCCAGCACTACCAAGCGGTCCATTCGTGCGATGGTCGACAACCGGTGGGCGATCGCAATCACGGTCTTGCCCTGCATCAGAGTTTCCAGGCTCTCCTGGATTGCCGCTTCCACTTCCGAGTCCAATGCCGAGGTGGCTTCGTCCATGATCAGGATCGGTGCGTCCTTGAGCAGCACGCGGGCGATGGCGATACGTTGACGTTGACCGCCAGAGAGTTTCACCCCGCGCTCACCAACATGGGCGTCCAGCCCGGTGCGGCCCTCGGAATCCGACAACAGCGGGATGAACTCATCGGCGCGAGCCTTGTGCACCGCAGCCCAGAGTTCTTCCTCAGTTGCGTCGGGCTTGCCATACAGCAGGTTGTCACGGATCGAACGGTGCAGAAGCGATGTGTCCTGGGTGATCATGCCGATCTGTGCACGCAGGCTTTCCTGGGCCACTTCGGCGATGTTCTGGCCGTCGATCAGGATGCGGCCGCCTTGCAGGTCGTAGAGGCGCAGCAGCAGGTTGACCAGGGTCGACTTGCCCGCGCCGGACGGGCCGATCAAACCGATCTTTTCCCCGGCCTTGATGTTGAGGTTGAGGCCGCCAATGATCCCGCTCTTCTTGCCGTAGTGGAAATCCACCTGCTCAAAGTGCACTTGGGCATTGGGGACTTTCAGGCGCGGGGCGTTTTCACGGTCGGTCACGGCCAGTGGTTGGGCGATGGTTTTCAGGCCGTCCTGCACGATGCCGATATTTTCGAAGATGCCATTGACCACCCACATGATCCAACCGGACATGTTGACGATGCGGATAACCAAGCCAGTGGCCAAGGCAATCGCACCGACGGAAATCAGCGACTGCGTCCACAACCACAGGGCCAGGCCGGTGGTGGTCACAATCAGCAGGCCGTTCAAGATACAGATCACGGTGTCCATGCTGGTGAGCACACGGGCGGCCAGTTGGGTTTTTTCGGTCTGCTCGATGATCGCTTGCTTGGCGTATTCCTGTTCATTCTGCGTATGGGCGAACAGTTTCAAGGTGGTGATATTGGTATAGCCGTCGACAATTCGGCCCATCAATTTGGAGCGCGCCTCCGAGGAAATCACCGAGCGCTCCTTCACGCGCGGTACGAAGTAACGCAGGGCCAGGCTGTAGCAGATGATCCAGGTGATCAGCGGGATCATCAGCCGCCAATCGGCCTCGGCAAACAGCACCAGGGCACTGATGGCATAGATCGACACGTGCCAGATGGCTTCTGCCGTCGCCACTGCCGAGTCACGCAAGGAGTTGCCGGTTTGCATGATCCGCTGGGCGATGCGCCCGGCGAAATCGTTCTGGAAAAAGTTCAGGCTCTGCTTGAGCACGTAGCTGTGGTTCTGCCAGCGAATCAGGCTGGTCATGCCTGGGTTGATGGTCTGGTGCACCAGCAAGTCATGCAGGCCGTTGAAAACCGGGCGCAGCAGCAGGGCGACCACGGCCATCCAGATCAGCTCGGCGCTGTGGATCTGGAAGAAATTCGCCGGTGGTGTGCCTTGGGCCAGGTCGATGATGCGGCTCAGATAGCTGAACAGCGCCACTTCGATAAGCGCACCGACCAGCCCCACCACCAACAGTGCGGCGAAGCAGGGCCAGACCTGGCGCAGGTAATAGAGATAGAAGGGCAGGACTTTTTCGGGAGGGGCCGCGCTGGGAGCGTCGCGGAAAATATCGATCAGTTGTTCAAAGCGACGATAGAGCATTGGGTTTGACGCCCGCCGGGCGGGCTCTCCTTTCAAATGCGCGCGGTGCCGTGTGGGCACCACGCGAAGCTACCTGCAGACCTCAGTCGATGCGCTTGGCCGACTTGATCAACACAGGATCGATTGGCACGTTCTGCATGCCTTGTTTGGTGGTGGTCTGGGAGTTGACGATGATGTCGACCACATCCATGCCCTTGACCACTTTGGCGAACACGGCGTAACCGGCATCGCGGCCCGGGTCGAGGAAGGCATTGTCGGCTACGTTGATGAAGAACTGGCTGGTGGCCGAGTTCGGGTCATTGGTGCGGGCCATCGACAGCGTGCCGCGCACGTTATGCAGGCCATTGCTGGCTTCGTTCTTGATCGGTGCTTCAGTCGGTTTTTGCGACATCTGCTGGGTGAACCCGCCGCCCTGGACCATGAAGCCCGGGATCACGCGGTGGAAAATCGTGTTGGTATAGAAACCCTTGTCGACATAGGTGAGGAAGTTCTTGGTGCTGATCGGCGCCTTGACCGGGTCCAGTTCGATTTCAATGTCGCCATTGGTGGTGGAGATCAATACGTGGGGCGCCTTGGCCGGTTCGGCCGCCATCAGGTTGGCAGCGAACAAAACAGAACCGGCAAAGAAGGCGATTTTTTTCAGCATGGGTCAGTGATCCTGGGTAGTGGTTTCGACTGTCTTTAGAAAATCGAGCAAGGTCGCGTTAAAGACTTCGGGTTGATCCAAGGGCGTGGCATGGCGGGAATCTTCGATCACCACCAGTCGCGCATCGGGCAGCAGTTTTACATAGATTTCTTTCTGCGCCACGGGGGTGTAGTCGTGGTCGGCGCTGATGACCAGGGTTGGACAGGTAATTCGCGAAAGTTGTTCCTGCACGCCCCAGCCCACAATCGCGTCGAAGCTGGCGAGATAAGCACGTTTGTCGTTGCTTGCCCAGCGTTCGGCCATCTTGCGGCGCAGGTCGGCCTGGGCAGGTTTGGGAAACAGTCGTTCGCCCAGGGCGTTGCCGATGGTGCGCAGGCTGAGTACGCGGGCCAGGGTCCAGCGTTTGGCCCACTGCCAATAGTCACTTGCGCTGTGCACCTTGACTTCGGGCGCGCTGTTGACGATGCACAGGCTTCTGACTCGCGCAGGGTCGTCCACCGCCAGTTGGAAGGCGATCATGCCGCCCATGGATAAACCCACAACGTGGGCGGGCGGCAGGTCCAGGTGCTCGATCAGGGCGAGCAGGTCGAACGTGAAGCCCTGGATGCTGTAGCGCTCGCGGGGCTTATCGGAGCGGCCATGCCCACGCACGTCGACCACGATCAGGCGATAGTGCCGAGCCAGTACCGGCACTTGCAGCTCCCAATCCTGGCTACTGGAGCCCAGGCCGTGGATCAGGATCAGCGGCGCGCCGTGGCCGTATTCCTCGTAGTGCAGGCTGCAGCCTTCGTGGTCGAACCAGGCCATGGATGAACTCCGTTTCAGGCTTGTCGGGGAGCGGCGAAAGGCGCGTCCAGGGGAGCGGTGTCAAACGTGCGCAGCAGCTCCACGAGAATCTGCGTCGCCGGCCCCAGGGGTTTGTCTTTGTTGGAGTAGAGATAGAACGTCGGGTGACGGCTGCCGCCTTGTTCCAGGGGCAGTTGCTTGAGTACACCTTCGGCCAGTTCGCGCTCGATCATGTGCCGCGGCAGCCAGGCAAAGCCCAGGCCGCTGCCCACGAAGGCGGCGGCGGTAGCCAGGCTGCCGACGGTCCAGCGCTGTTCGGCGCCCAGCCAACCCACGTCGCGCGGTTGCTGGCGGCCGGAGTCGCGGATGACCACCTGCATCTGGCTTTCCAGGTCCTGGAAACTCAGCTCGCGATTCATGCAGTGCAACGCATGTTCGGGGTGGGCCACGGCGATAAATTCCACATCGCTCATTTCGGTGCCCAGGTAACCGGGGATGCTGAAACCGCAAATTGCCAGGTCGGCTACGCCTTCGATCAGCAGTTCTTCGACGCCGGACAACACCTCTTCACGCAAGCGCACGCGGCAGCCGCGACTTTGCGGCATAAACGCAGTCAGGGCGCGCACCAGGCGCGCATTGGGATAGGCCGCATCCACTACCAGGCGCACTTCGGCCTCCCATCCCTGTTCCATATGATGGGCAAGGTCTTCCAGTTGACTGGCGTTCTTCACCAGTTGCCGGGAGCGACGCAGCAGCACTTCACCGGCCTCGGTCAGCACCGCCTTGCGCCCGTCGATGCGCAGCAGCGGCACGCCGAGTTGATCCTGCATACGAGCCACGGTGTAGCTCACCGAGGATTGCGAACGGTGCAGCGCTTCAGCCGCCTGGGCGAAGCCGCCATGGTCAACCACGGCCTGCAACGTGCGCCATTGATCGAGGGTAACGCGGGGCGCTTTCAACATGAGCTCCTCTTGTCCTAAGCTGGCGGTCCTTATTGGAGACTGCCGAATGAGAAAATTGTGTTGTGTATTGCTGGCGCTGCTGCCGATGAGCGTATTTGCCTACCCTATCGACGTGACGAAAAAGATCGATGGCGTCAGCATTGATTACACCGCCTCCGACGTGGACGCAGACATCAGCTCGATTCAGCTAAACAACTACGGCACCCAGGATGCTGTGTGTTCGGTAATCTTCACCAACGGCCCGGAATCGCCGCGCCGTCGCACCGTGAGCGTGCCAGCAGGCAAAAGCACCAACACCATGGTCAAGTTCAACCGCTCCATCATCAAGATGCGCATTGCCTTGGACTGCAGCCCCAAATAAAGCGATAGCGGAGCCTTTCCACAGGGGTACTCCGCTTATAAACAAATTTATAGATGGGTTATAGCAGTTTTTTGCGCTTTTTTATCGAATGAGCCCTGGTTAATCTTTTCTCCATCGACTTACAACATTCACCGATGGAGCCTACATAGCCATGTCCAACGTTCTGATCATCGAAAGCAGTGCGCGCCAGCAGGATTCTATCTCTCGCCAGCTCACGCAACAGTTCATCAGCCAATGGCGGGCTGCCCACCCAGCCGATCAGATCACCGTGCGCGACGTGGCACTCAACCCGGTTCCACACCTGGACGCCAACCTCCTTGGCGGCTGGATGAAACCTGAAGATCAGCGTAACGACAGCGAGCAGGTATCCCTGGAGCGTTCCAACGCATTGACCGACGAATTGCTCGCCGCCGATGTGTTGGTAATGGCTGCACCGATGTACAACTTCGCCATCCCCAGCACCCTCAAAGCCTGGTTGGATCACGTACTGCGCGCCGGCGTAACGTTCAAGTACACCGCCACCGGGCCGCAGGGCTTGCTGACCGGCAAACGTGCCATTGTGCTGACCGCCCGTGGCGGCATTCACACCGGGGCCACCTCGGACCACCAGGAACCCTACCTGCGCCAGGTGATGGCCTTTATCGGCATTCACGACGTGACCTTCATTCACGCCGAAGGGGTGAACCTGAGCAGCGACTTTCAGGAAAAAGGCATCAACCATGCCAAAGCCCTGCTCGCACAGGTGGCGTGATCCGTTAATCGCCAGATAATCGCGGGTTGTTTATATAACGCCACGCCAACCCTTCAAGTACGCGTATCGAACCTCCCTTTGCACTTGTTGCTCCTGAGTGCTCCTGCCCGACTGCCGCTTTAGCGAGGTCGGGTTTTTTTTGCCTTGAGTTTCTTCAAGGCTGGAAAAGCTTTAATGTCGCGCCCATTCGAAACGAGGCGCGCATGGGCTATTTACTGGTTGTCACCCTGATTCAGGCATTTTCCTTCAGCTTGATCGGCGAATACCTCGCCGGTCACGTTGACAGCTACTTCGCAGTGCTGGTGCGCGTGGTGCTGGCCGGGCTGATCTTTATCCCGCTGACGCGCTGGCGCTCGGTGGAGCCTGCGTTCATGCGCGGCATGTTGGTGATCGGTGCATTGCAGTTCGGCGTGACCTACGTATGCCTGTACTTGAGCTTTCGCGTGCTGACGGTGCCGGAAGTGCTGCTGTTCACCATCCTCACACCGCTGCATGTGACCCTGATCGAGGACGCGCTTAATCGGCGCTTCAATCCTTGGGCACTGGTCGCGGCCCTGGTGGCGGTGGGCGGTGCGGCGGTGATTCGTTTCGATCAGATCACCCCGCACTTCCTGATGGGGTTCTTGCTGCTGCAATTGGCCAACTTCACCTACGCCGCCGGGCAAGTCATGTACAAGCATCTGGTGGCGCGTTATCCCAGTGACCAACCGCACTTCCGGCGTTTCGGTTATTTCTACCTGGGCGCCTTGCTGGTGGTGTTGCCGGCGTTCCTGCTGTTCGGCAAGGCTGACTTCTTGCCGCAAGCGCCGCTGCAATGGGGCGTGCTGGTGTTCCTTGGTTTGGTCAGCACCGCGCTGGGCATGTACTGGTGGAACAAGGGCGCCTGTCTGGTCAATGGCGGTACCCTGGCGGTGATGAACAACCTGCATGTACCGGTTGGGCTGCTGTTGAACTTGCTGATCTGGAATCAGCATGAGCCGCTGGGCCGACTGGCCCTGGGCGGCCTGGTGATTCTGGGCGCGGTGTGGATCAGTCGGCTCGGCGCACGCCAGGCGCGGGCGGCGCTGTCATCGTGATCACCACTTTGCCTTTGGCGCGGCCTTGTTCGACATAGCTCAGGGCTTGGGCTGTGGACTCGAAAGGGAAGGTGCGGTCGATCACCGGCTTGATAATGCCGGCTTCCACCAGCGCGGTCAGTTCATCCAATTGGGCGCCGCTGGCGCGCATGAAGAGGAAGTCATAACGCACGCCTTGTTTGCGCGCTTTGCGGCGTATACCGCTGCTCAACACACCCATGACCAGGCCCAATAGCCACGACAGCTGCTGCTCGCGAGCAAACGCCTGGGTCGGTGGCCCGGAGATGGAGATGAGTTGACCGCCCGGTTTGAGAATGTCGAGTGACTTTGCCAGTGCGTCCGGACCGAGACTGTTCAAGACGACGTCATAATCATTGAGCAGGGTTTCGAAGTTTTGCTGCTTGTAGTCGATCACTAGATCGGCACCCAGTGCCTTGACCCACTCGACATTGGCGGTGCTGGTCGTCGTTGCGACAAATGCGCCCAAATGCTTGGCAAGCTGGATGGCGATACTGCCGACTCCGCCGGAACCGGCATGAATGAAGACCTTCTGGCCTTTTTTCAGCCTCGCTGTTTCAACCAGTACTTGCCATGCCGTCAATGCGACCAGAGGCAGGGCGGCGGCTTGCTCCATCGTGATGTTTGCAGGTTTGCGTGCCAGTGCGTCCTCGCGTACCGCAATCAGCTCGGCGAACGTGCCGATACGCTGCTGTGGAGGGCGGCCATACACTTCGTCACCCGGCTTGAAGCGTCGCACCGCAGTCCCCACACTGAGCACCACACCGGCCAAGTCATTGCCCAGTATCAACGGCAATGCATACGGCAGAATCAGTTTGAATTCGCCCTTGGCGATTTTTGCATCCAGCACGTTGACGCTGCTGGCATGTACTTGAACCAGCACGTCATGCTCACCCACCACTGGTGTTGGCGCTTCGGTGATGCGACCGGTCTGTTTGCCGTAACGTTCGATGGAAAATGCCTTCATGGTTCAACGCTCATCGCTTCGAGAGGAAGGGCAGGCGCATAGAGCGCGCCTGCAACCGGTTGATCAGGCTTGGGTCAGGTACCGCTCGGCAACCTCGGACTGCTTGATCTGCGACAGCAAGCCTTGTCGGGCTGCCTGCAAGGCATCCCAGCGTGCGCCGTCCTGCAAGGGCGGGATGGTCACGGGCTCACGACGGTCGAAACCGACCAGCGCCGCATCCACCAGGTCACCTACTTCCATCACGTCCGTGAGGGTGTTGATGTCAATGCCCGCCCGGTCCCAGATCTCGGTACGCGTAGCGGCCGGTAGCACGGCTTGTACATAGACACCTTTGGCGCCCAACTCCAGGCTCATGCCCTGGGACAGGAACAGTACGAATGCTTTGGTCGCGCCATATACGGTCATGCCGAACTCCGGCGCCAGGCCCACCACCGAGCCAATGTTGATGATAGCGCCGTTGCCGGCTGCCGCCAGGCGTGGGGCAATGGCGCTGGCAAGCCGTACCAGCGCGGTGGTGTTGAGCGCGACCAATTGAGCGACGCTGTCGGTGGACTGTTCGATGAAGCTGCCGGACTGTGCGGCACCGGCATTGTTGACCAGCGTACCGATGCTGGAATCTTCGCGCAGACGTGCTTCGACCGCTGCCAGGTCAGCGATCTGGGTCAGGTCAGCGGGGAGGATATCAACCGTGATGGCGTGCTCTTCACGCAGACGTGCAGCGAGCGCTTCCAGGCGCTTGGTATCGCGGGCGACCAGAACCAGGTCGTGACCACGCTGGGCAAAACGTTCGGCGTAGGCGGCACCAATGCCGGTCGAGGCGCCAGTGATGAGAACGGTCTTGGAAGTGCTCATGGTGTGATGCTCAGTGAGTGCAGGGAGGTTTTATGATGTCGATCATAATCAAAGCTGTCAACGGTTTTGATTATGATCGACATCATAGTAAGATCCCTCTATCGCAGGGCAGCAGGAGCGCATAGAAATGAAGATCACCAAGACGCAATCACAGAACAATCGGGCGCATATCGTCGCGACGGCTTCCGCGCTGTTTCGTGAACGTGGTTTCGATGGGGTCGGTGTGGCCGAACTGATGGCTGCCGCTGGTTTTACCCAGGGCGGCTTCTACAAGCACTTCGGCTCCAAGGCGGATTTGATGGCAGAAGCGGCCGCCAATGGCCTGGCGCAGTCGCTCGCCAGCAGCGTGGAGATGGAGGCGGGGGAGTTTTTCGAGGTTTACCTGTCCCGGCAGCACCGCGATCATCGCGGCGGCGGGTGCACGTTGGCGGCGTTGTGTGCAGACGCTGCGCGTCAATCGGACACGCTTAAGGAGACTTTCGCCAACGGGCTGGAAAACACGCTGCAAGCCCTGGAGGCAAAGTACAACACGACGCAGGACGAGCCACAGCAAGACGTGCGCGCGAAAATGCTCAACAGGATGGCCCATGCCATTGGCGCAATCATGTTATCGCGGGCGTGCCCGGATGATTCCGCTTTGGCTGATGAAGTGCTTGAGGTTTGCCGCCGGGAGATTACGGCATCACTGCCGTAATCCCGTTCGGATCACTTCACGCCGTTTCGATGGCGGGTAGTTGCGCGGCCCCGGCCAACGCCGGCAGTACGCCGGCGCGCAGGTCATTACCGCTTGGCTGCTGATACAGGCTCAGCCCGAACTCCGGCAACACTGCCAGTAGATAATCGAAAATATCCCCCTGGATCCGCTCGTAATCCGCCCACGCGGTGGTGCGGGTAAAGCAGTAGATCTCCAGCGGCACGCCCTGGGCGGTGGTTTGCATCTGGCGCACCATGCAGGTCATGTTCGGCTGGATGTCCGGGTGGCTTTGCAGATACGCCAGGGCATAGGCGCGGAACGTGCCGAGGTTGGTCATGCGCCGGCGGTTGGCCGACAGTTGCGCGCTGTGGCCCTGGGCCTCGTTCCAGGCCTTGAGTTCGGCCTGTTTGCGACCGATGTAGCCGGTGAGCAGGTGCACCTGGGTCATGCGCACTTCTTCGTCATCGCGCAAAAAGCGCACGCCGCTGGCATCGATGTAAAGGCTGCGCTTGATGCGCCGCCCGCCGGAGGCCTGCATACCGCGCCAGTTTTTGAACGACTCGGACATCAAGCGCCAGGTCGGGATGGAAACGATGGTCTTGTCGAAATTCTGCACCTTGACCGTATGCAGGGTGATGTCCACCACATCGCCGTCGGCGCCGACCTGGGGCATTTCGATCCAGTCACCGACCCGCAGCATGTCGTTGCTGGTCAATTGCACACTGGCGACGAACGACAGCAGCGTGTCCTTGTACACCAACAGAATCACCGCCGACATCGCACCCAGGCCCGACAGCAGCAGCAGCGGCGAACGGTCGATCAGGGTGGCGACGATGATGATTGCGCCAAACACGAACAACACCATTTTTGCCAACTGCACATAACCCTTGATCGAGCGGGTGCGTGCGTGTTCGGTGCGTGCGTAGATATCCAGCAGCGCATTGAGCAGGGCACTCATGGCCAGCACCATAAACAGAATGGTGATCGCCAGAGCCACATTGCCGATAAACAGAATGGCGGTCTTGCTCAGGTCAGGTACCAGGTACAGGCCGAACTGGATCACCAGGGACGGCGTCATTTGCGCCAGCCGATGGAAGACTTTGTTATGTCGCAGATCGTTCAGCCAGTGCAGGGCCGGTTGCCGGCCAAGCAATTTGACTGCGTGCAGGATGAGGTAACGCGCTACCCGTCCAACCAGCAATGCCACCACCAGCAGCACCAGCAAGCCGAGGCTGGAATGCAGGACCGGGTGTTCATCGAGGGCGCCCCAAAGGTCTTGGACGTTGAGCCAGAGCTGTTTGATATCCATGAGTGAACCGATTCTTCTGTAAGACAACACGGGGCGATTAGAGCATTTAAGTGCAACAAAGTTGACGCTCTGGACAAAATCGCTCACAAAAAAGCAGCTGATTAGCCCTGTTCGCGTAAAGAAACTCGGTTTGGCCGCCCGAAACCGGTAACCTATGGCGCTGATATTTTGTATTTCTTCGAGGTAGCACCCGTGTTTTCCCAATTCGCCCTGCACGAACGCCTGCTCAAAGCCGTGGCCGAGCTTAAATTTGTCGAGCCTACGCCTGTGCAAGCAGCGGCCATCCCGCTCGCGCTCCAAGGGCGTGACCTGCGGGTGACGGCTCAAACCGGCAGCGGCAAGACCGCCGCTTTCGTCTTGCCGGTTCTGAATCGTCTGATTGGCCCGGCCAAGGTCCGCGTCAGCATCAAGACCCTGATCCTGCTGCCGACCCGTGAGCTGGCCCAGCAGACCCTCAAGGAAGTCGAGCGCTTCTCGCAGTTCACCTTCATCAAGTCCGGCATCATTACCGGCGGCGAAGACTTCAAGGTCCAGGCTGCCATGCTGCGCAAGGTGCCGGACATCCTGATCGGTACCCCGGGGCGCATGATCGAGCAACTCAATGCCGGCAACCTCGACCTCAAGGAAGTCGAAGTACTGGTGCTCGACGAAGCCGACCGTATGCTCGACATGGGCTTTGCCGATGACGTGCAGCGCTTGGTTGCTGAATGCGTCAATCGCCAGCAGACCATGTTGTTCTCCGCCACCACCGGCGGTTCAACCCTGCGCGACATGGTTGCCAAGGTGCTGAACAACCCTGAGCACTTGCAGGTCAACAACGTCAGTGACCTGAACGCAACCACGCGTCAGCAGATCGTGACCGCTGACCATAACGTGCACAAAGAACAGATCCTCAACTGGTTGCTGGCCAACGAGACCTACCAGAAGGCCATCGTGTTCACCAACACCCGTGCCGCCGCCGACCGTATCTACGGGCGTCTGGTCGCGCAGGAATACAAGGCGTTCGTGCTGCACGGCGAGAAAGACCAGAAGGACCGCAAGCTGGCCATCGACCGCCTCAAGGCTGGCGGCGTGAAGATCCTGGTAGCCACCGACGTCGCTGCGCGTGGCCTGGACGTTGATGGCCTGGATCTGGTGATCAACTTCGACATGCCCCGCAGCGGCGACGAATACGTGCACCGTATCGGCCGTACCGGGCGTGCCGGCAACGATGGCCTGGCCATCTCGCTGATCTGCCACGGCGACTGGAACCTGATGTCGAGCATTGAACGCTACCTCAAGCAGTCGTTCGAGCGCCGTACCATCAAGGAAGTCAAAGGCACTTACACCGGGCCGAAGAAGGTCAAGGCGTCGGGCAAGGCCGTTGGCGTGAAGAAGAAAAAGACTGACGCCAAGGGCGACAAAAAGAAAACCGGCGCCAAATCGCCGACCAAGCGCAAGATCGCCAACCGGCCGAAGACCGACAACCTGTCGCTCGTCAGCAAGGATGGCATGGCGCCGCTCAAGCGCCGCAAGCCAGAAGCACCGGCTGCCGAATAAGCAGCCAGGCAGAAAAAAACCGGACAATGTCCGGTTTTTTTTCGCCATCAGTTTTTGGCTTTGGAGGCGGCTTCTTTCAGTTCTTTGAGCCGGGCGTCGATCAGTTGGCATTTGTCGGGAAACTCGGCGCTTTCGGTGTCCAGGTCCATTTTCTGCAATTGGGCATTCATCTCCTTGGCCTTCTGCGGATTCTGCTCCGTTAGCTGGGTCACTTGCTTGGCCAGTTCTTCGCGTTTGGCCGTGGCCTCTTCAGGCGTGCAAGCCCAGGCGGGCAGGGCGCTTAACAATGTGGCGGCAATCGCCAGGTTCATCAGGGTTTTCATGGTCGGACGTCCTTGGCGGTATAGGCAGTTGAGGCGGCGAACGTCTGGAAAGTTCAGAGAAATGACGCCCGTCTATCCGGGTGAACGGCCAGTGCCCCCACGTGTCACTACCTATGACGGGCTAATTTTCCATCGGCCTGCAGGAGGAATCAGGATGACGACTTACAACTGGGATCTGATCGAACGTCTGCTGCATGAAGTGCAGAACGGCGAGGGCAGCTTCGCCCCGCGTAAATACGCCGAGCAGGAAGCCGCTGATAAGGCTGCGGCTGGCGAGGACACCGGGAACCTGGATGCGCTGAAAAAAACCGCTGCGGATTACGAGGCGTTGTTGTTCAAGCGCGGGTTTATTGAGTCGCGTCCCGAAGAGGAAGGCGGCAATGGTGAAAACTTCATCTTGACTGAGCGGGGTGCAAGTCTGCTGGCGTTGATCGACAGCTCGATTCCTGGCAATGAGCACCCCCGTCAAGTGATGGACGAGCAGGAGGACGCGCTGGAGGAGGCGACCTTCGATCAAGTCTCTTCCAAAGCTGCGATTGCCGGTGGCGCTATCTAACCCCTGAATCCAATGTGGGTGGGAGCCCTGCTCCCCTCCCTATTGATTTGCGCCGGCCTTGCGGCATTTAAGCGCTTTGAAATCGCCTCGTACGCCGTCGATTTTTTGCCTCAGCTTCTGACGCTGTTGCTCGGTGCTCTCAGCCATCAGGTCCACGATCAGACTGCGCGCCGCCGCTTCGGTCTGGGCATAGGCAGCGCGGTATTCAGGCGTCCATAGGCTCTCCCTGTCCACCAGCAAACGTTGCATTTTCTGCGGGAAGTCGGCGTCGTGGCGGTGTTCAACGGCCTCGATAAACTGCGCCTGCCAATGGGCGCGGTTGCCGATCCACGCCTGGTTCTGTTCGCCCAAAGCGTTGGACCACGCCGTTACGCGGTTTTGCTGGCTGGCGCTCAGCGGGCCGATCCAGGCATCCAGGCGCTTGCTCATGCGCTCGGCGCGTTCCTTGATCTGCTGGGCCAGCGGCGGTTTCAGGTATTCATCCTGGCGTTTGCGCAGGTCTTTGGCCAGGGCGTCGCTCATGTCCTTGACCTGTTGATCATCCAGACCCTGCAGCAACTGCACGGCGGACGGGGTGATCTCCCGCGCGATCTCGGCAATCGCCTGCTTGGCTTCCACGGTTCGGGTTTGCAGCGCGGCGTCAGTGATTTGCTGGCTGTCGACCATCTGCTGCAGGCGGTCGAGCCAGTCCAGGTAGCCCGGCAATTGCGTGGTGCAATGCCAGGCCAGGTGTTCCTTGAGGGTGTCGTTGAACCAGCTCTTCTGCCCGGCATTCATATCCAGGTAGTCGTTGAGGGTCCAGGGGATGATCACGTCGAGATTACGGTAGGCCAGGCCCACGCGATTGCAGCCGGCGAGCACCAGGCTCAGGGTCAGCAGTACCATCAGGGGTTTGAGCCGGCGCAACATGGGCGAGTCCTTGCACGGATGGGGTTAATGCATGTGAACCTGCGCGGGGTGCGACAGTTCAGCCCATCAATAAAACGGCCGGACGGCCTTCAAGGTCAACAGGCCGTCGCATTGCGAGTTGTGTCCGGAGTAGGCCGAGCACTCTCCGCCGCTGAGGCTGGAGTCGCTGTAGATCAGATCCAGGTCGATGCCTTTCCAGGCCCGGGAGAATTGCACCGACCAGTCGCTGAAACTGCTGATGGCGCCGTTTTCCACCGACACCGGTGTGCCCAATTGGTGGGTGGTGTATTTCATGCTGACGCCGATACCGAAGGGCTGGGTGCCGCCGAGGTCGGCGAACAGGGTGCTGTCCTGGCGGTCGGGGTCGTTGCTGAAGGACACGCCGAAGCGGTTGCCCAACAGGTTCAGGCCGCCGTAGAACTCCTGGCTGTCGAGGGGGCTGACCTTGGGGTAGCTGTAGTGAATCAAGCCCACTTCATAGCCCAGGGTCTGGTCGAAAGGGCGTTTGAAACCCAGGTAGGAGTCAACTTCGAGATTGTTGGCCGACGACAGGCCCATATTCGGTGAAAACTGGCCGAAATACAGGCCGCTGTCGTGGGTAAGGTCCAGGCCACCGTGGAATGAGTCACTGCCAGGGGAGGTGGGCTTGACCAGGCCCTGGGCCATGCTACGGCTGGGGGTAGTGCCCAATTTCAGGTCGAAGTCGCCCAGTTCACGCTGAAAAATCTGCGCTTCGGCCAAAGGGCTGGCGATCAGAATGCTGACCAGGAAAATACAGCGTTTAAGCATGCTTCACTCCATGAAAAGCGAGGAGCAGTAACGGATGGGTTCGAGCAGATGCCCGTGCTAGACGTGTGCAAGGATACCGGCGAATGCCAGGCATTGAGGCCCGTTCGTCGATTAGCTTGATATTGAAGGGTGTACGAGGGTGTTTCCAACTCTAGTCCTAGCGCCTTGAAGGCAAGACGCTTAGGGACCAGATGCAGTGCGCAGGTAGGACGATTACTTCTTGCCCAGGCTGATCTGCTTGGACGGGCCGAAAGTCTGGCCGCTCACGCCCTTGGCAATTTGCTGGATTTCGCCGCCGGACTTGAGGAAAGCAGCAATCTGGCTGTTGATCGATTCGCTGGTTTCAACGGCGGGAGCTGGCTTTGCTTTGCTGTTGGATGCTTTTACACGCATGGCGGCCACTAACCTGTAGAGAATTAACTTGGCCAGGCATCGTACAGGAAATACTTGACAATTGCTTGGCAAATATCCCCTGAGAATATAGGCCAGGCAGGGAAAGAGCCCAGGTTTAATGATGAAATAAGCCGCTAACTTACTGTTTTAGCTCGAAACCATGGGCGTGTGCGAGGTTGGCGGCCCGGAAAAATTCAACCGATTGATCAGACGAGCGGGGCGATGCCAGTAGAACGCTATGCCAGCCCGCGATTTTTCAGGCGCGCGCGCGTGCAGGGCCCAACTCGGGTAGAATGCCGCCCACGCAATGAGGGTATTGGAAATGGCTTTAGTCGGGCGCTACAACAGCTTGCAAGTGGTCAAGCACACTAACTTTGGTTTGTACCTCGATGGTGCGCAAGACGGCGAAATCCTCTTGCCTAATCGGTATATCCCTAAAGATATTCCCAGTGAAGATGAAGACTGGCTCAATGTTTTCATTTACTTGGACAGCGATGACAAACTTATCGCCACCACTGAAAAACCCAAAGTTCAAGTCGGCGAATTTGCCAGTTTGAAAGTTGTGGAAGTCAACAGTATCGGGGTGTTCCTCGACTGGGGCCTGCCAAAGGATCTGCTGCTGCCGTATTCGGAAGAAAAGCGCCAGCTGACGGCGGGTGAATATTGCGTGGTGCACGTCTATCTGGACAAACACACCAAGCGCATCACCGCCACCGCACGTCTTGACCGTTACCTGGACAAGACGCCAGCCAACTACCAGGTGGGCCAGGAAGTCGATCTGTTGGTGGCTGAAGCCACGGACATGGGCTTCAAGGCAATCATCAACAACAAGCACTGGGGCCTGATCCACAAGAACGAAGTGTTCAAGTTCCTGCGCCCGGGCAAGGAAGAAAAAGGCTTCATCAAGGAGATTCGCGCCGATGGCAACATCAGCCTGAGCCTGCAACCGGTCGGCCAGGAAGCGGCCTCCAGCCTCAACTCCAAGATCCTCGCCAAGTTGCGTGACAACAACGGCACCCTGCCGGTCAGCGACAAAAGCGATCCGGCGGTGATCAGCAACTTGTTCGGCGTCAGCAAAGGCAACTTTAAAAAGGCCATTGGTGCGCTCTACAAGCAAGGCCAGATCGTGATTCACGCCGACCGCATTGAACTAAGCTGATCGCGCCTGGCTCTTTGTAGGAGCGAGCTTGCTCGCGAAAATATTCCAGGCGCAGTGTGGCGTCGGATGTACGTTTTTCGCGAGCAAGCTCGCTCCTACAAAGGCTCGTGTCATGTCCAAGAGACCGCTCTTCGCCTACCTCGGCACCTTGCTCGCCTTCCTGGTCCTCGACGGCCTCTGGCTCGGCGTGCTGATGGGCCCCACCTACAAATCCCTGCTCGGCCCGCTGATGCTTGATCAGCCGCGCCTGTTGCCTGCGGTGTTGTTCTATCTGCTGTATGTCCTCGGTTGTGTGGTGTTCGTGGTCTTGCCCAGTGCCAGTTGGCAACGTGCTGCGCGGTTGGGCGCACTGCTGGGCCTGGTGGCCTATGGCACTTATGATTTGAGCAATTGGGCCACGCTTCAGGGCTGGTCCGCCGGGCTCGCGGTGATGGACATGGCGTGGGGCACCTGTTTAACCGCCCTGTGCTGCACCGTCGGCCACCTGTGTGCACGGCGTGTGCATCGGTAGTTGGCGGTTGATCAAGACCGAGCCTGCCACTAACAACCCGGCACCGGCGACGATCAACGCCGGGTGCAGACCACCACTGAGGTGACTGCTCATCGAGGCCAGTAGCGGCCCGCTCAGTTGGCCGATGGCAAAGCTGGCGGTCAGTAGCCCCGTGCTGCGTTGGTAGCCGTTGGGCGCAACCTCGCGCAGGCGCGCCATGACCAGTTGCATGCAGGCCAGGAAGGGCGCGCCGCACAACAACACGCCCAGCGCAAGGCCCCAACTGTTACCGAGCAGGCAGGCGAAGACCCCGGCCGCTTGCAGCCACAAGGTCACGATCAGCCATCGGCGCGTGGTGTCCGGGCTCTTGCGGCGCAGACTTGCCACCACCACACCTACAGCGGCAGCCAGGCCGAAGCAGGGCCAGAACAGATCGGCCTGCCAGGCTCCGTTGAACTGTGCGTTGGCCATCTGCGACAGAAAGGTCGCGGGGATGATGTAGCCCAGGCCGAACAGGAAATAGATCCAGCACAGATGCGCGATGCTGCCTTTGTTGCTTGCACGGGTTTCAGCAGGCGCCGTGAGGGTTGGCTTGGGTAAAAAGGGCAGGATCGCCAGCAGCATCACCAGGGCAACGATGCCGTAGACCAGCCACAGCATGGCGGAGCCTTGCCCCAGCAAGTTCGAGCCCAGCGCCAGCAGCCCCGTCAGCGCAATCCCAAGTCCCGGCCCGGCAAATACCAGCGCACCCAGACGCGGCCGGCCGGCGGCGATCGCCAGCGGCTGGCTCAGGCTGGTAATCATCACCAGAGCCCAGGCGCTGGCCACGCCGGTTCCGAAGCGCAACAGCAAGTGCGGCCAGAACCCATGGGCCCAGTATGACGCCAGCGTCAGCAGGACGCAGAGCCACAACCCGCCATAAAGACGGCCGCGTACATGATGATGGCTGCGAGCAAAGATCGAATCCACCGCGCCCACAAAGTAGCCCAAGTAATTGGCGGCCGCGATCAGCCCGGCATCCGCCAGATCGACCTGACCTTCGCTGAGCAGATGCGGCATTTGCGGGGTCAGGGCGAAGCGGCCAATGCCCATGGCCATCATCAGGGCGATAAAGCTGGCGAGTAAACGAATCTGCGGTGACATGCTTAGGTTTCCTACAGGAAAGCGAATGACTTGTAGGCTAAGGCGGATTGACTTTCTGTAAAATTGAATAATAGTGAGTAACTTGTTCAGTTTTGGAGAAAGGTATGGAGTTCAGTCAATTGCGGATTTTCCAGGCCGTGGCGGAAGAGGGCTCCATCACCCGCGCCGCTGAACGTTTACACCGCGTGCCATCGAACTTGTCGACCCGCCTCAAGCAGATGGAGGAGCAGCTGGGGGTCGAGCTGTTTGTGCGTGAGCGCCAGCGGTTGCAGCTTTCTCCTGCGGGTAAAGTGCTGCTGGACTACAGCACTCGGCTGCTGGCGCTGCATGACGAAGCTCACGGCGCCGTACAAGGCGGGCAACCGGCTGGTGATTTTGTGCTGGGCAGCATGTACAGCACCGCCGCGGTGCATTTGCCCAAGCTGCTGGCGCGCTATCACAGGACTTACCCCATGGTGAACCTGCAAGTGCAGTCGGCGCCCAGCGGGGAGCTGCTGGAAGGTTTGATTACCGGACGGCTGGACGCAGCGTTTGTGGACGGTCCGCTGACCATCGCGACCCTGGATGGCGTACCGCTGTGCGAAGAGCGCCTGGTATTGATTTGCGAAGCCGATCACCCACCGGTGCGCGGTCCCCAGGACGTTGCCGGGCGATCTGTGTTCACCTTCCGACGCAGCTGCGCCTATCGCACGCGCCTGGAAACCTGGTTTTCCCACGAGCATGTGGCCATGGGGCGGGCTATCGAGATCGAGTCCTATCAAGGGATGCTCGCGTGTGTGATCGCCGGTTCGGGGGTGGCGTTGATGTCGCAATCGATGCTCGACAGCCTGCCAGGCAAGGACAGCGTGTCCGTTCATCCGCTGACCGGGCCTTTTGCCACTGCGACCACCTGGCTGATGTGGCGAAAGGGTATGCTCGGCGCTAACCTCAATGCATGGATCGACCTGCAGCACGAAGGCAGCCCGGCAAGCCTGGCAGATACGCGCGCCATCGCTTGAGCGATCCGTCAGGATTTGGATCAATCCAGTAATAGTTAGTTGTGGTTTCGTTCAAGCATTACCTAGGACTTAGGGCTACTATCTCTGTAGGAAACGGCGACAAAACTCACGCCGACCAGCACTACCCTCAAAGGGGGCAACCATGAAAGAGAAAATCCAGAACTGGCTCCACGATCTTGGCGTTGCGCTGGGCTTGATCGAGCCCCCGCTGCAACCGGTGCCGATCCGCACGGATGATGAGCAGCGCCGGCCCCGTCGCCGCTGAGTATCAGGCCCAAACAATATGGGAAATGTGGGAGCGGACTTGCTCGCGAATACGGTGCATCAGCCAGTAAATGGTTGAATGACACACCGCATTCGCGAGCAAGTCCGCTCCCACAATTATTTTGTGCAGGGCAAAAAAAACGGGTGCGAACACCGACGCCGCACCCGCTGAAGAAATTATCCTAATCGCTCAAGCCGCCCGAGCCGCCACGGTATCCGGTTTGCGCGACAACACACTCACCAGCACAAAACTCACCAGGGCTACCGCCAGGCTGCAGTAAATCGGTGTGTTTGCATCCAACCCATCCTTGAACATAAACACCAGCGCGGTTACGAAACCCAGCGCCATGGACGTGATCGCGCCCGAGGTGGTGGCTCGCTTCCAGAATATCGCGCCAATCAGAGGTACCAACATACCGCCCACCAACAGGTTATAGGCCAGGGTCAGCGCGCTGATCACGTCATTCACCACCAGTGCGATGCCCAATACGGCAACACCGGTCATCAGGGTGAACACGCGGTTGATGCCCAGGCTCGATTGCTTGCCACCGCGCAGCCGTGGCAGCAGGTCTTCGGTCAACACGGTGGACGCAGCGAGCAGGCCGGCGCTGGCGGTGGACATCATCGCCGCCAGGGCAGCCGCAATCACCAGGCCACGAATACCGTCCGGTAACGAGGCTTTGACGATGGCGGCAAAGGCATTGTTGACGTTATCCAGGTCCGGGATCAGCACGTGAGCCGCCATGCCAATCAGGGCGCAGGCCAGGCCGTAGAGAATGCAGTAGAAACCGGCGAAAGTGCCCGCGTACTGGGCGACCTTTTCATCACGGGCGGTGAATACTCGCTGCCAGATATCCTGGCCGATCAGGATGCCGAAGAAGTAGATCATGAAGTAAGTGATGATCGTGTCCCAACCGATCGCGGTAAAGCTGAAGTTCGACGCCGGCAGCTTGGCCACCAGTTCATCCCAGCCGCCGACGCGGTACAGGCAGATCGGCAGCAGGATGAACATCAGGCCGACGGTCTTGATCACAAATTGCACGATATCGGTCAGGGTCAGCGACCACATGCCACCGATGGTTGAATACACCACCACCACACCGCCGCCTACCAGCACCGACATCCAGAACGGCAAGTCGAACAGCACTTGCAATACGGTGCCGATGGCCAGGATCGAGGTCACGCCGATCATCAGTGCATAGGCCAGCATGATCACAGCGCTGGCCTGGCGCGCCATGGGGTTGTAGCGTTTTTCCAGGACCTGGGTCACGGTGAAGATTTTCAGCTTCAGCAGCGGCTTGGCCAGGAACAGGTTCAGCGCAATGATCCCGGCGCCCAGCGCGGCGCACAGCCAGAAACCTGAAATGCCGTGCACATAACCCAAGCGCACGGTGCCGACGGTGGAGGCGCCGCCCAATACCGTGGCGGCCATGGTGCCCATGTACAGCGATGGGCCGAGGTTACGGCCCGCCACCAGATAGTCTTCGTGGGTTTTGGCGCGGCGCATACCGTAGTAGCCAAGCACGAGCATACCGGCGGCGTAGATGAGTACGACGAATAAATCCAAAGCCATGACGGTGATTCTCCGATTATCTTTTTTATGGGCGATCAAGTGGCAGCCGGCTCGGTCAACACGCGAGCGAAGGTCAGGTATATCGTTGGACGGGGATCTGCGCGATCCCCTTGATTGTTATCGTGAAGGCATCAGCGATGCGCGACGCCAGGCAATACGCAGAGCATCTCGTACAGCAAGTTGGCGCCCAGCAGCGAGGTGTTGCCGGTGGTGTCATAGGGCGGCGAAACTTCCACCAGATCACAACCAATCAGGTCCAGGCCCTGGCAGCCACGGATGATCTCGATCGCCTGGATGGTGGTCAGCCCGCCGATTTCCGGGGTGCCGGTGCCGGGTGCCCAGGCGGGATCGATGCCGTCGATATCGAAGCTGAGGTACACCGGGCCGCCGCCGACTTTCTCCCGCACTTGGGCCATCAACGGGGCCAGGGAGTGGTGCCAGCATTCTTCGGCCTGGACCACGCGAAAGCCTTGCTTGCGGCTCCAGTTGAAGTCTTCGGCGGTGTAGCCCTGGGCACGCAGGCCGATCTGCACCACGCGGTCGCAATCGAGCAACCCTTCTTCCACGGCGCGGCGGAAGGTGGTGCCGTGGGCGATTTTTTCGCCGAACATATGGTCGTTGACGTCGGCATGGGCATCGATGTGCACCAGCCCGACCTTGCCGTGTTTCTTGTGGATCGCCCGCAGGATCGGCAGGGTGATGGTGTGGTCGCCGCCCAGGGTCAGGGGGATCACGTCGTGCTCAAGAATTTCATCGTAGGCCTCTTCGATGATGCGCACGGCGTCGAGCAGGTTGAAGGTGTTGATCGCCACGTCGCCGATGTCGGCCACTGACAGTGAGTCGAACGGTGCCGCGCCGGTGGCCATGTTGTAGGGGCGGATCATCACCGACTCGGCGCGGATTTCCCGAGGCCCGAAGCGTGTGCCGGCGCGCAGCGAGGTGCCGATATCCAGGGGAACGCCGATAAAGGCAGCGTCCAGACCCTTGGCCGTTTGCAGGTGGGGAAGACGCATCATGGTGGCGATGCCGGCGAAGCGCGGCATTTCGTTGCCGCCCAGTGGTTGGTGGAAAATCTTGTCCACGGGATTGCCTCATCGTTGTTTTGTTTATTGATGGCCGATTCTGCGAAAAGCCTGGGGCAGGAAGAATCGGCAGGGGCAAATACTTAGTTCAGATTTTTCTAAACTAATGCAGGGAGGTAGACTGCATGCATCCCTGTCCGGAACCGACCATGGCCAACGCCTTGCCCGACCTGAAACTCCTGCGCATCTTCGTCAGCGTCGTGCGCCACCAGGGGTTCGCCAATGCCCAGCACGAACTCAACCTGTCGACGTCGGCCATCAGCACGTATATGAGCCAACTCGAATCCGCGCTGGGCCTGGTGCTGTGCCATCGAGGACGTGGCGGTTTCAGCCTGACCAGCAAAGGCGAGCTGTTTCATCAGGAAACCCTGCGCCTGTTGGGCGAGCTCGAGGGCTTCGAGCAATACGCCGCCGCGCTCAAAGGCGAGTTGCGCGGCACGCTCAAGCTGGGCGTGCTTGATTCCACCGTCAGCGACAAGGCCCTGCCATTCGCCGAAGTGATTGGCGCCTACAGCCTGGAACATCCGGCGGTTCACCTGAATCTGTCGGTGATGAGCCCCTACGAACTGCAACTGGGCGTACAGGACAACCGCCTGGACCTGGCAATCGGTGCGTTCTCCAACCGTATGAGCGGGCTGATCTATATGCCGCTGTACCGCGAACAGCACTGGCTGTATTGCAGCAACCGGCACCCGCTGTTCAGCGAGCGGCGTATTCCCGAACAGGTCATCACTCAGCAACGTATGGTCGGCCGCGGCTACTGGAGCCAGGCCGAACTGGCGCGCCACGGCTTCAAACACAGCGCCGCGACCGTGGAAAGTATGGAAGCGCAGTTGATCCTGGTATTGTCCGGCGCCTACATCGGTTACCTGCCCGAACACTACGCCCAGGCCTGGGCCGACAAGGGTGACCTGCGCGTGTTACTGCCGGCGACCTTCGGCTACCAGGCGCCGTTCTCGATGATCATGCGCCGTGGTCGTAGCCGTGAACCGCTGATCCAGACCTTCCGCGACTTGCTCAAGACCCAGCTTAACCAGGCCTGAAAAAACCATGTCCAGACCCCAATGCCCGCAATGCTTGCGGCCGACCACTCATTGCCTCTGTGCACTGATCCCGACCCTCGACAGCCGCACTCGCGTGTTGCTGTTGCAGCACCCGAGCGAGGTCGGCCATGCGCTCAATACCGCGAGGTTGGCGGCGTTGGGCTTGAATAATGCGCAGTTGGTGGTGGGGGAGGTGTTTGATGATCTGGCGACGTTATTAAACCCGCCTGGTTATCGGGCGCGGCTGTTGTTTCCGGCGGATGACGCCGAGCCGCTGCACGCTTATACACCTGACGATCAGCCATTGTTATTGGTGGTTCCCGATGGCACCTGGCGCAAGGCGCGCAAGCTGTTGCACCTCAATCCTTTGCTGGCGGCGTTGCCCCGGGTGACATTGGCCCTAGGCGGCGTTTCCCGCTATCGCTTGCGCAAGGCGCCGGGGCCTGGTGCCTTGTCGACGGTTGAAGCAATCACGCAAGCGTTGCAGGTATTGGAAGCTCCACTATCGTTCGAGCCGCTGCTCAAACCCTTTGAAGCGCTGATCGAAGGGCAGATTACTGCGATGGGGGATGAGGTATTCCAGAGAAATCATGGTGAAGGGCAGAAGGATTAGCAGGTTTGACGAGGCGCGCCCATCGGGAGCAAGCCCCCTCCCACAGTCGATCGCGTTCCTGCATAAAAATGTGGTCCGATGTGGGAGGGGGCTTGCCCCCGATGGAGCCCTCACAGTCAACACTTTAATGGCTTATGCCTTTAAGCCATAAGCACCGCACTTTGCGTGATATGGCCCGCCGGCCTTTCCCGGTATGATGTCCGCCCCCGCAGTCTGGATTGCGAATACGCCATGACCTTGCAGTACCCCACAATCGCCGATTGCGTCGGCAACACGCCCCTGGTCCGCTTGCAACGCATGGCGGGTGAAACCAGCAATACCCTGTTGCTCAAACTCGAAGGCAACAACCCGGCCGGCTCCGTCAAGGACCGCCCGGCGCTGTCGATGATCGCCCGCGCCGAGTTGCGCGGGCAGATCAAGCCAGGCGACACCCTGATTGAAGCCACCTCCGGTAACACCGGGATCGCCCTGGCCATGGCCGCCGCGATCAAAGGATACAAGATGGTGCTGATCATGCCCGACAACGGCAGTGCCGAGCGCAAGGCGGCGATGACCGCTTACGGTGCCCAGCTGATCCTGGTCACCCAGGAAGAAGGCATGGAAGGCGCCCGTGACCTCGCCGAGCGTATGGCCGCCGAAGGCCGTGGCGTGGTGCTGGACCAGTTCGCCAACGGTGACAATCCCGAGGCGCACTACACCAGCACCGGCCCGGAAATCTGGCGCCAGACCCAGGGCACCATTACCCATTTCGTCAGTTCCATGGGCACCACCGGCACCATCATGGGCAACTCGCGCTACCTGAAGGAGCAGAACCCTGCGATCCAGATCGTCGGTCTGCAACCGATGGAAGGCGCGGCCATCCCCGGTATCCGTCGCTGGCCCGAAGAGTACTTGCCGAAGATCTACAACGCGACGCGAGTAGACCGCATCATCGACATGGCCCAGCGCGAAGCCGAAGACACTACGCGCCGTCTGGCCCGTGAAGAAGGCATCTTCTGCGGCGTGTCCTCCGGCGGCGCTGTGGCCGGTATGTTGCGCTTGTCCAAAGAAGTGGAAAACGCGGTGATCGTCGCGATCATCTGTGACCGAGGCGACCGCTACCTGTCGACCGGCATCTTCGACGAACCCAACTGATGGCCAAGCACGAGAGAGGCCTGCGCTTCCAGCCGACAGGCGGCAGCCGGGCCCCGCAGATCCCGGTGGGCAAGAAACAGCGCCTGACCATCGAGCGCCTGGCCAATGATGGCCGTGGCATTGTGTTCTTTGAAGGCCGCACCTGGTTTGTGAATGGCGCGCTGGCCGGCGAAGAAGTCGAAGCGCGGGTGTTGGGCGCCCACGGCAAAGTGGTTGAGGCCCGCACCGAGCGGGTGTTCAAGGCCAGTGAGCTACGGCGCCCGGCACCCTGCGCCCACGTTGGCCGCTGCGGCGGTTGCAGCGTGCAGCATCTGCCCCATGACCAGCAACTTGCCCTGAAACAGCGCATGCTCGCCGAGCAGTTGTCGCGGGTGGCAGGTGTCGAACCGCAAGAGTGGGCGCCGCCGTTGAGCGGGCCGGAGTTCGGTTACCGGCGTCGCGCCCGTGTGGCCGTACGTTGGGACGCCAAGGCGAAGAAACTCGAAGTGGGTTTTCGCGCCGTGGCCAGTCAGGACATCGTCGCTATCGACGATTGCCCGGTGCTGGTACAAGCCTTGCAACCGATCATGCAGCGCTTGCCGAATATGCTGCGTCGCCTGAGCAAACCGCAGGCGCTGGGGCATGTGGAGCTGTTCAGTGGTTCGTCCATCGCCGTTTTGCTGCGGCATATGGCACCGCTGTCCGAAGCAGACCTGCTGATCCTTAAAGAATTCTGTACCTTCCATGAGGCCCAATTGTGGCTGCATGGCGAGGGCCAGCCGGAACCTGCCGAGCCCGACCAGGCCCTGGGGTTTCGCCTGGATGCGTGGAATCTGGAACTGGCTTACCGGCCGGGAGATTTTGTGCAGGTCAACGCCGGGGTCAATCAGGCGATGGTTGCCCAGGCATTGGAGTGGCTGGCGCCACAAGCCGACGAACGGGTGCTGGACCTGTTTTGCGGCCTTGGCAACTTCGCCTTGCCGCTGGCGCGCCAGGTGCGCGAAGTGGTGGCGGTAGAGGGTGTGCAGACCATGGTGGACCGTGCGGCACTCAATGCCGCGAGCAACCATTTGCCTAACGTGCAGTTCTTTCAGGCCGACCTGTCTCAGCCTTTGACTGACGCGCCATGGGCCAAACAGGGCTTTTCTGCGGTACTCTTGGACCCACCCCGCGATGGTGCCCAAGAGGTTGTGCGCAAGCTCGCCACCCTTGGAGCCAAGCGCCTGGTGTATGTGTCCTGTAACCCAGCTACGCTGGCGCGGGACACGGTTGAGTTGGTCAAGCAAGGCTACCGGCTAAAGCGTGCCGGGATTCTCGACATGTTTCCGCAGACTGCGCATGTCGAGGCCATGGCGTTATTTGAAGCGGGCTAGGATGCCCGTTTAATCCGACTGGCCTGCGTTCTCCAAGGCCTTGGTACTGCTACGGAGCTCGCAGTAAAAGTCGGCGATGATTTTGGCGCATCAAAGGTGCGTCGTAGGGAAGGTAAGCAAGATGGTACAGGTGAGAGCACACCAGCCGATCAACACTGACGGCAGTATCAATCTCGAGGCATGGCTGGATCATGCCGTCAGTGTCGACCCGGCACTGGACCGTGAAGCCTTGAAAGCAGCCTGCGAGTTCGCTCGTGAGTCTGAGCAGCAAGACAATGCGGCCAAGAACCTGTGGGCCGAAGGCACTTCAAGCTTTCGCACCGGGTTGGAAATCGC
The DNA here is from genome assembly GCF_052850795.1 of Pseudomonas sp. 910_23. Taxonomy (NCBI): domain Bacteria; kingdom Pseudomonadati; phylum Pseudomonadota; class Gammaproteobacteria; order Pseudomonadales; family Pseudomonadaceae; genus Pseudomonas; species Pseudomonas sp. 910_23. The sequence continues at coordinate 168,688 of NZ_VXCZ01000004.1, read as the reverse complement.
CGAGATCCTCGCCGATCTCAAGCTGGATCAGGATTCGCTGATCGCCGCCGTGCTGTATCGCGGCGTGCGCGAGGGGCATATTCCGTTGGCAACCGTTGGCCAGCGCTTCGGCTCGGTGGTGACCAAGCTGATCGACGGCGTGCTGCGCATGGCGGCCATCAGTGCCAGCCTCAGCCCGCGCCAGTCGATGGTGCTGGGCACCCAGGGCCAGGTGGAAAACCTGCGCAAGATGCTGGTGGCGATGGTCGACGACGTGCGCGTCGCCCTGATCAAGCTGGCCGAGCGTACCTGCGCGATCCGTGCGGTGAAGACCGCCGACGACGAAAAGCGCAACCGCGTCGCCCGCGAAGTCTTCGACATCTACGCGCCGCTGGCCCACCGCCTGGGCATCGGCCACATCAAGTGGGAGCTGGAGGACCTGTCCTTTCGCTACCTGGAGCCGGACCAATACAAACAGATCGCCACGTTGCTGCACGAGCGGCGCCTGGATCGCGAGCGCTTTATCAGCGACGTGATGGGCCAGCTGCGTTCCGAGCTGCAGGCAACTGGCGTAGACGCCGACATCAGCGGCCGGGCCAAGCACATCTACTCGATCTGGCGCAAAATGCAGCGCAAGGGCCTGGCCTTCAGCCAGATCTATGACGTGCGGGCGGTGCGCGTGCTGGTGCCGGAAATGCGCGATTGCTACACCGCGCTGGGGATCGTCCACACGCTGTGGCGCCACATCCCCAAGGAGTTCGACGACTACATCGCCAACCCCAAGGAAAACGGCTACCGCTCGCTGCACACCGCGGTGATCGGCCCTGAAGGCAAGGTGCTGGAAGTGCAGATCCGCACCCACGCGATGCACGAAGAGGCCGAGCTGGGTGTGTGCGCGCACTGGCGCTACAAGGGCACCGACGTCAAGGCCGGGTCCAACCAGTACGAAGAGAAAATCTCCTGGCTGCGCCAAGTGCTGGAATGGCACGAAGAACTCGGCGACATCGGCGGGCTGGCCGAACAGCTGCGGGTGGATATCGAGCCGGACCGGGTCTATATCTTCACCCCCGACGGCCATGCCATCGACTTGCCCAAGGGCGCCACGCCGCTGGATTTTGCCTACCGCGTGCACACCGAAATCGGCCATAACTGCCGGGGCGCCAAGATCAACGGGCGCATCGTGCCGCTCAACTACAGCCTGCAAACCGGTGAACAGGTCGAGATCATCACCAGCAAGCACGGCACACCGAGCCGCGACTGGCTGAACCCGAACCTGGGCTATATCACCACCTCGCGGGCGCGGGCGAAGATCGTCCACTGGTTCAAACTTCAAGCGCGCGACCAGAACGTCGCCGCCGGCAAGACCCTGCTCGAACGCGAACTGGCGCGCCTGGGCCTGCCTCAGGTGGACTTCGACAAGCTGGCCGAAAAGGCCAACATGAAGATCGCCGAAGACATGTTCGCCGCCCTCGGTGCCGGTGACCTGCGCCTGGCGCAACTGGTCAACCTGGCCCAGCAACTGGTCGAGCCCGAGCGCGGCAACGAACAGCTGGAACTCATCCCACGCAAGGCCACGGGTTACAAACCGGGCAAGCGTGGCGATATCCAGATCCAGGGCGTGGGCAACCTGATGACGCAAATGGCCGGCTGCTGCCAGCCGTTGCCGGGCGACGCCATTGTCGGCTACATCACCCAGGGCCGTGGCGTGAGCATTCACCGCCAGGACTGCGCCTCGGTGCTGCAACTGGGCGGGCGCGAGCCGGAGCGGATCATCCAGGTCAGTTGGGGGCCGGTGCCGGTGCTCACTTACCCGGTGGACATCATCATCCGTGCCTACGATCGTTCCGGCTTGCTGCGTGACGTCTCGCAAGTGCTGCTCAACGAGCGGATCAACGTGCTGGCGGTTAACACCCGCTCGAACAAAGAGGACAACACGGCGTTGATGTCCCTGACCATCGAGATTCCGGGCCTGGATGCGCTGGGGCGGTTGCTTGGGAGGATTTCCCAGTTGCCGAACATCATCGAGACGCGGCGTAACCGTACCCCATGAGTAACTGGGTGAACGCCGTTTAAAGTGTGGGAGGGGGCTTGCTCCCGATAGCTGCCTATCAGTTGATACATCTGGTGACTGAAACACCGCTATCGGGAGCAAGCCCCCTCCCACATTGGATCTTCAGTGGAAAGAGATTGATGTATTCACTAGATGACCTGCTGCACCTGATGAACCGCCTGCGCGACCCGCAATACGGCTGCCCGTGGGACATCAAGCAAACCTACGCAACAATCGTCCCGCATACCCTCGAAGAAGCCTACGAAGTGGCCGACGCCATCGAGCGTGGCGATTTCGATCACCTGCAAGGCGAGTTGGGCGACCTGTTATTCCAGGTGGTGTATTACAGCCAGTTGGCCCGAGAAGAAGGGCGCTTCGAATTTGCCGGGGTGATCGACAGCATCACGCGCAAGCTGATTCGACGCCATCCCCATGTGTTTCCCACTGGCGATCTGTATGCACCGCTGGATATTCCGCAATTGAGCGAAGAACAGGTCAAGGAGCGCTGGGAGCAGATCAAGGCCGAGGAGCGTGCGGAAAAATCCGACGCACCTGAGCAACTTTCCCTTCTGGATGATGTGCCAACGGCCTTGCCTTCACTGTCCCGTGCGGCCAAATTGCAAAAGCGCGCCAGCCAGGTCGGTTTCGACTGGCCAGCCGCCTTGCCGGTGGTGGACAACGTGCGTGAAGAGTTGGATGAAGTGCTCGAAGCCATGGCCGATAACGATCCGCAGGCCATTGCCGATGAAGTCGGTGACCTGCTGTTTGCCGCCGTCAACCTGGCCCGTCACCTCAAGGTTGACCCGGAAACCGCACTGCGCGGAGCCAATGCCAAGTTCGAACGACGTTTCCGATTTATCGAACAGGCATTGCGCGATACGCACCAACCCATAGAAGATTGCACCCTCGAAGAGTTGGACGCCCTGTGGGGCGAAGCCAAACGCCAGGAAAAGAATGTGTCCAGCTGCGGTTGAGCAGCTGCCTAAGTGAGTAAGCACCATGAGCCTTTCCCTTCGCGACCAGTTGCTCAAAGCAGGTCTGGTCAACCAAAAGCAGGCCAAGCAGGTCGGCAAAGAGAAGCAGAAGCAGCAGCGTCTGGTCCACAAGGGCCAGGCCGAAGTCGATGATACCCAGGCACGCCTGGCCGCTGAGGCACACGCCGAGAAGGTCAAGCGTGACCAGGAGCTCAACCGCCAGCAGCAGGAAAAAGCCGAAGCCAAGGCGCGTACCGCCCAGGTCAAGCAGTTGATCGAAACCTCACGCTTGCCCAAGTTGACCACCGAGGACTACTACAACTTTGTCGATGACAAGAAGGTCAAGCGCCTGTCGGTCAACACCTTGATGCGCAACAAGCTGAGCAACGGTTCTCTGGCTATCGTGCACCACGGTGGCGGCTACGAGGTGATCCCGCGTGAAGCGGCGCTCAAGATCCAGGAACGTGCACCGGAGCGCATCGTGCAGCTCAACATCCTCACCGAAAGCCAGGTGCCGGATGAGGATGATCCGTACGCCGCCTACCAGATCCCGGATGATCTGATGTGGTAAGGCTGTAGAAACAACAAACCCCGCTCAAAGGCGGGGTTTTTGTGTGTAGACGGCCCGGCTGCGTGGGCCGGGCGTCCACATGATTTCAGTGTTTCAGGAGCTTTTTGCCTGGCGTTGCAGTTCGAGAGTCTCGAGCTCGTTTTTATAATTGTGGGCGTCGCTCTCGTTGTGGAACATGCCGACCAATACGTCTTGCTGATGGACATCCCAGATGTGAATCCCGTGGCCTACTGCTTCATGGGACATATGCTCATCGTCGCGTTCAGTTACTTTTACAGTCATCTGCTTGCTCCAATCTCTGGTTGATCTGCGGCAAGTCGTCGCAGGCCTTTGTTATATAATTTGTTAGCTTGCTAAGTAAACTGATTTTGCGCGCAATAATTCATTGCAGAAAGCGCAACAGTGCTGCAGGCCGCGTAAACCAAGACATTGCGCCGCAGCTGCCGGAGTTTTATGACAAAAGTTTCATGTTCAGGTCGGTCTTTTTAGCTGGTTTGGCCCTGCCACCGCCATCGCAGGCAAGCCAGCTCCCACCTTGAAATGCAGCCCAGTGTGGGAGCTGGCTTGCCTGCGATAGCGGTAGTGGTTTTCTCTGAAATCCCAAGCAAAAAAAAGCCCCGCATTCAGCGAGGCTCTCTTCCAGCTCATCAGCGCAATCAGCTGCCTTTAACGGCCTGACCGTCAACGGTGCCATCCTGCAGCATGATGTTGTATTCCTTGCCATCGGTCTCAACCTGGCGCAGGGCAACCAGAATGCCGCCCTGGTCCTTGGCAAACCACATCTGCGTGATGCGTTTGCTCTGGGAGGGATCACGTACGCGTTCAACTTTGATCGCGTCAATGGAGCCTACCTTGGTCTGAACCTTTTCCGGGCCAATCACACGGAAGTCATAGGTATCGACATCAGTGCCTTCGGCCACTCGGTAGCTCATGCTCTTCTTGCCGGCAGCCACGTCGCGCTGAAGGGCGAGCTGATACGTGGACTTGTCGAGCATGCCGCTTTCGAGGGTGACGTTGACCGGATCCTTGTTTTCAAAGCCGGTGATTTTCTTGTTCGCCTGGTCGAAATCCAGGTTGATCTTCTTGGCCTTGCCCAAACCGCCGCGCTCGAAGCTGTAGCTCTTGGGTTGCAGGGTGTCCTTGTCGAACAGGATCACACTGGTTTCGGTCAGGCTGGCAATCATCATCGAGGCCTTGAAGTTCAAGGTCCAGGTGCCGTCGCCGTTTTTGGTCAGGCTGCGTTCAGCCGAACCACTCATGGGCAGTTGCTTCCAGTCGGCGGTGTAGCTGACGGAGAAAGGGTGAAGGTCTGCCGCTTGTACGGCAGGCAAAGCGAACAGCGCAAAAGCGAAGAGCAGGGCGCGACGCATAAAATCTCCTAGGTTCGAATCAAGTGGCCGCTGGCCGCGAGTAACTGACCGTCCAATAATGCACCCTGGTCACCAAGAATCAACCGTCCCTCGGCAAACCAGCGAACAGCCAGCGGGTAAATCCTGTGTTCCTGGGTATGAACCCGTTGCGCAAGCGTCTGCGCCGAGTCGCCTGACTCTACCGGAACCACTGCCTGTACGACCAGAGGCCCGCCATCGAGTTCCTCGGTGACAAAGTGCACGCTGCAGCCATGCTCGCTGTCGCCGGCGTCGAGGGCGCGCTGATGGGTGTGCATGCCTTTGTACTTGGGCAGCAGGGAAGGGTGGATATTGAGCAGGCGCCCTTCGTAGTGCCGCACGAAATCAGCACTGAGGATGCGCATGAAGCCAGCAAGCACGACGAGCTTGGGATTGAAGGCGTCGATCAGTTCGACCAGGGCGCGGTCGAAGGCCTCGCGGCCGTCGAACGCCTTGTGATCCAGCGAGCGGGTGTCGATACCCGCGTCCCTGGCGCGTTGCAGGCCGTAGGCGTCGCTGCGGTTGGAAATCACCGCAGCGATGCGCACCGGGCTGTCGCCGCTGCGCGTGCTATCGATCAGGGCCTGCAAGTTACTGCCGGTGCCGGAGAGCAGCACCACGACATCACAGGTTGCAGGCATCAGTGCGCCTTAAGGTTCTTCAGTTCAACCTGGGCTGCGCCTTCCGGAGCAGTGGCGATCTGGCCGATGACCCAAGGTTGCTCGCCGGCTTCACGCAATACGTTCAGCGCGGTTTCAACGTGCTCTTGCGCCACGCAGATGACCATGCCCACACCGCAGTTCAGCACGCGGTGCATCTCGGTTTCGTTGACGTTGCCTTTCTCTTGCAGCCAATCGAAGACTGCCGGGCGCTGCCAGCTGGCCACGTCGACAATCGCCTGGGCGCCTTTTGGCAGGACGCGCGGGATGTTGTCCAGCAGGCCGCCGCCGGTGATGTGGGCCATGGCCTTGACGGCACCGGTGTCCTTGATCAGCTTGAGCAGTGGCTTGACGTAAATGCGGGTCGGGGCCATCAGCAGGTCGGTCAGAGGCTTGCCGTCGAGCTGGATGTTCTCGATGTCGGCGCCGGACACTTCGATGATCTTGCGGATCAGCGAGTAACCGTTGGAGTGCGGGCCGGACGATGGCAGGGCGAGCAGGGCGTCGCCGGCAGCCACTTTGGAGCCGTCGATGATCTCGGCCTTTTCCACGACGCCGACGCAGAAACCGGCCAGGTCGTAGTCTTCGCCTTCGTACATGCCTGGCATTTCAGCGGTTTCGCCGCCGACCAGCGAGCACCCCGACAGTTCGCAGCCGGCGCCGATGCCGGTGACCACCTGGGTTGCGGTTTCGACATTGAGCTTGCCGGTGGCGTAGTAGTCGAGGAAGAACAACGGCTCGGCGCCGCACACCACCAAGTCGTTGACGCACATGGCAACCAGGTCGATGCCGATGCTGTCGTGCTTGTTCAGGTTCAGGGCCAGGCGCAGCTTGGTGCCTACGCCGTCGGTGCCGGACACCAGTACAGGCTGCTTGTAGCCGGCCGGGATTTCGCAGAGGGCGCCAAAACCGCCCAGGCCGCCCATGACTTCAGGGCGCGCAGTGCGCTTGGCGACGCTCTTGATGCGTTCGACCAATGCTTCACCGGCGTCGATGTCTACACCGGCGTCCTTGTAGCTCAGGGAGGGTTGCTTGCTCATGATCCAGGCCTTTAGGGGGGGATTCAGGGGTAACGACCGAGCGGGCGGGCGCTTTTTAAAAAGGCCGCTGCCGTTGACGGTCTGCGAAGGCGCGCGATTTTATCAGGCTTGAAGGGCAGCGGCCATCCTCGGGCCGACGGGCAGGGCCATATAGATTAAAAAAGCCGGTTAAAAAATGCTGATCGGCTCTGCCAAGCGGCGTATTAAGGTATAGCCTTGAACCCGCTATCGTTATGACAGTACAAAAACTTACCGAGGCCCTGTGAATGTTTTGCCGGGTGCTGTGGTCACAGCCTGGCTAAACCGATTCACGCGGTCTGTTCCAGCCGCTAAATTTGTCGTTCGGGAATCTTCCATGCGTCTGTGTAAATTCTTCTTTGTGGGCTGTTTGTCGTTGGTCAGCCTGGCGAGTCATGCCGAAACCCTCAATGGCCTCTATCAAGTGCTCGAACCGGTCAGCAGCCAGTCGCCCCAGGAGCGTGACCAGGCCACCCAGCGCGCCGTGCAGACCCTGGTGATCCGCCTCACCGGCGACGCCAAGGCCGCCGACGGCCCGGGCCTGGCGGCAATCCGCAAGGACCCGCAACAAATCATCACCCAATATGGCTACGACGCGGGCCCGCCCGAGAGCCTGCAAGTGGACTTCGACCCGGTCAGCACCGACCGCGCCTTGCGTGATGCCGGCCTGTCGATCTGGGGCAGTAATCGGCCGTCGATTCTCGGTTGGTGGCTGAACGATTCCACCGAAGGCAGCAGCCTGGTCGGCGATGGCCAGGCGGTTGCCCAGACACTGCGCCGCGCCGCGCAACACCGTGGCTTGCCGTTGCGCCTGCCGCTGGGCGACCTGGATGAGCAAGTGGTTGCCACTGCGCCGAATCTGGAAAGCGCGGACGCTGCGCCCTTGCGTGCAGCCTCCGAGCGCTACGGAGCCGATGCGTTGCTGGCTGTGCATGCGCGCCAGGAAGGTAATCAGTGGCAGGCCAAATGGCGTCTGTGGCTGGGCGATAAGTCTGAGCAAGGTACCGTCCAAGGCGCTGATACTGCCGCACTGGCAGATGCTGTATTGCTGGAGGTCAGCCAAAAGCTGGCGCCGCGCTTTGCGGTCAAGCCCGGCGTGAGCAGCGAGCAGCTGCTTGAAGTGCAAGGCATGAACCTGGAGCGATACGCCGCCCTGGGCCGGTTGCTGGAACCCTTTGGCGGTCAGCCGCAGTTGGTGGATGGCAATCGCATTGTGTATCGCGTCAACGGTAGTGCTGAGCAGTTGCGTACCCAATTGAGCCTGGCCAAGTTGCAGGAAGTTCCCGCAGGTGAAGTCCCGGCCCAGCAACCTGTGGTCGATGGCACGCAACCGGCTGCTGTACCTGAGCCTCAGGCGCAACTGCGTTTTCGTTGGTAAATAGTGTTCCTTCTTCTATATAGAAGAAGGGCGTCGATAATAGATGGAGTGGTTTATGGCGGATACGCGTCGTTGGGTGTGGCTTGGCGGGATAGTCCTGCTGTGCGGTTTTGTGTTCTTGCTGCATTCGATCCTGACGCCGTTTCTGGTGGCGCTGTTGCTCGCCTATCTGTTCGATCCCGTGGTGGATCGCCTGGAAAAAGCCGGTATGTCGCGTACTTTGGGCGTGGTCACGGTGTTCGCACTGTTCACGCTGATTATCACCGCGCTGGTGTTGATACTGGTGCCGATGCTGGCCAAGCAGCTGTTTCGCCTCTACGAGCTGGCGCCGCAGATGCTCGACTGGTTGCAGCACACGGCAATGCCGTGGGCTCAGTCCAAGTTCGGGTTGGCGGATGGGTTCTGGAAGTTCGACAAGGTCAAGGCGGCCATCAGCGAGCATATGGACAAGACCACCGATATCGTTACGGTGGTGCTCAGCCAGGCAACCGCTTCGAGCCTGGCACTGATCGGCTGGTTGACCAACCTGGTGCTGATCCCGGTGGTGGCGTTTTACCTGCTGCGTGATTGGGACATCATGATGGCCAAGATCCGCAGCCTGCTGCCCCGTGACCGTGAAGAACGCATCGTCTCCCTTGCTGCAGAATGCCATGAAGTACTGGGGGCATTCGTTCGCGGTCAGTTGCTGGTGATGCTGGCGCTGGGGGTGATCTACGCAGCTGGCTTGATGGCCATCGGCCTGGAGCTGGGGCTGTTGATCGGCTTGATCGCAGGCCTGGCAGCCATCGTGCCGTATATGGGCTTTGTGATTGGTATCGGCGCGGCGCTGGTGGCCGGTCTGTTCCAGTTTGGCGGCGACCTCTACCCAATGCTGGGGATTGTCGCGGTGTTCATGGTCGGCCAGGCATTGGAAGGCATGGTGCTGACGCCGTTGCTGGTAGGCGATCGGATTGGCCTGCACCCGGTGGCGGTGATCTTTGCGATCCTGGCGGGTGGCGAGTTGTTCGGGTTTACCGGCATTCTGCTGGCGCTGCCGGTGGCGGCGGTGATCATGGTGCTGGTGCGTCATGTTCACGACTTGTACAAGGATTCGGACGTGTATACGGGCGTTGATGAGCCCGAGTTGTAATCGCAATGTCACAAACCCGGCCAAGGCCGGGTTTGTTGTTTGTGGGGCAGGGGGCGTCAAACAATCCGCGTAAAACCGCCAGGTTAACGCAAACCTTTGATTTTGCTTGTGGTCTGCTGCATTGTGCACCCGGCGTCACGGGTATAAACTTTGCAAACTTTACACAGAGGCCACTAACGGTTCGATGGGAGCCGTTCAGTCAGCATGAAACCGATTCAGCTGCCCCTAGGTGTGCGTCTGCGTGATGACGCTACCTTTATCAATTACTACCCAGGCGCCAATGCCGCTGCACTCGGCTATGTGGAGCGGCTTTGCGAAGCCGACGCCGGGTGGACTGAAAGCCTGATCTATCTGTGGGGCAAGCATGGCGTGGGGCGTACCCACCTGTTGCAGGCCGCGTGCCTGCGTTTCGAACAGATGGGCGAGCCGGCAGTGTATTTGCCCCTGGCCGAGTTGATGGACCGCGGTGTCGGCATCTTCGACAACCTTGAGCAATACGAACTGGTGTGCCTGGACGACTTGCAGTCGGTGGCCGGCAAGGCGGATTGGGAAGAAGCGCTGTTTCACCTGTTCAACCGCCTGCGCGACAGCGGTCGTCGTTTGCTGATCGCCGCTTCCACATCGCCTCGTGAGCTGCCGGTGAAGCTGGCCGACCTCAAGTCGCGCCTGACCCTGGCGCTGATCTTCCAGATGCGCCCGTTGTCCGATGAGGACAAGTTGCGTGCCCTGCAGCTGCGTGCTTCCCGACGTGGCCTGCACCTGACCGACGAAGTCGGGCACTTTATCCTGACTCGTGGCACCCGCAGCATGAGCGCGCTGTTCGATTTGCTTGAGCAGCTTGACCAGGCCTCCTTGCAGGCGCAAAGAAAATTGACGATTCCTTTCCTCAAAGAAACACTGGGTTGGTAAGGCGTTGATTTGCCAGCAATCGGCAATTTACGGGCGCCAGAAAACCTGCGTTTGAGCCCAGAGGGCCACGCAAGTGCAGTGATAAATGGAATTACGGCTTAGATGGCATAGTCCAAACAATAAGTCACATAGATCACGATTGAATTTGCAAATCGATGTGATAGAGGGCATAGTCTCGGCTTCTTTACACATCAGCCACGGTCGTGCCCATGCTAAATCGCTTCGCACCCCTCGTGCCTCTCGCACTCGTTACCCTATTGTTTGGTTGCGCCTCCCACCCTCAACAGGTGGCAGAACAGCCCAAACCACAGGTTCAAAATCAGGCCAAGTTCGTTGCTGCACAGTCTGCTTCTGTTTATGAAGAAGAGATGGCAACCGAAAAAGAACTCGCCGAGTTTTCAGACAGCAAGCCTTACCAGCTGCCCCTTCTGGCCGACAGCATTCTTGAACGCGGCAAGTCCCTGATCGGTACTCGTTACCGTTTTGGCGGCACCTCTGAAGCCGGTTTCGATTGCAGCGGTTTCATCGGTTATCTGTTTCGTGAAGAAGCTGGCATGAACCTGCCTCGCTCCACCCGCGAAATGATCAACGTGGATGCACCGTTGGTCGCACGCAACAACCTCAAGCCGGGCGATCTGCTTTTCTTTAGTACCAGTGGCCGTGGTCGTGTCAGCCACGCCGGTATCTACCTGGGCGATAATCAGTTTATCCACTCCAGCAGCCGCCGCAGCGGTGGTGTTCGGGTCGATAACCTGGGCGACAGCTACTGGAGCAAAACCTTCATCGAAGCCAAGCGCGCACTCGCCATGGCCCCGACTACGGTTACCGCTAGTAAGTAAAGTTAAAGTGATACTTGAAGTTTGACGTGTAAGCGCTAGAATCCCTGGACATTGTTGTTATCCGTTCGCGCGAGCTTTGCTTGCGCGTTCTGGTTTTCAACGTTCGGCAGCGAAAGCCGCATCCAGACCAGGATTGTTCTGCACATGTCGACCTCGGCCCGCCTGATGCTCATTGTTTGCGCCGCGCTGCTCAGCGCCTGCGCCAGCCGTCCACCGCCGCCCGCGCCTGTAGCGGTCAAGCCCAAGCCGGTATTCAACTACGCCACCCAGAATTTTTCGCCTGCTGCCGAAGACGTGCTCTTCCGTGCGCTGGGCCTGGTCGGCACGCCTTATCGCTGGGGCGGCAATACACCGGATTCGGGGTTTGATTGCAGTGGCCTGATCGGCTTTGTGTTCCGCGACGCCGCCGGCATTTCCCTGCCGCGCACCACCCGCGAACTGATCGTGATGCGTGGCCAGGACGTCAGCGAGCAGAACCTGCAAACCGGTGACTTGCTGTTCTTCGCCACAGGCGGTGGTTCACGGGTCAGCCATGCGGGAATCTATGTCGGGGAAGGGCGCTTTGTGCATGCGCCGCAAACCGGCGGTACGGTTAAGCTCGACACGCTATCCAAAGCGTATTGGCAGAATGCCTACCTGAGTGCCAAGCGGGTTTTACCGGGGAATCTGGCACGCAACCCTTGAGTCGTACATAGATCCATGGTGGGAGGGGGCTTGCCCCCGATAGTGGTGTAACAGTCGGCACATACTCAGCTGACAGACCGCAATCGGGGGCAAGCCCCCTCCCACATTATTTGCAATGCTCTTGAGATGGGTTACTTGGCTGCAGAAACCCGCCACACCTTATTGCCCACATCATCAGCCACCAGCAAATCACCCTGCTGATCAATCACCACGCCCACCGGCCGGCCCATGGCTTTCTCGTCGCTGTTGAGAAACCCCGTCAGCACATCCACCGGCTGTCCTTTCGGCTGGCCCTCTTCAAACGGCACAAAAATCACCTTGTAGCCACTATGCGGCTTGCGATTCCACGAACCATGCTGGCCGATAAACGCGCCGTTGCTGAATTGCGTAGGCAACTTGCTGCCCTCGGCGAAGGTCAGCCCCAGTGAAGCGGTGTGCGGGCCTACCGCGTAGTCTGGCGCGATGGCTTTGGCAACCAAGTCCAGGTTTTGCGGCGTGACGCGCACATCCACATGCTGGCCGTAATAGCTGAAGGGCCAGCCATAGAAGCCGCCATCCTTGACTGAGGTGATGTAGTCCGGCACCAGGTCACTGCCGATTTCATCGCGCTCGTTCACCGCCGTCCACAGTTTGCCGCTCTGTGGCTCCCAGGCCATGCCGTTGGGGTTGCGCAGGCCGGAGGCGAAAATGCGGTGTTGGCCCGTGGCGCGATCAACTTCCCAGATCGCCGCGCGGCCTTGTTCGGCGTCCAGGCCATTTTCACCGACGTTGCTGTTGGAGCCGACGCTCACATACAACTTGCTGCCATCCTTGCTGGCCACCACGTTTTTCGTCCAGTGGTGGTTCAAGGGGCCACCTGGCAACTCCACGACTGTTGTGCCTGGGGATGTGATTGCGGTTTCACCTGGCTGATAAGGAAAACGCAGCAACTTGTCCGAGTCCGCCACGTACAGGTCGTTGCCCACCAGTGTCATGCCAAACGGCGAATTCAGATTTTGTAGAAATACCGTACGCGTTTCGGCCACGCCGTCATGATCGGCATCGCGCAACAACGTAATGCGGTTCGGGCTCGGCACACCGGCACCGGCGCGGCCCATGACTTTTTCCATCACCCAACCCCGCACGCCTTTGGTGTCGTCTGGCTTGGGTGGCGCATTGGTCTCGGCCACCAACACGTCGCCGTTGGGCAGTACGTAGAGCCAGCGTGGATGCTCCAGGCCCTCGGCGAATGCGGCCACTTGGGTGCCGGCGGCAGCCGTTGGCTTGGCGCCTTCAGGCCAACCGATCGCCGGGGCGATGTTGACGGTGGGAATCAGCGTCTTGTTCGGCTCCGGCAGTTTGGGCGAGGGCCCGGTGCCATCGGAGACTTGCAAGGTAGAGCTTTCGCCGCAGGCGGCGAGGCTGCCGGTGAGCATGATCAGTAAGGCCAGTCGGGTTTTAGGCATGGTTTTCTCCTTGATACCTGTAAGGGTAGAGAAGCACGCTGTACGGATGGTTCAAGTACAAGGCCAGCTTTAATTGACGCTCCACCCCCAACCCACTAACCTTCGCGGCTTGTTCCAGGTGCTCTGTGGCGTGCGCGTCGACAGGGTGAAACAGGGAAGCCGGTGAGCGAGCGCACTTGTACACAGTGCTGCCGCGATTCCGGCGCTGCCCCCGCAACGGTAAATGAGTCAAGACGGTGCTGTTTGCCACTGTATCGCCCGCGATATGGGAAGGCGCGCCCTCGGCTGCTTCGACAAGACGCGCCACTCATGAGTCCGGAGACCGGCCTTGAACATTCAACAGCATCACGGTGGGCGATGCTTGGCTGTCTGTTTTTTCTTTTTCCTGCCCGCCGTTTTTGTCCAGCCCCAACGGAGAGCTGCCATGACCGATTCCCCCGACCGAGACGAACGCCACCTGGCGCGCATGTTGCGCAAAAAAGCCGTGATCGACGAGCGCATCGCCAATTCGCCGAATGAGTGCGGCTTGTTGCTGGTATTGACCGGCAACGGCAAAGGCAAGAGCAGTTCGGCCTTCGGCATGTTGGCCCGCGCCATGGGTCACGGCATGCAGTGCGGTGTGGTGCAGTTCATCAAGGGCCGCAACAGCACAGGCGAAGAGCTGTTCTTCCGGCGCTTCCCCGAGCAAGTTCGCTTCCACGTCATGGGCGAAGGCTTCACCTGGGAAACCCAGGATCGTCAACGCGATATCGCCGCCGCCGAAGCAGCTTGGGCGGTGTCGCGGGCAATGCTCAATGACCCTTCCATTGGCCTGGTGGTGCTGGATGAACTGAACATCGCTCTCAAGCACGGCTACCTCGACCTGGACCAGGTACTAAGCGACCTGCAAGCCCGCCCGCCGATGCAGCATGTGGTGGTCACTGGCCGTGGTGCCAAGCCTGAATTGATCGAAATGGGCGACACCGTCACCGAAATGGGCATGCTCAAGCACGCGTTCCAGGCCGGTATCAAGGCACAGAAGGGCGTTGAACTTTGAATCAGCCCCGCCAATGCCCAGCCGTCTTGATCGCCGCTCCGGCGTCCGGCCAAGGCAAAACCACGGTCACCGCTGCGCTGGCCCGTTTGCATCGCAACCTGGGGCGCAAGGTGCGCGTGTTCAAATGCGGGCCGGACTTTCTCGACCCGATGATCCACGAGCGCGCCAGCGGTGCGCCGGTGTATCAATTGGACATGTGGATGGTGGGCGAGCAGGAAAGTCGTCGTTTGCTGTGGGAGGCGGCGGGGGAGGCCGACCTGATCCTGATCGAAGGCGTGATGGGGCTGTTCGACGGCACCCCCTCCAGCGCCGACCTGGCGCGGCACTACGGCGTGCCAGTGCTGGGGGTGATCGACGGGACTGCCATGGCCCAGACCTTTGGTGCCCTGGCCCTGGGCCTGGCGCGCTATCAGCCCGACCTGCCGTTCGCCGGCGTGCTGGCCAACCGTGTCGGCACCCTGCGCCATGCCCAGTTGCTCGAAGGCAGCCTCACGGAGGGCTTGCGTTGGTACGGCGCGTTATCCCGCGAGACCGGTATCGAACTGCCGAGCCGCCACCTGGGCCTGGTGCAAGCCAGCGAACTCAATGACCTCGATGTACGCCTGGATGCCGCCGCCCAGGCATTGGGCAGTAGCTGCGAAGTGGCCCTGCCGCCCCCCGTGACCTTTGCCGCGCCCGAAGTGATCAAGGCCGAACCGTTACTTGCCGGTGTGCGTATCGCCGTCGCCCGTGACGAAGCCTTTGCCTTTACCTATGGCGCCAGCCTGGATTTGCTGCGGGCCATGGGCGCAGAGCTGACATTCTTCTCACCTATTCATGATCGCCAACTGCCGCAGGCAGACAGCCTTTACCTGCCAGGCGGGTACCCGGAGCTGCACCACCAGGCGCTGTCGGCAAACACCTCGATGCTGGAGGCCATCCGTGCTCATCACGCCGCCGGCAAGCCACTGCTCGCCGAATGTGGCGGCATGCTCTATCTGCTCGATTCGCTGACGGATGTAGAGGGCGCCCGAGCCGAACTGGTTGGCGTGCTGCCAGGCGATGCGGTGATGCAAAAGAAACTCGCGGCACTGGCCCTGCAAAGTGTCGAATTGCCGGAAGGTACGTTGCGCGGGCACACCTATCACCACTCCTTGACCAGCACCGCATTGGCGCCGATCGCCCGTGGCCTGAGCCCTAACGGCGGGCGCGGGGCTGAAGCGGTTTACCGACAAGGGCGGCTGACCGCTTCCTACGTACACTTTTATTTTCCGTCGAATCCTGGCGCGGTGGCCGCGTTGTTCGTGCCAGACCTTGAGACCGCTATCGCAGGCAAGCCAGCTCCCACAGTTGACCGAGTTGAAACCCCATCCAATGTGGGAGGGGGCGTGCCCCCGATGAGGCCATGACTGACAACGCCTTCCCCGAGGCCGACCGCCAGGCCGTTTACCGCGCCATCGCCGAACGCCGCGACATGCGCCACTTCACCGGCGGCAGCGTCGCCCCGGAACTGTTGCACCGCCTGCTCCAGGCCGCGCACCAGGCACCCAGTGTAGGCCTGATGCAACCGTGGCGTTTTATCCGCATCAGCGACCGCTCATTGCGCAGGCAGATTCAACAGTTGGTGGAAGAAGAGCGCGCACGCACCGCGCAGGCCCTGGGCGAGCGCTCCGATGACTTCATGAAGCTCAAGGTCGAAGGCATCAGCGACTGCGCCGAGGTGCTGGTGGCTGCACTGATGGATGATCGCGAGCGCCACATCTTCGGGCGCCGCACCTTGCCGGAAATGGACATGGCGTCTCTATCTTGCGCAATCCAGAACCTGTGGCTGGCGGCGCGCGTGGAAGGCCTGGGCATGGGCTGGGTGTCGCTGTTCGAACCCCTGGCGTTGGCCGAACTGCTGGGCTTGCCAGCCGGCGCGAAACCCCTGGCCGTGCTGTGCCTGGGGCCGGTGGCTGAGTTCTACCCGGCACCGATGTTGCAGCTCGAAGGCTGGACCGAGCCGCGGCCGCTGAGTGACATGCTGTATGAAAACAAGTGGGGAGTGAGTCAATGAGTGTGGCCTTGCTGTGTGTCGCTGCGGTGGCGCTGGATGCGCTGCTGGGTGAACCCAGGCGCTGGCATCCGCTGGTGGCGTTCGGCAACTTCGCCGGGCGCATCGAGCAGCGTTTCAATAGCGGTGGGCGTGGCTGGCGCAGCCATGGCGTGACCGCGTGGTTTATCGCAGTCGTGCCTCTGACCTTGCTGGCCACCGCGTTATCGTGGGCGCCTTATATCGGCTGGCTCCTGGAAATCCTGGCGTTGTACTGCGCCTTGGGCATGCGCAGCCTGGGCGAGCATGTGACGCCGGTGGCCCAGGCCCTGCGCAGCGATGATCTGGATGAGGCACGCAAACGCGTGAGTTACCTGGTCAGTCGCCAGACCAGCGAACTGGACCGCACCGAAGTTGCGCGCGCCGCAACCGAGTCGGTGCTGGAGAACGGCAGCGATGCGGTATTCGCCGCATTGTTCTGGTTTGTGGTGGCGGGCGTGCCAGGCGTGGTGCTTTATCGCCTGAGCAACACCCTCGACGCCATGTGGGGCTATCGCAACGAGCGCTTTGAGCGTTTTGGCTGGGCGGCTGCAAAGATCGACGATGTGCTCAACTACATTCCTGCGCGGCTGGTGGCCTTGACCTACGCGCTATTGGGCAAAACCCGCCTGGCCCTCAAATGCTGGCGCACCCAGGGCCCGACGTGGGACAGCCCTAACGCCGGTCCGGTGATGGCTGCCGGTGCCGGTGCGTTGGGCGTTGAACTCGGTGGCGCAGCGATTTATCACGGCGAGGTGCATCAGCGCCCGCAGTTGGGCGAAGGCCCGCCGGCCGATGCCGACTCCATTGATCGTGGCTGGCACTTGGTGCAGCGCGGCGTATGGTTGTGGCTGCTGGTCTTGTGCGTAGGGGCGCAAATCTATGCTTGAACACGGTGGTCGGCTGCGAAAGGCCGCGATTGAATACGGGATTGCCGAAGCGGATTGGCTTGATCTGTCCAGTGGCCTGGCGCCCTGGCCGTGGCCGATTCCCGAGATCCCGCTGCGTGCCTGGGCCCGCTTGCCCGAAACCGATGACGGCCTGGAGAAGGCCGCCTGCGAGTATTACGGCGCCGCCCAGTTGTTACCGGTGCCGGGCTCCCAGGCCGCGATCCAGTTGCTGCCACGCCTGCGCCGCTCCGGCAAGGTCGGCGTGCTTTCGCCTTGCTATGCCGAGCACGCCGAAGCCTGGCGCCGCGCCGGTTATGTGGTGCGTGAAGTGCAGGAGCAGGAGGTCGACTTCTTTCTCGACAGCCTCGATGTGCTGGTGGTGGTCAACCCCAACAACCCCACGGGCCTGAGCCTGCCCCCGCAACGCTTGCTGGACTGGCACGCGCGGCTGGTCCAGCGCGGGGGCTGGCTGGTGGTGGACGAAGCGTTCATGGACGTGACCCCCGATTCAAGCCTGGCGAGCCATGCCGATCAGGTCGGTCTGATCGTACTGCGCTCGTTCGGCAAGTTTTTCGGCCTGGCGGGTGTACGCCTGGGCTTTGTGCTGGCCGAACGCAAGTTGCTCAAGTTGCTGGCCGAACAGGTCGGGCCCTGGGCAGTCAGCGGGCCGACGCGGGTATTGGGCCAAGTGTGCCTGCGCGATACGGATGGGCACACCCGCCAGCGCAATCGATGCATCGAAGCGGGCCAGCGCTTGTTCGAACTGCTTGAGCGCAGAGGCTTTCAACCTCACGGCGGCTGCGCATTGTTCCAGTGGTTGATCACGCCTCATGCCGAGCGCCTGCACGAATTCATGGCCCAGCGCGGCATCCTGCTGCGCCTGTTTGTGCACGACAGCAGCGTGCGTTTCGGCTTGCCCGACACCGAAGCTGACTGGTTGCGGCTGGACGAGGCTTTGGCCGCATACAAGGACGCCACATGAGTACACTGATGGTGCAGGGCACTACCTCCGACGCCGGCAAGAGCACCCTGGTGACCGCGCTGTGCCGTTGGCTGGTGCGCCAGGGTGTCGCGGTGGCGCCGTTCAAGCCGCAGAACATGGCGCTCAACAGCGCGGTGACGGCCGAAGGCGGCGAGATCGGCCGCGCCCAGGCAGTGCAGGCCCAGGCCGCCAACCTGGCACCCCACACCGATATGAACCCGGTGCTGCTCAAGCCCAACAGCGACACCGGCTCGCAAGTGATCATCCACGGTCGCGCCGTGACCAGCATGAACGCCGTGGCCTATCACGACTACAAAGCCATCGCGATGCAGGCGGTGCTGGCTTCCCACGCACGTTTGAGCCAAGCCTACCCGGTGGTGATGGTCGAAGGCGCGGGCTCCCCGGCCGAGATCAACCTGCGCGCCAATGACATCGCCAACATGGGCTTCGCCGAAGCGGTGGATTGCCCGGTGCTGTTGATCGCCGATATCAATCGCGGCGGCGTGTTTGCCCATCTGGTCGGCACCCTGGAGTTGCTGTCGCCCAGCGAGCAGGCACGGGTCAAGGGCTTCATCATCAACCGTTTTCGCGGTGATATCGCGCTGTTGCAGCCTGGCCTGGATTGGCTGGAGGCGCGCACCGGCAAGCCGGTTGTCGGCGTGTTGCCCTACGTGATGGACCTGCACCTGGAGGCGGAAGACGGCATCGACCAGCGCCAGATCGACAAGGCCGCCCACGTGCTCAAGGTGGTGGTGCCGGTGTTGCCGCGTATCAGCAATCACACTGACTTTGACCCGCTGCGCCTGCATCCTCAGGTGGATTTGCAGTTTGTCGGGCCGGGCCAGGCGATGCCTGCGGCTGACCTGATCATCCTGCCTGGCTCCAAAAGCGTACGCAGCGATCTGGCCTTCTTGCGCGCCAATGGCTGGGATGCGGCCGTGGCGCGGCATCTGCGTTATGGCGGCAAGGTGCTGGGGATTTGCGGCGGTTTGCAGATGCTGGGTGAGCAGGTGCATGACCCGCTTGGGCTGGAGGGTGTGGCCGGGTCCAGTGCCGGCCTCGGGCTGCTGGCGTTTACCACAACGCTGGAGGAGCACAAGCAACTGCGCAATGTGCGCGGACGCTTGGTGCTCGAAGATGCTGAAGTGAGTGGGTATGAGATTCACGCGGGTGTGACATCAGGCGATGCCCTGCTCAGCGCTGCGGTGCTGCTGGACGATGGTCGCAGCGATGGCGCGCTGAGTGCTGATGGGCAGATTCTCGGCACCTACCTGCACGGGCTGTTCGAAACACCGGCGGCGTGCAGTGCCTTGCTGCGGTGGGCCGGATTGCAGGAGGTGCAAGAGGTGGATTATCACGGGTTGCGCGAGCGTGATATCGAGCGGTTGGCGGACTTGGTGGAGAACCACCTGGATACGGATTTATTGCGTCGATTGTGCGGGATTTGACGGCATGTATAGGACGCAAATGTGGGAGGGGGCTTGCTCCCGATAAGTGCTTCACAGTCACTGAGGCATCGACTGATACACCTTAATCGGGAGCAAGCCCCCTCCCACAATGGATGGTATCAATCGCAATTTTTTCGGCTGGCTGGAAAAGGTATTTGCTCATGTATCAATTAATCCTCGGCGGTGCCCGTTCGGGCAAGAGTCGCCTGGCTGAAAAGCTCGCCTGCGACAGCGCTTTGCCGGTCACTTATATCGCCACCAGCCAACCGCTGGATGGTGAAATGAATCAGCGGGTGGCGCTGCATCGCGAACGTCGCCCGGATCATTGGGGGCTGATTGAAGAACCCATCGAGCTGGCGCATGTGCTGCGTGAAAACGCCGCTACCGACCGCTGCCTGTTGGTGGACTGCCTGACGTTATGGCTGACCAATCTGCTGATGCTCGACGATAGCGATCGTTTGGTGTTCGAGCGCGATCAACTGCTGCAAACCCTGGCCTCGCTGCCGGGTGAAATCATTTTTGTCAGCAACGAGACCGGTCTGGGTGTCGTGCCGCTGGGCGAATTGACTCGCCGCTATGTGGATGAAGCCGGTTGGCTGCATCAAGCCTTGGCCGAGCGGTGTCAGCGTGTGGTGTTGACGGTTGCCGGCCTGCCCCTGACTTTGAAAGGTACTGCGTTATGACGGACTCCTGGTGGCTCAACCCCTGCAAGGCCATTGATACTGCGGCCCATGAACAGGCGCTGGCGCGTCAGCAACAATTGACCAAGCCCGCCGGTTCCCTCGGCCAGCTGGAAGCGCTGGCGGTGCAGCTGGCGGGTTTGCAGGGCCAGGTCAAGCCGTCGGTGGAGCAACTGTGGATCGCGATTTTTGCCGGTGATCACGGTGTGGTCGCCGAAGGCGTGTCGGCATTTCCTCAGGAAGTGACCGGGCAGATGTTGCATAACTTCGTCACCGGTGGTGCGGCGATCAGCGTGTTGGCGCGGCAACTGGATGCGCAGCTGGAAGTGATTGATCTTGGCACGGTGACGCCCTCGCTGAACTTGCCCGGCGTGCGTCATGTGAATATCGGCGCGGGCACGGCCAACTTCGTTGATGGCCCGGCGATGACCCAGGCTCAAGGGCTGTTGGCATTGCAAGCCGGCCGAGACAGCGCGCACCGCGCTCTGGAACGCGGCGCGCAGGTGTTTATCGGCGGCGAGATGGGCATCGGCAATACCACTGCGGCCAGCGCGTTGGCCTGTGCATTGCTGGATTGCCAGGTGAGCGACCTGACGGGCCCGGGCACAGGTTTGAATGCAGCGGGCGTCAGCCACAAGGTCGCGGTCATCGAGCGCGCTTTGGCGCTGCATGCCGGGCAACGGGGTGATGCGTTGCAAACGCTGTTCAATCTCGGCGGTTTTGAAATTGCCGCGTTGGTTGGCGCTTACCTGGCCTGTGCGCAGGCAGGTATCGTGGTGCTGGTGGATGGGTTTATCTGCAGCGTTGCCGCGCTGGTGGCGGTGCGCTTGAACCCGGCGTGCCGCGAATGGCTGGTGTTCGGGCATCGCGGTGCCGAGCCGGGCCATCGCCATGTGTTGCACAGCCTGGATGCCGAACCGCTACTGGAACTGGGCTTGCGCCTGGGCGAAGGCAGCGGCGCGGCGCTGGCGGTGCCGTTGTTGCGTTTGGCCTGTGCGTTGCACGGGCAGATGGCAACCTTCGCCGAAGCGGCCGTGGCAGATCGCCCCGCATGACCTTGCACCTGGACCTGCTGCGCCACGGCGAAACCGAGCTGGGCGGCGGCCTGCGCGGCAGCCTGGACGATGCCTTGACCGCCAAGGGCTGGGCGCAAATGCGAGCCGCGGTGGTGGGGCAGGGGCCATGGGATCGGTTGATCGGCTCACCATTGCAACGCTGCGCCTTGTTTGCCCAGGAGCTGGGAGCACAGCTCGGCCTGCCGGTCAGCCTTGAGCCGGCTTTGCAAGAACTCCACTTCGGTGCCTGGGAAGGCCAGAGCGCCGCGGCGCTGATGGAGACCGATGCCGAAGGGCTGGGTTTGTTCTGGGCCGATCCCTACACGTTCACGCCGCCCCAAGGCGAGCCTGTCAGTGCATTTTCCGAGCGGGTGCTCGGCGCGGTGTCACGCCTGCATCAGGCTTACGCCGGCCAGCGCGTGTTGTTGGTCAGCCATGGCGGCGTGATGCGCCTGCTGCTGGCCCGGGCGCGTGGGATGCCGCGCGAGCAACTGCTGAACGTCGAGGTCGGCCACGGCGCGCTTTTCAGCCTGCAGGTCGGTGCCGACGGCGTACTGAAAGAAGGATCGTGACGATGTTGCCGTTCTGGATCGCCCTGCAATTTCTCAGCTGCCTGCCGATCCGCTTGCCGGGTATGCCGCAGCCTCAGGAGCTAGGCCGTTCGTTACTGTTTTATCCGCTGGTGGGACTGCTGTTCGGTCTATTGCTGTGGGGGTTGAACCTGGTATTGATGGGCGCGCCCTTGCTGCTGCACGCCGCGCTGTTGCTGACGGCCTGGGTGCTGCTCAGCGGTGGCCTGCACCTGGATGGCCTGGCGGACAGCGCCGATGCCTGGTTGGGTGGCTTTGGTGATCGCGAACGCACCCTCAGCATCATGAAAGATCCGCGCAGCGGGCCGATTGCGGTGGTTACCCTGGGCTTGGTGCTATTGCTCAAGTTCAGCGCGTTGGTGGCCTTGATCGAGCAGCATAATGGCGCCGCCCTGATCCTGGCGCCGTTGATCGGGCGGGCTTCGATGCTGGCGCTGTTTCTTACCACGCGCTATGTGCGGGTAGGAGGGTTGGGCCAGGCCTTGTCGGACTACTTACCGCGGATTGTCGGCCAGCAGGTGCTGATCCTCAGCGGATTGACCTGCATCCTGATCGGTGGTTTCAACGGCGGTATTGCGGTGTTGCTGGCGGCGCTGTGCTTTATGGGGCTGCGTCACTTGATGATCAGGCGCCTTGGCGGTACCACGGGCGACACGGCAGGCGCGCTATTGGAACTACTGGAAGTCGCTGTCCTGGTCGGGTTGGCGCTGTAACGCTTTCTTGCAATTCCTTAACTCCGGGTATATACACGCTCTATGCTTGCTTCCCAATGTTTATGCACCAACCTGCGACGCGCCGCCCGTGGCGTCAGCAGGCATTACGACGGCGCTCTCGACGGCTTCGGGATCAACGTCGCCCAGTATTCTTTGCTGTGTAACCTGCAGCGCCTTGACCAACCGAGCATTTCCAGCCTGGCCGAAGCCATGGGCCTGGATCGCAGCACCCTGGGGCGCAACCTGCGTGTTCTGGAGGGCGAGGGGTTGGTGCAATTGGTCGAGGGCGATGACCTGCGAAACCGCCTTGTGCTGTTGACTGAAAGTGGCCAGCAGCGATTGGCCGCCGCGTTGCCGGCATGGGAAGCGGCGCAACAGAAACTGATTGATAAGCTCGGCGCTGAAAAGCGCGAAACCTTGTTGGCCTTGCTGGATGAACTCGCCTGAACGGCGGTTTGTTCGACTACAAGCGGGTATATACCCGCGAGCGGAGAATAAAAAATGACCTCGATGTGGCGCACCAGCGGTTGGATCCTTGTGGGGAGTGCGCTGATCCTGGCGTTGTCCTTGGGCGTACGGCATGGCTTCGGCCTGTTTCTGGCGCCGATGAGCAGCGAATTCGGCTGGGGGCGTGAGACCTTCGCCTTCGCCATTGCCTTGCAGAACTTGATCTGGGGCCTGGCGCAGCCGTTTACCGGCGCCTTGGCCGACCGTTTCGGCGCAACCAGAGCGGTGTTTGTCGGCGGCGTGTTGTACGCCGTGGGCCTGGTGCTGATGGGGATGTCCGACTCCGCGTGGTCATTGTCCCTGAGTGCAGGCTTGCTGATTGGCATCGGCCTGTCCGGTACCTCGTTTTCAGTGATTCTCGGTGTGGTCGGTCGCGCCGTACCGCCGGAAAAACGCAGCATGGCCATGGGCATTGCCAGCGCCGCCGGGTCCTTCGGCCAGTTCGCCATGGTGCCCGGCACCCTCGGCTTGATCGGTTGGCTGGGCTGGTCCGCAGCGTTGCTGGCGTTGGGCTTGATGGTGGCGTTGATCCTGCCGCTGGTTGCCATGCTCAAGGACCGGCCGTTGCCGGTCACGGTCGGTCAGCAAACCCTGCGCGAAGCGTTGAAGGAAGCCTGCTCTCACTCCGGGTTCTGGCTGCTGTCTTTCGGTTTTTTTGTGTGCGGGTTCCAGGTTGTGTTTATCGGTGTGCACTTGCCGGCGTACCTGGTCGACCAACATCTGCCGGCCACGGTGGGCACCACGGTGCTGGCCTTGATCGGTCTGTTCAATGTGTTCGGCACCTATACCGCTGGCTGGCTGGGCGGGCGCATGTCCAAGCCGCGCTTGCTGACCGGCCTGTACCTGCTGCGGGCGGTGGTGATTGTGTTGTTCCTGTGGGCGCCAGTCACTGAAGTGACGGCCTATCTGTTTGGCATGGCGATGGGGTTTCTGTGGTTGTCCACCGTGCCGCTGACCAACGGCACCGTCGCGACGTTGTTTGGCGTACGCAACCTTTCGATGCTCGGCGGGATTGTGTTCCTGTTCCATCAACTCGGTTCGTTCCTCGGCGGTTGGCTGGGCGGGGTAGTCTATGATCGAACCGGCAACTACGATTTGATCTGGCAGGTGGCGATTCTGCTCAGCCTGCTCGCCGCGGCCTTGAACTGGCCGGTGCGTGAGCGGCCAGTGGCGCGTGTGCAGGCGCAGATGGAGGCGGCATGAGGGTAGCGGTGCGCTTGATGGTGATGGCGGCAGGGTTGCTTCTGTTGCTACTGGCCTGGTGGGGTTGGCAGCAAGGTGGCCTGGCGTTGATGCAACTGGGCATGGCGATCTGTTAAGTTCAATGCCTGAACTGACTCAAGGACTTTGATCATGTTGATGCGCTGGCTCGCTGTACCCGTCCTCATGGCTGTTGGCAGCGTGGCCATGGCCGCCAGCTGCCCGTCGCTGCTGACGGGCCAATTGCCCAAACTGCGGGCCAAGGAATCCATTGACCTGTGCCAGCAATTCGCTGGCAAACCCTTGGTGATCGTCAATACGGCGAGCTTCTGCGGCTTTGCCCCGCAGTTCAAGGGCCTGGAAGGCTTATATCAACGCTATAAGGGCGAAGGCCTGGAAGTGATTGGCGTGCCGTCCGATGACTTCAAGCAGGAAGCCAAGACCGGGGAGGAGACCGCCAAGGTCTGTTACGTGAATTATGGCGTGACCTTCACCATGACCGAGCCGCAGAAGGTCAAGGGGCCGGATGCGGTGCATCTGTTCAAGGTCCTTGCCGAGCAGGCCGACGCGGCGCCGAAGTGGAACTTCTACAAGTACGTGGTTGACCGCCAGGGCAATGTTGTCGCCAGCTTTTCCAGCCTGACCAAGCCGGACAGCCCGGAGTTGATCAAGGCGGTCGAGCAGGCGATAGCATCCAAACCCTGATAACCAGCCACTGAAAAGCCCCGCCTCCTTCACAGGAGAGCGGGGCTTTTTTATACGGTCGCGGTTTAGAACTTGTAGGTCATGCCCAGGCCGAAACCGTTGGCACTGTTTTCATACTTGGCGTTGTAGCTGGCCAATTGGTTGGAGCGCGAAACCTTGACGTCTTCTTCCTTCAGGTAGGAGTAGGCCAGGTCGATGGTCATGTTCGGCATGACCTCGTAGCCCAGGCCCAGGCTGAAGATCGTGCGGTCGCCGGTCGGGATGCGTGGCGAACGATCCGTGTTGTTGGTAGGCGACTGGTCGAAAGTCAGGCCGGTACGCAACACCACTTGCTTGGTGAGCTGATACGAAGTACCCACGGCATAGGCCCAGGTATCGTGCCAGTTCTGGTCTTCCTTGATAGTGCCTACCAAGGCAGGGGCGAGCGCGCCGCCTGTTGCGCCGGACACGCCGTCGTTCTTGACGGTGATGTCTTTCAAGCGGCTCCAGCGTGTCCAGGTTGCACCTGCATAGAGTTTCCAGGCGTCGGTCAGGTCTTGGGTCACCGACAGGTCGTAGGACTCAGGCGTATCGATCTTCAGCGACGCATCGTAGCGATTGCTGCGCAGGGCGGCAGCGGTCGCGGCTGGTGCGGTGACTTCGGTGTGGCCGTCCAGCTTGTAGCTGACCTTGGAGTGATAGGTCAGGCCGACGCGGGTGGTATCGGTGGCTTGTACCAGCACGCCGATGTTGAAGCCCAGCGCGGTGTCGTCACCCTTGATCTTGATGTTGGTGTCTGGCGCGAGAGCGTTCAGCGTCAGGTCTGATTCCAGGGTGCCGGCGATGCGGTTGATGGTCGGGCCAAAACCAACGGAAACACGGTCGTTGAAGGCGTAGCTGACCGTTGGCTGGAAGGTGATGACTTTCACTTCACTCTTGCTGCCAAAGCCACGGCCCTGGAAGCCGCTTTCGTAGTCGGTTACCAGGCCGAACGGTGCATAGACACCGAAGCCGACAGCCCACTGATCGTTGAGTTTATTGGTGTAGAAACCGAAAGGGACGGCGGTGAATGGCACCATGTCGCCTTTGTTGCTGCCGCGGGAGCGGCCGCTGACGTCGCTGATATCAGTAGAAGCATCAATGGCTGCAACGCCGCCGGTGATCTGTTGACCTTCCAGGCGTGCCATACCGGCAGGGTTGCCGAACACAGTGCTTGCATCATCGGCAGAAGAAGATCGACCTGCAAAACCAGTACCCATCCCGCTGACGCTCTGTTCGTTCAGGGCAAAGCCGCTGGCGAATAGTTGGGAGGATGCCATGGCAACGGCGAGGCTAAGTGTGGTCTTGAGCATTACTTTTTTCATTATTAGAACTCCGAGGTGATCACCGCAGCGGAAAGTAACAATAAATTTGCGATCGCGCTATAGGGTGTAATGCAGGAGATAGAGCGGTTTTGTAGGACAATCCGACCAGATTCGCTGTTTTTTGCCGAATCTTGCAATTTACCCGGTCAGCAGATCACCTGTTTCATGGCTGGAACACAGGTTTGCCAGGCTTGGGTGAAATCCCGCAGCCGACCTTGAGGGTGGAATATTTCTTTCCAGATACGCGCCATGGCCAATACGTCGCCTGGGGCGGGGAGTGCTGGGCGATGTTGTTCTACCAGCAGCCAGGCGATTGCCGTGGCGTATCGCAGGTTTACCGTCAACTCCAACTGGGGCGCACTCAGAAACGCATGTTGGCTGGCCAGCCCGCGCACCAGGCTTGCGCGTTCCGGGTCCAGCGCCAGGTATTCGTCCCAGAGGGCACGGTGGCGGGGTTCAGTGATGCTATAGAGGCCATGGCCGCGCCGATCATGCAGGGCCGACCCCAGTTCTGACTGGCTGGCGGCGATCCCCAGTAACAAGGACTCGGCTGTTGGGTTATGGCAGCCGAGGTAGGTCAAGGTCGGCCTGATCACATAACGACACAATTCGCTGGCGGCAATACCCATACAAGCCTCAGTCCATAAATGGGGTTGACGAGCCTGAGAATGAGGGCTTGGCAGCGGTGAATCGGATCTCAGGCCCGTCGCAAGCGGACGATGCCGCTTGAGTTGAAGTGTAGTGTCATATTCATGATGTAAAGGACTGTTTTTAAAACATCTTATCTATTCAGTTATAACGTTTATATCTATCGGTGCTTAGTAAATACCGGCCCGCGCCAAATTTCAGGCAATAAAAAACCCTGTTTTTCAGACAGGGTTTTTGTTTTCAGCGACTCGGTCGATCAGGCAGTCAGTGCCTGACGGGTACGCTCGATCACGGCCTGCAGCGGTTCTGCGCTGGAGTATTGATCGGGGTACAGGCGTTCGCTGTGACGAGCGATACCGTGTTCATTGACCAGGGTGAAGCTGAAGCAGCCTTTGCGAGCGGCCATGATCAGGCAGTTCATTGGGGCAAAAGCGTTAGTGAGGGTGCGAATGGCATCCTGAGTGTGGATTTGAGCGTTCATATTATTGGTGTTCCTACAAATGACACGGATAAGAACCGTGCAACGTTAAAACGTTCCAGTAACGCTGATCACCATTGATCAAACGAAGAACCTGACTGGAACAAAGCAGCCAGTTTGAAGCGCTAATAATTTAGGCGCGCTTGGGCTGGCAGGTAGGTACTTAGGAGGGCAGGCAACACAACAGGGGCAAAGGTTCTGGGCCCGGGGTGA
The DNA here is from genome assembly GCF_052850795.1 of Pseudomonas sp. 910_23. Taxonomy (NCBI): domain Bacteria; kingdom Pseudomonadati; phylum Pseudomonadota; class Gammaproteobacteria; order Pseudomonadales; family Pseudomonadaceae; genus Pseudomonas; species Pseudomonas sp. 910_23. The sequence continues at coordinate 141,087 of NZ_VXCZ01000004.1, read as the reverse complement.
AGATCCTGATCAATTTGCAGGTTGGTTCGGTCAGAGTATGTAAACTTCGCGACACCCTTTGCTTGTTCAAAGGCAGTGTCGTCGCAAGCGATACCTGGAAACCATCGAGGTGGTCGATCCCGTGTGGTTCAGGGGACTTGTTCGACCAGAATTGACTTTCAGCTTGGTACTAACGCCGCGGATAGTAACGGAATGAAGCAGGGAAGGGAAGGGGGTTGGTAAAAAACTTTAATCAGCCGCCGAGCAGTCCACGATAGACCAATACGGTCACAGACGCAGCCAGGGCGCAGCCCAGTGCGTAAGCGGCGAGCGTCAGGCGCAAGGACTGGCCGGTCTCGATCAGTTTCATGACCTCGTGAAGATCATTGATCCGGCCGTCACTCAGTTCGATGCACAGGCTCGCGGCGGTAAAGGCGGCCGAGAGCAAAATCGCGATAGCGAACAACGCGCCGTCCGGAGAGGGTAGCGCTGCATTGATTCCCAACGATGTCGCGCAGATGGCCAACAGCAGCATGGCGAAAAGCAGAATTCCTTTCATCGGCCCTACAGAGTTGCGTTGACGGTGGCGCAGTGTGGCGAGCCGGGGCAGATTTGAAAAGCCCCCGGGTTTGTCCTGGCAGTAACATGTTTAACGCGTGTTGAATCAAAAAACGCCGGCGATATAACCCTTGAATAGTTACTTGTGCACATTGGTTGCGGCATGTGTAACCCTCCTGCCACTCACCGCGAAGGGCGCCCATTTGCCTGTAATCAAAATTTAAGTCAATGAAAAATCTGGCTTTTTTTTATTGGTGAAAAAATCGTCAGTTTGACCGGGGGCCCCGTTCCATGGGCCTTTGCGCGAGTTCAAGGAGGGTTGTCCACTGAGTTATCCACAGCTTCTGTGGATTGTCCCAAGCGCTTGCTCTAGGACGGGCGTGCAGGTTTTTTTCAGCTTTACCTGTACGAAAAAAAGAGTAGAGTGGCGCGCCTTCCGTTCTGTCCCACAGTGCTTTATGAAGTTTCGCTCAGTATCACCTTCTGTTACCGACACTACTCAAACTGTTACCGCACCCAAGCGTTTTTCCTTGAAGGTCGCTCTGTGGCTGCTCGACAGCCCGCGTCTGGGCCAGAGCCGCAACGTCAAGCACTTCGCTGGGCGTTTGCTCAAGCAGCCTGCCCGGGAAGGCGTGGTGGCCGCACAGAGTCGTCTCGGCCAGCTGATGTGCCGCGAGTGCGGAAACGCACGTGACCGGCGCATTGGTCATGATCTATTACGCTCGGCCGCTCGCGCCGGCGATCGTCGCGCCCAGAGTGAACTGCGCCAGGTCGAAGACTGAGCTGTCTTCGGGCCCTGTGCTTGGTTACCCTTGATCTTTTTTGGTGATGGCAGAAATGGCTATGGTTTTTGACTGGACCAGTATTGCCTTGGGGCTTGTTGGCGCAGCCGTACCTTTATTGGCGCTGTGCTGGCAGATTCAGCGGCGCTTGAACGCGCGCAACACCGGCTGGGAACTGCTGGAAGAACGCCTGGCAAACGCGCAACTGGCCCAAGAGGGGCTCGCCGCCCAGCTGGATGCCAGTCGCGATGAAATCAGCGACCTGAGCCAGGCCAACGCCGCCAAACAGGCCGACCTGGCGGCACTGGGTCGCGAAGTCGAACTGTTGCAGATCGACCGCGATAACGCCCGCGATGCCGCCCATGCCTGGAACCTCGATCGCAGCGCCAAGGAGACCGAACTGCGCCGTCTCGATGCCTTGGCCGCAGCCCTGAGCGCGGAATTGCGCGAGCAACAGGAGAGCCATCAGCAGCGCCTCACTGACCTGCAAGGCTCACGGGACGAGCTGCGTGCTCAATTCGCCGAGCTTGCCGGTAAAATCTTCGACGAGCGTGAACAGCGCTTCGCCGAAACCAGCCAGGAACGCCTGGGCCAGTTGCTCGACCCGCTCAAGGAGCGCATCCAGTCCTTCGAGAAACGCGTTGAAGAAAGCTATCAAAACGAAGCCCGTGAGCGGTTCTCCCTGGCCAAGGAGCTTGAGCGCCTGCAGCAACTGAACCTGCGCCTGTCGGACGAAGCCACCAACCTGACCCGCGCCCTCAAGGGGCAGAAAACCCAGGGCAACTGGGGGGAACTGATTCTTGAGCGGGTGCTGGAACACGCAGGCCTGGAAAAAGGCCGCGAATACCAGACCCAGGTCAGCCTCAAGGGCCCGGATGGCGAGCGCTTCCAGCCGGACGTGCTGATCATGTTGCCGGGTGACAAGCAGGTGGTGGTCGACTCCAAGGTCAGCTTGACCGCCTATCAACAGTACGTCGCGGCGGATGACGAAGTGATTGGCCAGGCGGCGTTGAAGCAGCATGTGCTGTCTTTGCGCAATCACGTCAAGGGCTTGGCCGGCAAGGACTACAAGCGCCTGGAAGGTTTGCACAGCCTGGATTTCGTTCTGCTGTTCGTACCGATCGAGGCGGCTTTTTCCGCGGCCTTGCAGGCTGAACCGAATTTGTTCCAGGAAGCCTTCGATCGCCATATCGTGATTGTCAGCCCCACCACCTTGCTCGCCACCCTGCGGGTGATCGACAGCCTGTGGAAGCAGGAGCGTCAGAGCCAGAACGCCCGGGAAATCGCCGAGCGTGCCGGTTGGCTGTACGACAAGTTCGTATTGTTTATCCAGGACCTGGACGAAGTGGGCAACCGGCTGCAGCAGTTGGACAAGGCTTACAGTGCGGCGCGCAACAAATTGACGGACGGGCGTGGGAATCTGGTCAGCCGTACCGAGCAGTTAAGGTTGCTCGGCGCCCGAGCCAGCAAGAGCCTTCCGGCGGATTTGCTGGAGCGAGCGATGACAGATTCGGATGGCGTGGCGCATCTCCCCGAATAGACTTGGGGCCAAATGCGGGAGTGGGCAAGCCCCTCCCACATTTTGACCACGCACGACCCTTTTACAAGGGCAGGTGCCTGCTCAACAGTGCCCTCAACGCCGCCGGCTTCACCGGCTTGGCCAGGTAGTCCAGCCCCGCCCCATGCACCTGCGCCACCATCTCCGGGCGCCCGTCGGCACTGATCACAACGCCGGGAATAGGCTCGGCCAATTGCGCTCGCAGCCAGCCCATCAGTTCGGTGCCGGTTTCGCCGTGGTCCAGGTGATAATCCACCAGCGCCAGTTGCGGTCGCATACCGTCGGCCAGCAGCGCTGCGCACTGGGCCTGGTCGGTGGCGGTCCAGACTTCGCAGCCCCAGCGTGTCAGCAGGCTGCGCATACCGATCAGGATGCTTTCCTCGTTATCCACGCACAGCACCCGCGCACCGCTCAGGGGCAGGCCGTTCTCCACGGCGGCTTTTGGCTGCGGGCTGGCCTGGTTGCGCGCCAGCGGCACGCACACGCTAAACACGCTGCCCTTGCCCGGCCACGAGCGCACGCTCAGGCGATGGCCCAGCACGCGGCACAGGCCGTCAGCAATCGCCAAGCCCAGGCCCAGGCCCTTCTCGGCGCGGGTCTGGTGGCTGTCCAGGCGCTTGAATTCTTCGAAGATCACTTTTTGCTTGTCCGGCGGAATGCCCGGGCCTCGGTCCCATACTTCCAGGCACAGTTCGCCCTGACGTCGACGTACGCCCAGCAGTACGGGCCCGTCGGCATAACGGAAGGCATTGGTCAGAAAGTTCTGCAACACCCGCCGCAGCAACTTGATGTCGCTGTCCACTCGCAGGCGGCTGCCGCGCCAACGGAAGCGCAGGCCTTGCTCATGGGCCAGCGCCTTGAATTCTGCGCCCAGGGTGTCAAATAGCTCATTGAGTACAAAGGGCTGGCGTTGTGGATTGATCTTGCCGTTTTCCAGGCGCGATATGTCCAGCAAGTCGCTGATCAGGTCTTCGGCTGAGCGCAACGAGCTGTCCAGATGCTGCACCAGTTGCCGCGCCTCGTCGGACAGGCCGTCGTGCTGGTGGGAGAGGGCGGCGGAGAACAGCCGCGCCGCGTTCAAGGGTTGCATCAGGTCATGACTGACTGCCGCCAGGAACCGGGTCTTAGACTGGCTGGCAGATTCGGCCACGCCTTTGGCGTCGGTCAGCGCCACGTTGAGCTGCGACAACTCATGGGTGCGCTCGGTCACTCGTTGTTCCAGGCCTTCGTTTGCCTCGGTCAGTGCCTGTTCGGCTTCGCGGAACGCGGTGATGTCGGTGAAACTCATGACAAAACCGCCACCGGGCATCGGGTTGCCGATCAACTCGATCACCCGGCCATTGGGAAACAGGCGCTCGGAGGTGTGCGCGCGGCCCTGGCGCATCCAGTGCAGGCGTCGCGCCACATGCACTTCGGCTTCGCCAGGCCCGCAAAGACCGCGCTCGGCGTTGTAGCGAATAATGTCGGCAATCGGCCGGCCGACGCTGATCAAACCGTCCGGGTAGTTGAACAGCTCCAGGTAGCGCCGGTTCCAGGCCACCAGCTTGAGCGACTGGTCCACCACGCTGATGCCCTGAGTAATGTTCTCGATAGCGCCTTGCAGCAGGGCGCGGTTGAATTGCAGCACCTCGGAGGCTTCGTCGGCGATGCGTACTACGTCCTCCAGCTGCATTTCCCGGCCTTCGATCGCGGCTTTCACCACTGCCCGCGTCGAGGAGGCGCCGAGTACGCCGGCCAACAAACGCTCGGTATGGGCGATCCAATCGTTGTCGGCATTCTGGTTGGGGTTGAAGCCTTTACCCTGGCGATAGGCAAAGCGAATGAAGCTCTGCTGGGCACGTTCTTCGCCGACGAAACGTGCAGCCAGGCTGAGCAGGTCGCTGATCTGCACCGACAACATGGAACGAGCATTGGCGCGCTGGTTGATTTCCTGGCCGATAAACCGGCCGGCCTGCCAGTGCTCGGAAACTCGCGTGCGCGACAGCATCGATACCCAGACGAAGAGGGTGAAGTTACCCGCCAGGGAGAACACTGTACCCAAGGTCAGCGACGTCACCGACAGCCCGAATGGGTGAGAGTGCATCCAGGTCAGGCCGGGGAAAAGGCTGAGCGACCAGCCAAGGCTTTTCGCCGTCACCGGTAGGACCAAGGTGTAGAACCACAGGAATGTACCGGCGGCCAGGCCGGCAAATACACCGCGTCGGTTGGCCTGCTTCCAGTAGAGCGCACCGAGCATCGCCGGGGCCAGTTGGGTCACGGCGGCAAAAGCGATCTGGCCGATGGTGGCCAGGCTGGCAGTCGAGCCGAGCAGACGGTAGCTCACATACGCCAGCAGCAGAATGATCACAATGCTTACCCGGCGTACCGAGAGCATCCAGTGGCGGAACACTTCGAACGGCCGCTCGGCGCTGGAGCGGCGCAGCAACCACGGCAACAGCATGTCGTTGGAGACCATGGTCGACAACGCGATGCTGGCCACGATGACCATGCCGGTGGCTGCCGAAGCCCCGCCGATGAACGCCAGTACGGCGAGGGCCGGGTGGGCCTGGGCCATCGGCAGGCTGATCACGTAGGAGTCGGGCAGCACCGAACCGGGCAACAGCATTTTTCCGCCCAGGGCGATCGGTACCACGAACAACGCGGCGAGGATCAAGTACGCCGGGAATACCCACTTGGCCAGGCGCAGGTCCTGCGGGTCAATGTTCTCAACGACAGTCACATGGAATTGCCGGGGCAGGCAGATGATCGCCATCATGGCGACGCCAGTCTGCACCACCATTGATGGCCAGTTGATCGTTTCTTTCCAGTATTCCTCCAGGCGCGGCGCGAGCATGGCCTGGCTGAACAGATCGCCGAAACCGTCGTACAAGCCGTAGGTCACAAACGCGCCGACCGCGAGAAATGCGAACAGCTTGACCAAAGACTCAAAGGCAATCGCCAGCACCATGCCCCGGTGGTGTTCGGTGGCATCGAGGTTGCGCGTACCAAACACGATAGTGAACAGCGCCAGCACCAGCGACACGATCAAGGCGGTGTCCTGAGCCCGGGTACCGGTGGTGTCGGGGCCGGCGCCGATCAGCAGGTTTACGCCCAGCACGATGCCTTTGAGTTGCAGCGCGATATAGGGCAGCACGCCGACCAGACAGATCAGCGCGACCACCACCGCCAGGGATTGGGATTTGCCATAGCGAGCGGCGATAAAGTCGGCGATGGAGGTGATGTTTTCCTGCTTGCTGATCAGGATCATCTTCTGCAGCACCCAAGGCGCCAACACCAGTAACAGCACCGGCCCCAGGTAGATCGGTAAAAATGCCCACAGCTGCTCGGCGGCTTGGCCTACCGCTCCGAAGAACGTCCAACTGGTGCAGTACACCGCCAGCGACAAGCTATAGACCCACGCACGCACCCGGGGTGGCAGCGGCGCATGGCGGCGGTCACCGTAAAAAGCGATGGCAAACATAATGGCCATATAGGCCAGGGCAACGGCGGCGATCAGCCCGCTGGACAGCGTCATGGTAACTCCGAGCATAAGAACACCCGGGCATTCCGGGCCCGGTTGGACAGTCTCGCATGATGCCTGTTGTTAGTCAGTGTCGACCAAGGTCGCGTGGGATCTAATGTCGCAGGTGCGTTCAGCGCGGGGGCAGGGTTTTCTGGCGCAGGATGTAGATCGTCACCAGCACGGCGCTGGTCAGCATGAAGCCGCGAGCCCACGGCAAGGGCACCAGGTAACAGGATAGCGCGATGCTCAGCCACATCAGGCCGATGGCGTAGACCTTACCCCTGAGTGGAATGCCGTTGCCATCCAGGTAATCACGAATCCATGGGCCCAGCCGTGGGTGTTCCACCAGCCAGTGATAGAACCGCGGGGAGCTTCGAGCGAAGCAGGCGGCGGCCAGCAGTAGAAAGGGCGTGGTCGGCAATACCGGTAGGAAAATGCCAATCACTCCCAGCGCTACGCTCAGCCAGCCGATGGCCAGTAGTACGTAGCGCAGGAGCAGTGAGCGGTTGCCCATGGGTGCCACGGGCAAGCGACTCAGTGGTGACGTGGCTTGAGGATCGCCGGTTTTTCGTCAGGCGCGTTGCACAGCAGGTACAGCGCGGTCAGGGCTTCCGGGATCTGCACGATCATGTCGTCCATCAGGTTGGCATCGGCGGCGATGTCGGAGAACTCTGCTTCTTCTTCGAACAGGCCCGAACCAACCATGATCGGCAGGAGCATTTCGCTGACTTCTTCTTCGGCGGTTTCGAACCAGGCGGCTTCACGCAGGAACACGCCTTCCATGAAACCGATGCACCAGCCGCGCAGGTCGGAGTCGTCCGGGTCGTCGCCCAGGTCGAGGTCGCATGGCAGCTCGAACTCTTCGTCGGAGGCCAGTTGGCGCGCAATGTGGGCCTTGAGGGCGATCAGGGTGGATTCGATTTCTTCGCGCTGGGCGGCGTCGCTGTAATGAGGCTCTTCAGCGAACAGCGCGTCGATCCATTCACGGTCGGGGACGGTTTCGGAGCAGATCGACAGGGCGGTCAGGTAGCCGTGGGCGGCCACGTAGTCCAGCGCCTCGTCATGCAGCTCATCGGCGTCGAGGAAGGCTTGCAGGCGGGTTAGTTGCTCAGCGAAGGACATTGAAGGGCTACCTTGGGAATAAACGATGCTGAATTCTAGGCTTTCTTGAGCGCCCAGGCCAGCCGCACGGCATATTTGCCCGGTTTTAGAGCGGGCGTCTATTCGTCAGTCGCGCCCTTTGGCCGATGACGCTCGGGTATACTGCCGCGTTTTGTGATGCCCCTGCAGGCTTAGCGCCAATCCGGGAAAACTTCGCTTACGGATTATTTTCCGTGAAAGCGTATTTTTTCGGCCAGCCTGTACAGAGGGATTTCGGCACCATTTTGGAGTTTTACATGCTCGAGCAGGCTCAACGCGTCCTCAAGGACATCTTCGGCTACGACAGTTTTCGTGGCCGCCAGGGTGCGATCATTGAGCGTGTGGCCAGCGGCGGCGATGCCCTGGTGCTGATGCCTACCGGTGGCGGCAAGTCGCTGTGCTTCCAGGTACCTGCGCTGTTGCGCAACGGCCTGGCGGTGGTGGTGTCGCCGCTGATCGCGTTGATGGACGATCAGGTTGCCACCCTCGAAGAGCTGGGCGTCGCCGCCGCTTCCCTGAACTCCACTCTCAGCGCCGAGCAGCAGCGCGACCTGGCCGCACGAATCAAGCGCGGTGAAGTGAAGATGTTGTACCTGGCGCCGGAGCGTCTGGTGCAGCCACGCATGTTGGCCTTTTTGCAGAGCCTGGAAATCGCCCTGTTCGCCATCGACGAAGCCCACTGTGTATCGCAGTGGGGCCACGATTTCCGCCGCGAATACCTGCAGCTTGGTCAATTGGCGGAGCTGTTCCCCGACGTGCCGCGCATCGCCCTGACCGCCACCGCCGACAAACGTACCCGTGAAGAGATCGTCGAGCGCCTGCATTTGCAGAATGCCGAGCGCTTCCTGTCCAGCTTTGACCGACCGAATATCTTCTATCGCATCGTACCCAAGGAGCAGCCACGCAAGCAGTTGCTCGCGTTCCTGTCCGAGCGGCGCAGCGATGCGGGTATTGTCTACTGCCTGTCACGCAAGAAGGTCGATGAAGTCGCTGCGTTCCTGTGCGAGCAAGGCTACCCGGCGCTGCCTTACCACGCCGGCCTGCCCAATGAAACGCGCTCTGCGCACCAGAAACGCTTTCTCAACGAGGAAGGCCTGATCATGGTGGCGACCATCGCCTTCGGCATGGGTATCGACAAATCCAACGTGCGTTTCGTGGCGCACATGGACCTGCCCAAGTCCCTTGAGGCCTATTACCAGGAAACCGGTCGTGCCGGCCGAGATGGCCTGCCGGCGGATGCCTGGATGGTCTACGGCCTGCAGGACGTGGTGATGCTCAAGCAGATGCTGCAGAACTCCGAAGGTGACGAGCGTCACAAGCGTCTGGAGCAGCACAAGCTCGACGCCATGCTTTCGTTGTGCGAAGAAACCCGCTGCCGCCGTCAGACGCTGCTGGCGTATTTCGACGAAGACATGCCGCAACCCTGCGGCCACTGCGACAACTGCATCGACGGCGTGCAAACCTGGGACGCTACCGAGCCTGCGCGCCAGGCGTTGTCGACGATCTATCGCACTGGCCAGCGCTATGGCGTGGGCCATCTGGTGGATGTGTTGCTCGGCAAGGACAATGAAAAAGTGCGCAGCTTCGGCCACGAAAAACTGTCGGTCTATGGCGTCGGCAAGGCCCGTGCCGAGGGCGAATGGCGTTCGCTGTTTCGCCAGATGGTTGCCCGTGGCCTCGTCGACATTGATATCGAAGGCTATGGCGGGCTGCGCCTGAACGACAGTTGCCGGCCGTTGCTCAAGGGTGAAGTCAGCCTGGAACTGCGCCGCGACCTCAAGCCGCAGGCCAGCGCCAAAAGCAGCAGTACCAGCCAGGCCAGCCAGTTGGTGCGGGGCGAGGAGCGCGAGCAGTGGGAGGCGTTGCGTACCCTGCGGCGCAAATTGGCGCAGGAACACAGCGTGCCGCCCTACGTTATCTTCCCCGACTCCACCTTGCTGGAAATGCTCCGCGAGCAACCCACCACCATGGCCGAGATGGCTCGGGTCAGTGGTGTGGGTGCGCGCAAGCTGGAGCGTTACGGCCAGGCCTTCCTCGAAGTGCTCGGCGGCCAGGCAGAAGCGCCGAAGGAAATCGCCGATATTCGCCACGAACTGATCAGCCTGGCCCGCGCTGGCATGACCCCGATCCAGATCGCCGGCCAACTGCAATGCTCGGAAAAAAATGTGTATACCCTGCTCGCCGAAGCCATTGGCAAGCAACAGTTGTCGCTGGAGCAGGCCCTTGATTTGCCTGAGGATTTACTCGGCGAAATCCAGGATGCCTTCCTCGACGGAGAAGGCGAATTGCCACCTGTAGTGGAGATCGCTCCGTTGTTCACCGGGCGTGTTCCCGAGGGTGTTTTGTACTGCGTGCGTGCCGCTTTGCAGTCGGAATTCGAAATTTAGTGTGGCAATTACGACAATGTAACGAATCAGTACATACCGGGCCTTGCCTACTGGCATGGCTCATGCTTAGCTGACTAATAATTAGCCACACTTTATTTTCAGTCTTAAACATGAGTTTTTTATGCCGTTAACCGATCAACACCGTTTTGGCATGCAGTTGGCGCAAATGTCCCGAGGTTGGCGCGCTGAGCTGGACCGTCGTTTGGCGGGGCTAGGGTTGTCCCAGGCGCGCTGGCTGGTGCTGCTGCATCTGGCCCGTTTTGTCGAAGCACCTACCCAACGTGAACTGGCACAAAGTGTCGGCGTCGAAGGGCCGACCCTGGCGCGCCTGCTCGACAGCCTGGAAGGCCAGGGCCTGGTGCAACGCCAGGCCGTGGTGGAAGACCGCCGCGCCAAACGCATTTTGTTGTGTGATACCGCTCAACCGCTGATCGACCAGATCGAGACCATCGCCACGGCCTTGCGCCATGAGCTGTTCGTTGGGGTGAATGAAGAGGATCTGCGCGTGTGCATGCGTGTGCACGAGCACATTCTGGCGAACCTGGAAAAGTCCTGACTCCCAATTCGCCGAGAACCAAATGTGGGAGGGGGCTTGCTCCCGATTGCGGTGGGCCAGCTACAGAATTGTTGACTGATACCCCGCCATCGGGAGCAAGCCCCCTCCCACATTAGTTCTGTGCTGTGTCAGAAGGTCTGGCCGAGATTCAAGTACACAGCCTTCTGATTATCATCATTGAACCCATAGCTGAAATTCAGCGGCCCAAGTGGCGTATCAAACCCCAGGAAAATACTCGCGGCATTGATATACCCGCTGTCGAATTCGTTGTCGTTGTTCCACGCCCGGCCCCGTTCCAGTGAGGCACCCAGGTACAACGGGAAGTCCAGTGGCAGGTACGAGCGTGGGGTCAGCCGGCGGAAGTACACCGCGCGCATCAGGCTGACGTTCTGGCCCGAAATCGCATCCTGGCGAAAGCCCGACAATTGCCGCGCCCCACCCAGCAGGAAGCTGGAGATCACCACATCGGAATTATCCAGCGTGCGTCCATAGCGACCGCCGAGTATCAGAGTGTCCGGGCCATGGCTCATGGCCTTGTCCAGTTTGAACTCCCATTGACGGTAGCGCTGGTCCGAACCCAGTCCGGGTTCGAATTCGCGAAAGGCCAGGCCTATGTCTTCGCCGCTGTGCGGGAAGTAGACGTTGTCGAGGGAGTCGAAGGAATATTTAAGCTCATAGAACCCTTCGCTGAAACTCACGCTCGGCAGGTCGCGCTCGCCGATACGCACGTCCGCCTTGCCCCACGCCTCACCTACGCCGAAGCGGATCTCGCCGCTGTTGCCGATCTGGCGTCCTACGTTCAAGCCAAAGCCATAGCGTTCCAGGCGATATTCGGAGATGGGGTCGTTGTCCAGGATCAGCTCAACGTTCTGCGCCTCGGCTCTGATGTAAGGCGCGACGAAGTAGCGCGACCCGGTGTCCATCGGTTGGTAGAACTCGCTGTACAGCTCCTGTCGATCACCGATCTGCACCCGCGTCAGCCACTCCGCGCCGAGGCGGTTGATGCCGTTCACTCGATAGCTGGCACCAAGGTTGAAAGCGCTGTCGCCACGCATGTCATCCGACAGGTTCAAGCCCAGGCGCAGGTAGTCGGTGCCGCTGCGCTTGCCCCGCGCGCTGATCACCAGGGTGTTGTCCTGGCCCTTTTTGACCACGCGGTATTGCACCTGCTCGAAGTAATCCAGGCCGTACAGTGTGCCCATGTCCGATTGCAGGCGCCCCAGGTTCAGCGGTTCTCCCAGCCCCTGACGGATGTAATAGCGGATCACGTCGTCGCTGACTTTGGAGTCGTTCTCCACCTTGATAGCGGTGATCACCGGGGTGCGCTCGCCCGGCGTGCGTGCAGCCACCAGTTGCGCGTCGATGGGCTCGACCGGACGCAGGTTCGCCAGGCGCACATCGAGAGCGCGGGTGGCGCGGTAACCGGCGTCGATCATGTCTTTGGCGCGGCCGAAGTCGGTCACGCCATAGGCGGCCAGAGGCGGTTGGATCAGCACATCCTTGGGGTTCAGAGCCTTGAGTTGCTCCTCGGAATTGCGCCGGGTCATCAGGGTGATGGACTGGTTGAGCACGTCCACCACGGTCGCCAATTGCTTGCGCGAGCGCAGCGGGGTGCCGATGTCGACCACGATGGCAATATCGACGCCCATCTCCCGCGCCACATCCAACGGGATGTTGTCGGTCATACCGCCGTCCACCAGCAGGCGGCCGTCCAGTTCCACCGGGGCGAACACGGCGGGGATCGACATGCTGGCGCGTATCACCTGGGGCAGGTGGCCCTTGCTGAACACGACTTTTTCGCCGGTGGTAATGTCGGTGGCCACTGCGCGGAACGGGATCGGCAGCTTGTCGAAGTTACGCGTGTTGCTGCTGTGGGCAAACATGCTTTCCAGCAGCAGCGCCAGGTTCTGGCCCTGGATCACACCCAGTGGCAGGCCGAGGCTGCCGTCGTCGCGGAAACTGAGTTTCTGCTTGACCAGGAAATCCCGGTCGTCCTGTTTGCGCCGAAACGGTACGTCTTCGCGTGGTGGGGCGTCCGACAGGGCCTGTTGCCAGTCGATGCCCAGCGCCAGCTTCTCCAGTTCGTCGATCTTGTAGCCCGATGCGTACAGCCCGCCAATTACCGCACCCATGCTGGTGCCGGCAATCGCATCAATATGGATGCCCTGTTCCTCAAGGGCTTTGAGCACACCGATATGCGCCAGGCCACGGGCGGCACCACCGGACAACACCAGGCCGATTTTAGGGCGGGGTGCTTCCAAGGCTTCGGCAAGCAGGGGGACTAGGCACAGGAACAGGCAAGACAGCAGGCGGCGCATCATCAATCTCGAGGCTGGGCGATAAAGGCCGCTATTATAGCCACTCGATTCGCTGGGCCCGTCATGTCAGGAGCCGCTTAAATTATGTCTGCAAGCAAACCCGAGATCGTTATCACTTATTGCACCCAGTGCCAGTGGTTGCTGCGCGCCGCGTGGCTGGCCCAGGAGTTGCTCAGTACATTTGCCGATGACCTGGGGAGCGTGGCGCTGGAGCCGGCCACCGGTGGCGCCTTTCGCATCACCTGTGATGGCGTGCAGATCTGGGAACGCAAAGCCGACGGCGGCTTTCCCGAGGCCAAGGTACTAAAACAGCGGGTACGCGACCAGATGGACCCGCAGCGCGATCTGGGCCATAACGATCGTACGCAATGAAAGTCACCGCCACAGAGGGGCGGTGACCCTACCGCTACTTGGCAGCGAGCTTTTGTTTGATAAAACCGACGGCCCACGTCAATACCAACCCACCGACGCCACCGCCGACAATATTGCTGCCGATCGCGGCAACATCCAGCGCTTCGCCGCTGGTGGTGCCCGTGAGTGCGGCGACAATCTGGCCCAGCACCAAGCCGCCGACTCCGCCGAGAAAGGTATTGAGCCCTGTCCCCAGGCTCTGTTTGGTCATGCCGGCGATGTTGCCACCGACGGCACCGCTGATGATCTGGACCAGCAAGCTGATGAGCATTTCCATGATGAAACTCCTGCATCGCATTGAGGGGTGACCACTCGCTTGCAGCAACTTCAGAAAGCACCATGGCTGTCGTCGAGGAGTCTTTATCCGTTGAACGACTACAGACTGTTGCGGACGTTTAAAGTATAGATCAGGCTGTGGTTGCCGGTTGTTTGGCCTGGCTGGCGCTGCCCATCAGGCCGGAAAGCACGATGGCGAGGATGATCAAGGCGCCGCCCAGCAACATGCGCAAGGTCGGGGTTTCGGCAAACAACAGCCAGGCCACGGTGATGCCGTAGACAGGTTCCATGGCAAACACCACCGAGGCGGTGCGCGCCTTGATCACGGCAAGGCTGGCGACAAACAGGCTATGGGCAAGACCAGTACAAAACACTCCCAGCAACCCGATCCACAGCCAGTCAATCCCACGTACATCCGCCAGCCCTGGTGCGGCCACCGGCAGCAGGCAGGCCGCGACCACCACGTTCTGGCACAGCGCGGCCTGTACCGCAGGAATGCGCCCGGAGCTGGCGCGATTGTTCAGCGATAACAACGAGAACAACAGCCCCGAGGCGATCCCCCACAGTAGGCCGCTGGTGGCCTCGCTGGCGAGGTTGAAATCCGGGGTCACCAGCACCAGGCCAACGGTGACCAGGGCCACTAGCAGCACTTCATTGGCGCGAATGCGCTCGCGGAAGATCAACCCTTCAAGGATCACGGTAAAGGCCGGAAAGGCGGTAAACCCCAGGGTCGCCACGGCCACGCCGGCGACTTTGACGGCAATAAAGAACGTCACCCAATGCGCGGCCAGCAACACACCGCTGACCAGCAGGCGGCGCCAGTCGCGCATCTCCAGTGTCTTCCAGGGCGCGTTGCTGGCAAAGCGGGCAAACACCGCCAGGGCGAGCACAGCAAACGCGGCGCGACCAAACACGATGATGGCAGGGGAGGCCGCCGCCAGCTTGCCGAATACGCCGGTGAGGCCAAACATCAATGCGCCGATATGCAGGGCGCCGAGGGCTGAACGGGGAGTCATTGCGATCCTTGAAGCAACGGGGGTAACAGCCTCGCAGTCTAGAGGCATGGTTTGCGGGCGTCTGTCGCCGGCCTCGCGATTTTTAGCGTGGGGCTCTTGTCAGTCGGCCCGACGCAGGGCGCTGGGCGTGGCGCCAAACTCGCGCAACATGGCGGCACTGAATGCGCTTTGCGAGGCGTAGCCGACGCGCTCGGCAACCTCACCAATGGCAAGCGGTGTGCCGCGCAAAAGCCCCAGCGCCATGTGCAAGCGACGACTGCGAAGATAATCCATCGGCGTTTGCCCGCATTCGGCCATGAAGCGTGCATGCAGGCGCGCCACGGAAAGCCCGGCGATGCGCGCCAGGTCGGCCACCTGCAACGGGCGCGCAGCATGGCGCTGGATATGGGCATTGAACGCTGCATAAGGCAGGCGCCGGCCAGGCTGCGATTTAGCCTGGGGATGATTGAGGCTGGCCAGTAACAGCACCGCACCTTGCTGGACGATCAGCGGGTCGTCCACCGGGCTGTGCGCCAGCCACTGCACCAGTTGGCTTTGCCGCGGATCCAGCGTCAGTCGCGCCGGTTGCCCCAGCAAGCGGCGACTGGCATCGGCATGCTCGCCCAGGGATTGCACCACCCAATGCTCGGTCGGCACATCCAGCACCAGGCAGCGGCTGCCATCGCGGCTGCCACAGGCATGGTGAGTGGAGAAGGGCAGCACCATCACACTGCTCTCGCGCACTTGGCTGCCACGGCCATCGACTTCCAGCTCCAGGTGCCCGGACAGGCCGAACACCAACTGCGCATGATCATGGCTGTGAGCGATGGGGGCTTCGAGGTAGTGGCGTAGCGTGAGGGTCGGGCTCATCGCAATCTCCAGGGCGGCAAGGCGCCAGTCTACAACGCTTTGCGGGCATTTAGCGCTGTCATCAGACTGACGCGCAGCTGTCATGGGCTATTAATCGCCAAGGCGCAAGCTCGCGAAAACAGCGTCGAGGGATGCCCATGACCCATGCCGAGTTCACCAAGCCCAGCCGCAAACAACGGGTGCGAACCCTGTGGATTTCCGACGTGCATCTAGGCACCCGGGATTGCCAGGCCGAGCACTTGTCGCAGTTTCTCAAGGGCTACCACGCCGACAAGGTCTACCTGGTGGGCGATATTATCGATGGTTGGAAAATGCGTGGCGGCATGTATTGGCCCCAGGCCCACACCAATGTGATCCGTCGACTGCTGACCATGGCCAAGCGCGGCACCGAGGTGATCTACGTCACTGGCAACCATGATGAATTTTTACGACGCTATTCCAAGCTGATCCTGGGCAATATCCAGTTGGTCGATGAGGCAGTGCATGTGACCGCCGACGGTCGGCATCTATTGGTGATCCATGGCGACCAGTTCGATGTGATCACCCGTTATCACCGTTGGCTGGCGTTCCTCGGCGACTCGGCCTACGAATTCACCCTCACGCTTAACCGCTGGCTCAACCATTGGCGCGCGCGCTACGGTTATGGCTACTGGTCGCTGTCGGCGTACCTGAAACACAAGGTGAAAACCGCCGTGAGCTTTATCAGCGATTTCGAAGAAGCGATTGCCCACGAAGTCACCAGGCGCGAACTGCATGGGGTGGTGTGCGGGCATATCCACCATGCCGAGATTCGCAAAGTGGGCGAGGTGGATTACCTCAATTGCGGGGATTGGGTGGAATCGTGCACCGCGCTGATCGAGCACTGGGATGGGCATATCGAGTTGTATCGGTTGGCGGACGTCCAGGCCAGGGAGGCGCAGCTCAAGGCTGAAATGGTCACTGGCTAAAAGCCTCGCCTCGGTAAAAATGTGGGAGGGGGCAAGCCCCCTCCCACATTTTTGATCCCGCAGTTTTCAGTTGGAAACGTCGGCGATAGCTTGGGCCAGCAGCGTCAAACGTGTCGCATCCACCCCGGCCACGTTGGCCCGGCCTGAACTGACCATATACACGCTGTGCTCCTCGCGCAGTTGCTTGACCTGCTCGGCACTCAAACCGGTATAGGAAAACATCCCGCGCTGCGCGCCGATATGGGCAAACTTCTCGGCCAAGCCATGGGGCTTCAAGGCTTCCACCAACCCGGAGCGCAAGTGCGCGATCCGCGAGCGCATGGCCTCGACTTCCTCGCTCCACAGTTTTTTCAGCTCGGTATCACCGAGGATGGTCGCCACCACGGCAGCGCCATGATCCGGCGGCGTCGACCACAGGTTGCGGGCGATATTCGCCAGTTGGCTGCGCACATCGGTGAGCTTTTCGGCATCCGCAGCACACACGATCAGTGCGCCGACCCGGTCGCGATACAGACCGAAGTTCTTCGAGCAGGAACTGGTGACCAGCACTTCCGGCAACTCGGCTGCAAACAGGCGCACCGCCCACGCGTCCTGCTCCAGGCCATCACCAAAGCCCTGGTAAGCAAAGTCAATCAGCGGCAGCAACTGGCGTTCCCGCACAATCTGCAACACCTGGCGCCAGTCATCCTGGGTCAGGTCGAAGCCGGTCGGGTTATGGCAGCAGGCATGCAGCAGCACCACGTCACCCTTGGGTACCGTGGACAGGGTCGCAAGCATCGCCGCCACATCCAGGCGATTGTCGCTGCCTACGTAAGGGTAGTGACTGACCTTAAGCCCGGCCTTGGCAAAAATGGTCTCGTGGATCGGCCAGGTCGGGTTGCTCAACCACACGCCACGGCCAGGCAGGCTCTGGGCGATAAAGTCAGCGCTCAGGCGCAGGGCGCCGGTACCGCCTGGGGTCTGGGTGGCGCCGGCGCGGCGTTCGCGCAACAAGGCCGAATCGGCACCGAGCACCAGCTCACTGATCAGGGTGCCGAAAGCCGCGTCACCATGACCACCGATGTAGGTCTTGGTCACCTGGGTATCAACCAGGCGCTGTTCCGCCAGCTTCACCGAGTGGGGAATCGGCGTCAGGCCCTGGTCGTCCTTATACACGCCCACGCCCAGGTCGAACTTGTTCGGGTTGGCATCCTGGGCATACAGGTCCATCAGCCCGAGGATCGGGTCACCGGGTACGCGGCCAATCGCATCGAAGTGCATTACTTGCGGCCCTCGGCAGTCTTGGCCACTTCGTCGGTGCGCGCAGCCATGATGAAGTCGTTGCGGTGCAGGCCCTTGATGGAGTGGCTCCACCAGGTCACGGTGACTTTGCCCCATTCGGTGAGCAGGCCAGGGTGATGGCCTTCGGCTTCGGAGATTTCACCCATGGCGTTGGTGAAGGCCAGGGCGAACTTGAAGTTCTTGAACAGGAAGACCTTTTCCAGCTGCATGACGCCGTCGCGCACTTCGATGTTCCAGTCAGGGATCTGCTTGAGCAGCACCGGCAGTTCTTCATCGCTGACTTGCGGGGCATCGGCGCGGCAGGCTTCGCAGTGGGCTTGGTTCAAGGTGGTCATGGGAGGTGTCCTGAATTCGAATGTTTGAAGGTCAGTGGCGTTACCCTAAAGCAACGCGCGGCCAGGGAACAGACTCACCTGGCCTAAAAAGGCACAGCTCAAGCAGCCTTGGGCTTTGGCGGGAATTTCGGTGCGTGCAAGCCCAATTCCATACCGCGCTCGACCATGCCCATGATGTCTTCCTGCGCCACGTCGAACAGGCGCTTGAGTTCGGGCAATACGAAGTACAGCGGTTGCAGGATGTCGATACGATAAGGAGTGCGCATCGCTTCCAGCGGATCGAAGGCTTGGTGCTCGGGCTCATCCGACAAGCAATACACGCTTTCTTTAGGCGAAGACAGAATGCCGCCACCGTAGATGCGGCGCCCTTGGGGCGTGTCCACCAGGCCGAACTCGATGGTCATCCAGTACAGGCGCGCCAGGTACACCCGTTGCTCCTTGGTGGCCGCCAGGCCGAGCTTGCCGTAGGTGTGGGTGAATTCGGCGAACCAGGGGTTGGTCAGCAGCGGGCAGTGGCCAAATATCTCGTGGAAAATATCCGGTTCTTGCAGGTAGTCCAGCTCTTCACGGGTACGAATAAAGGTCGCCACCGGAAATTGCTTGCTGGCGAGCAATTCAAAAAAGGTCTGGAAGGGAATCAGTGCGGGTACACGCGCGACTTGCCAGCCGGTGGTTTCGGCCAGCACCTTGTTGATTTCGCCCAACTGGGGGATGCGATCCAACGGCAGGCCGAGCTTGTCGATGCCGTCCAGGTATTCCTGGCACGCACGGCCTTCGATCACTTTGAGTTGGCGAGTGATCAGCGTGTTCCATACCACGTGTTCTTCTGGCGGGTAATGGATAAAACCTTGCGCATCGGGCTCGCGGGCCACGTAGTGCGTCTGCTTCATACGGCTCTCCTGCTAGGCATTCGTTCTTGTTATGTCCTGCGATGCACCTATTGATAACCCGAACAGCGCCGGATTCCATCGCGGTCTTGCCTGGGTGCGTAGGAAAAACTACCCGTTTTCGTAAAGTATTCGTTACGGGTGTAGGCCTTATCTGTGTCTTGGGCTGTGAAAAGGTGACGCGCTGTCACATAATCTTGACGACTATCTGCGCCCAGCGGCAAAAAGACGCGGTGCCTCCCTACTTTTCGAGCCTTTCCATGCGTATCAAAGTGCACTGCCAGAACCGCATCGGCATCCTGCGAGACATCCTCAACCTGTTGGTGGAGTACGGCGTCAACGTCGCCAAGGGCGAGGTCGGCGGTGAGCATGGCAATGCCATCTACCTGTTTTGCCCGAACCTGGTGAACATGCAATTCCAGGCATTGCGCCCGCAGTTCGAGGCGATTGCCGGCGTATTCGGCGTCAAAAGGGTGGGGCTGATGCCGAGCGAGCGGCGGCATATGGAACTCAATGCGCTGCTCGGCGCCCTTGAATTTCCGGTGCTGTCCATCGACATGGGCGGTTCTATCGTCGCTGCCAATCGCGCAGCGGCACAGTTACTCGGTGTGCGGGTGGATGAGGTGCCGGGTATTCCACTGTCGCGCTATGCCGAGGACTTCGATTTGCCGGAACTGGTGCGTGCCAGCAAATCGCGGATCAACGGCTTGCGGGTCAAGGTCAAAGGTGACGTGTTTTTGGCGGATATCGCCCCACTGCAATCCAGCGAGCATGACGACAGTGAGGCCATGGCCGGTGCCGTGCTGACCTTGCATCGCGCTGACCGTGTGGGTGAGCGCATCTACAACGTGCGCAAGCAAGAGCTGCGCGGCTTTGACAGCATCTTTCAAAGCTCCAAGGTGATGGCTGCGGTGGTCCGCGAAGCACGGCGCATGGCACCGCTGGATGCGCCGCTATTAATAGAAGGCGAAACCGGCACCGGCAAAGAACTGCTGGCCCGTGCGTGTCACCTGGCCAGCCCGCGAGGGCAGTCGCCTTTGATGGCCCTCAATTGCGCGGGGCTGCCCGAGTCGATGGCCGAGACTGAACTATTCGGCTACGGCCCCGGTGCTTTTGAGGGGGCGCGAGCGGAGGGCAAGCTCGGGCTGCTGGAGTTGACGGCGGGCGGTACCTTGTTTCTTGATGGCGTTGGCGAAATGAGCGCGAGATTGCAGGTGAAATTGCTGCGTTTCTTGCAGGATGGGTGTTTCCGTCGGGTCGGCAGTGATGAAGAGGTGTATCTGGATGTGCGGGTGATCTGTGCGACCCAGGTGGACTTGTCGGAACTCTGCGCCCGGGGTGAGTTTCGCCAGGATCTCTATCACCGACTGAACGTGCTGTCGCTGCACATTCCACCCTTGCGTGAATGCCTGGACGGCCTGGCGCCCTTGGTCGAGCATTTTCTTGACCAAGCCAGTCGGCAGATCGGTTGCCCGCTGCCCAAGTTGGCGCCCGCTGCCATGGAGCGTCTTAGCCACTACCACTGGCCAGGCAATGTGCGGCAGTTGGAAAACGTGTTGTTTCAGGCGGTATCGTTGTGTGAGGGCGGCACGGTCAAGGTCGAGCATATTCGTCTGCCGGATTACGGCGTGCGTCAGCCGCTTGGGGATTTTTCGTTGGAAGGCGGTTTGGAGGATATCGTGGGGCGGTTCGAAAAGGCCGTGTTGGAAAGCCTGTACGCCGAGCACCCAAGCAGCCGGCAACTGGGTAAGCGCTTGGGTGTATCGCACACCACCATTGCGAATAAGTTGCGCGACTATAAGGTGATCAAGTAAGGGTATCGCGATGCTGGACACTGCGTCTTGTGAACGCAGTGTCCGATCTGACAACTGCCCAGTGTGTCAGCCGTAGACAATGTTGTACTGGCCTATTTCTTCAATCTTGCCTGTACTTTTGTCCCTCCAGGCCAGCGTTGTGTTTTCGTTGTCAATTTTAAAGAGCTCAATCAGGCTGTAGTTCTTGTCATGTTCCAAGTTGCTCAAACTTTTTTGAATCTCGGGAGAGAGTTTTCCGTACTTGCCGTTTTTCAGGTCCTTGGCAGTTACGCCGTAATCCTTGAATTGTTGGGCTTCGGAATTCGAATTCAACAGCTTTAATAAATCCGTACCGCTCGTTGGCGTCATATAGCCGTTTTCTGGCTGTTCAATAAATACAGGCCTGCCACCGTCGACGGGTGCCCAGAGGTAGGTCAATGCGTGTCCGTTAAACTGAGTCACCATCCGGTAGTCCCTATGTTCATCCAGTTTCCCCAGTTCCTTGGTAATACTGGGGGAGAGTGGCCCATATTTGCCGCCAAGCAGATCCTTGGTGGTGATATCCATGTCCATACGGATCATGGCCTGTGGCAGTGTGTCGATAAGTTTATCCAGCGCCTTTACGGCCGGGTTCCAGTGTTGATTTATTGGTGCGAATTCGTCTGCGAGCCTTGGAGAGACAAGATAACTTGGCCGCTGATCAGCATACCTGTCAGTAGGGTAGTTCCAGTCACGGCGCATGTCTGGTACGCGCCGCTCGGGAAGGTAGTCCCAGTCGCGACGCATTTGCGGCAAATCCCGGCCAGGGCGATAGTCCCAGTCTGGTTGCATGTCCGAGATGCGTCGGTCGGGGTAATAGTCCCTGGCACGGTGCATCTCTGGAAAGTATCGGTCAGGACGATAGTCTGAAACATCGGCCCTGTGCTCGTGGGTGCACGCGTGATAATGGGGCGCGGCCGATGGGTAGTTAGGTCGGTATACATCATGGTCCAGTCTGCCACCCGCTCTTGTAGGGAAGTAGGGAACACTGAAAGGCAGGGTGGGTACTTGTGAAATAGTGGACATGATACTGATCCTGTAGTTAGTGATAGGTGTGTCGCAAACACGCAACTTTAAATACTCGGGGTGGTGATGTTGCGATGGACAGAATTTACGCAGGCAGTAGGGTGTGTTCAAGTTGTCGTTGTTTAGTAATTGTAAGCGTGTGTCGAGACGTTTTAATTTGGTGTAAGTGTTGTGAGATGTCCGAGAAAGCAAGCGTAAAAACATGTATTAACTAAATGCTCAAGCGCCTGATAAAGATGGGTTTCACTCGCTGTACGTGAATTTGAAATAATAAGTCTGGTAGTCACCGCGTGTGTATTAATAACCCATCGCAACATTTCCCTCGATAAGAGCGGCCCAGGAAGCTGAAATGGCGACGCACCGGCGTAATTCAGGCATGGGGAGGGCCTCGGGCGTCAGGTCTTGCCGCAAGCGGCATAAGTCCGCCGTTTTTTCGACTCTTGAGAGTGGGTCTGCTCGACGCTCAAGCCCTCAACCCCCCGTATTCAGGGGGCTCCTTCGTTTTTTTTAAAGGTTGGTTCGCAAATTGCTTAAGCCTCCTCAGTACAGCGGTGGGCGGCAAGCGTCCGTCAGAAAGAGGAAAGAGCGTGGACAAGTACCTTTATGTGGCAATGACCGGCGCCAGCCAGAATGCACTGGCGCAGAAGGCCCATGCCAACAACCTGGCGAACATTTCCACCAACGGTTTCCAGCGCGACCTGGAGCAGGCGCGTTCGATGCCGGTGTTCGGTGACAGCTTTCCGGCGCGGGCATTTGCCATGACTGAGCGGCCGGCCACTGACTTCTCCCCAGGCGCGATGATCGAAACCGGTCGCGACCTGGATGTGGCCGTCAGCGGCGACGGCTGGATGGCCGTGCAAACCCCCGATGGCGGCGAAGCCTACGTGCGCAGCGCGAGCATGAACGTGGATGCGCTGGGGGTGCTGCGTGCCGGCAATGGTATGCCGATCATGGGTAACGGTGGCCCGATTGCCGTGCCGCCCCAGCAGAAAATCGAAGTCGGTGCCGACGGCACCATCAGCATCCGCGCCATGGGCGAAGGCCCGCGGGTGATGGCGGAAGTAGACCGGATCAAAATGGTCCAACCCGATCTCAAGAACATGACCAAGGGCCTGGACGGCACCATCCACACCAAGGATGGCCAGCCAGCCCAGGCCGATGCGAACGTCAAGCTGACTTCGGGCTTCCTGCAGGCGAGCAACGTCAATGCCGTGGAAGAAATGACCGCGGTGCTGGCGCTTTCCAAGCAGTTCGAGCTGCACATCAAGATGATGAACAGCGCTAAAGAAGACGACCAGGCCATGACGCGCGTCATGCAGATGAGCTGATTCAAGCCCATTAACTAATTTGCAACGTAGCGCCCACCACCCGGCGCACGAAGGAGAACAGCATGCTTCCGGCTCTATGGGTTGCCAAGACAGGCCTGTCCGCCCAGGACACCAACCTGACGACCATTTCCAACAACCTGGCGAACGTGTCGACCACGGGCTTCAAACGTGATCGCGCCGAGTTCCAGGACCTGCTCTATCAGATCAAGAAGCAGCCAGGTGCCCAATCGACCCAGGACAGCGAATTGCCGTCGGGCCTGCAATTGGGTACTGGTGTGCAGATCGTCGGCACCCAGAAAAACTTCAGCGCCGGTAACCTGCAGCAAACCGGCCAGCCGCTGGACATGGCCATCAATGGCCGTGGCTTCTTCCAGATCCTGCAACCGGATGGGACTACCTCCTACACCCGCGACGGTACTTTCCACCTGGATTCCAACGGCCAGATCGTCACCGCCAACGGTTTCGCCCTGGAACCGGCCGTGGTGGTTCCGGCGGATGCCAAGACCTTTACCGTGGGCAACGACGGCACCGTGTCTATCACTGTGGCCGGCAACCCGGCGTCGCAAGTGATCGGCAACCTGCAAACAGCCGACTTCATCAACCCGGCCGGCTTGCAGGCGATGGGCAATAACCTGTTCCTGGAAACTGCCTCCAGCGGCGCGCCGCAAATCGGCATCCCGGGCCTGAACGGGTTTGGCACCACGCTGCAAAGCACCCTGGAAACCTCCAACGTCAGCACCGTTGAGGAGATGGTCAACATGATCACCACCCAGCGCGCCTACGAGATGAACTCCAAGGTGATTTCCACCGCCGACCAGATGCTCTCGTTCGTCACGCAGAATCTGTAATCACGTTTATGGGGCGCTCTTGACGGCGCCTGCAACACCATGAGGTAAGGGTCATGAATCGCTATGTTTCCGTTTTGGCATTGAGTGGGATCGCCGTGCTCGCGGGCTGTGTTGCCCCAACGCCAAAGCCCAATGACCCGTACTACGCGCCGGTGTTGCCACGCACGCCGCTGCCGGCGGCGGCCAATAACGGCTCGATCTACCAGGCTGGTTTCGAACAGAACCTGTACAGCGACCGCAAGGCCTTCCGGGTCGGTGACATCATCACCATCACCCTCAACGAGAAGACCCAGGCCAGCAAGAACGCCAACTCGCAGATCGGCAAGAACAGCAAGACCAGCATCGGCCTGACGTCGCTGTTCGGCGGTGGCCTGAACACCAACAACCCGCTGGGCGGTGGTGACCTGAGCCTGGACGCCGGCTACAGCGGCGACCGTGCCACCAACGGCAAGAGTGCGGCGGGGCAGGGCAACAGCCTGACCGGCTCGATCACCGTGACCGTGGCCGACGTATTGCCCAACGGCATCATTGCCATACGCGGTGAGAAGTGGATGACCCTCAACACCGGCGACGAGCTGGTGCGCATTGCCGGGATGGTCCGCGCCGATGATATTTCCACCGACAACACCGTGCCGTCGACGCGCATTGCCGATGCGCGCATCACCTACTCGGGGACGGGTTCGTTTGCTGATGCAAGCCAGCCGGGCTGGTTCGATCGTTTCTTCCTTAGCCCGCTGTTCCCTTTCTAGGTGGCCATTTTGAATTTCAAACAGCTGATGGCGACGGCGCTCTTGCTGGCCTTGAGCACTGTGGCGCAGGCCGAGCGGCTCAAAGATATCGCCAGTATTTCCGGCGTGCGCTCCAACCAGTTGATCGGCTATGGCCTGGTGGTGGGGCTCAATGGCACGGGTGACCAGACCACCCAGACGCCGTTCACCCTGCAGACCTTCAACAACATGCTGTCCCAGTTCGGTATCAAGGTGCCGCCAGGCTCGGGTAACGTGCAATTGAAGAACGTTGCCGCGGTGTCGATCAGTGCCGATTTGCCGCCATTTGCCAAGCCGGGCCAGGTGGTGGACATTACCGTTTCGTCCATGGGCAACTCCAAAAGCCTGCGTGGCGGCACCTTGCTGATGACGCCGCTCAAAGGTATCGACGGCAACGTCTACGCCATTGCTCAGGGCAACCTGGTGGTCGGCGGGTTTGACGCTGAAGGCCGCGATGGTTCGAAGATCACTGTCAACGTACCGTCGGCCGGGCGCATTCCCGGTGGCGCGACGGTTGAACGCACCGTGCCGAGCGGTTTCAACCAGGGCAACAGCCTGACCCTGAACCTCAACCGCTCCGACTTCACCACTGCCAAGCGCGTGGTCGACAAGATCAACGACATGCTCGGCCCAGGTGTGGCCCAGGCCATCGACGGGGGTTCGATTCGCGTCACCGCGCCACTGGACCCCAGCCAGCGTGTGGACTACCTGTCGATCCTGGAAAACCTGGAGGTCGACCCTGGCCAGGCGGTGGCAAAAGTCATCATCAACTCGCGTACCGGCACTATCGTGATCGGTCAGAACGTCAAGGTCTCGCCGGCAGCGGTGACCCACGGCAGCCTGACGGTGACCATCACCGAAGACCCGATTGTCAGCCAGCCGGGCCCGCTGTCCAACGGCCAGACCGCCGTGGTCCCGCGCTCGCGGGTCAATGCCCAGCAAGAAGCCAAGCCGATGTTCAAGTTCGGCCCCGGCACCACCCTGGATGAGATTGTCCGTGCGGTGAACCAGGTGGGCGCAGCGCCCGGCGACTTGATGGCTATCCTCGAAGCTTTGAAACAGGCCGGCGCCCTGCAAGCCGACCTGATCGTGATCTGAGGCCATGGCCATGGATATGCGCAAGAGCGGCATCAGCAGCACGGCGGACTCGGGGTCTTACTCCGACCTGAATCGGCTTAACCAGCTGAAGGTCGGTGATGACAAGAACAGCGAAGGCAACATGCGCAAGGTGGCGCAGGAGTTCGAGTCGCTGTTCTTGAACGAAATGCTCAAGTCCATGCGCTCGGCCACCGACGCTCTGGGCAAGGACAACCCGCTGAATACCCCGGCGGCCAAGCAGTATCAGGAAATGTACGACCAGCAACTGGCGGTGTCGATGTCCCGCGAGGGCGGTGGTATCGGCCTGGCCGACGTGCTGATGCGTCAGATGCAAAAGAACAAACCTGTGGAGGCCCAGGCCGCCACCTTGCAAGGCCCGGCAGCGGATGGGCCGGTGAGGAAAGTCGATGTGCCGACCGAGATTGCTGCCGGTACCCAGGCTGAGGGCCCGTTGGGGCGCTCCAATGGCCAGCGTCCATTGTGGGCCTATCGTGTGGCCGAGCCGCAGGCCGGGGCCGTTGCGTCTCACAGCAACGACATGGAGCTGATGAACCAGCGCCGTATCGCCTTGCCCAGCAAGCTGACTGACCGTTTGCTTGCCGGCATCGTGCCCAGTACCCAGGTCGAGGCCAAGGCCGCGCCGTTGCGCAACAGTGCCGCCGATGACAACGTCATCAACAGCAGTGCGCGCACCTTTGCCGTACCGAGCGGGCGCATGCAGGTGTATGGCCGCGCCATTGCCCAGCCACCGCTGGCACCGGCGAAGAAAGCCTTCAGCTCCCAGGACGAATTCGTTGCCACCATGCTGCCGATGGCCAAGGCCGCCGCCGCACGGATTGGCATCGATCCCAAGTACCTGGTGGCCCAGGCAGCGCTGGAAACCGGTTGGGGCAAATCGGTCATGCGTGCCGAAGACGGCAGCAGCAGCCACAACCTGTTCGGCATCAAGGCCGGCCAGAGTTGGCAGGGCGGCCAGGCCCGTGCGATCACCAGCGAGTTTCGCGATGGGGCGATGGTCAAGGAAACGGCGCAGTTCCGTTCCTACAGCTCCTACCAGGACAGCTTCCACGACCTCGTGACCCTGCTGCAAAGCCATGATCGCTATAAAGAAGTTGTGAAATCAGCCGACAACCCGGAACAGTTTGTACGCGAGTTGCAAAAAGCCGGTTATGCAACCGACCCGGATTACGCCAGCAAGATTTCGCAGATCGCTAAAACCATGAACAGTTACCAGAACTACGCTGCCGCTGGCGCAACCACACATTTATAAGGTCTGAACCATGAGTTTGCTCAGTATCGGGATGTCAGGGCTCAACGCCGCTCAAGGATCGCTGTCGGTCTTGAGTAATAACATCGCCAACGTTAATACCCCAGGGTACTCGCGTCAGCAGACCACGCAGAATACTAACGCGTCGAACCCGTTCGGCGGTGTGTTCATCGGCACCGGTACCACCCTGGCCGACGTGCGCCGGGTGTACAACGAATACCTGGACACTGCCTACCAGAACAGCACGGCCCTGAACAACGATGCCAAGGCGTATCTGGATCAGGTCGGCGCCGTCGACAAAGTGCTGTCGGACAAGACCACCGGTCTGTCATCGGTGCTCAGCTCGTTCTTCGCTACCCTGCAAACTGCAGCGTCCAACCCCAGCGACCTGTCGGCCCGCCAACTGCTGGTGACCAACGCCCAGACCCTGAGCAGCCGTTTCAACGCGATCTCGACGCAGTTGACCCAGCAGAAAGAGACTATCAACAACCAACTGAGCAGCATGAGTGAGCAGGTCAATCAATTGACCGCCTCGATTGCCTCGCTCAACAAGCAGATCTCCCAAGTGCAAGGCGCGTCGGGCAATGCACCGGCCAACCTGCTGGACTCGCGTAACGAGGCGGTACGCTCGCTCAATGAGCTGATCGGCGTAACGGCCACCGAGAAGAACGGCCAGTTCAGCGTGACCACCGGCAGCGGCCAGTCCCTGGTGGAGGGTGGGATCTCCAATACGATTTCCGCAGTGCCGAGCAAAACCGATAACAGCCAGTACACCATTCAGCTGGACATGAACGGCACCACCATGGACCTGGGCGGCGTCATCAGTGGCGGCAGCATCGGTGGCCTGTTGCGTTATCGCAGTGATGCCTTGATGCCGGCTATCAACGACCTGGGCCGTATCGCCATCGCAACCGCAGACACCATCAATAACCAACTGGGCCAAGGCCTGGACCTCAATGGTGACTTTGGCGTTTCGCTGTTCAAAGACATCAACAGTGCCGCCGCCATTGCTTCGCGCAGCCAGGGCGCCTCGGGCAACAGTGCCGGGGCCGGCAACCTGAATGTGACGATCAAGGACAGCAGTAAGTTGTCCACGTTTGACTACACCGTGACCTTCAGCGACAAGACCGACCCCAACAAGGTCACGGTACTGCGTTCGGACGGCAAGGCCATGGGCACCTTTGACATGGGCTCCACACCGCCGCCGACCATGGATGGCTTTACCCTGGCGCTGGACGGCAAGGGCGCCATGGCGTTTGGCGACAGCTTCAAAGTCAGCCCGACCGCCACCGGCGCAAGCGGTATGGGTGTAGCGCTCACCGATGCCAACAAGCTGGCGTTTGCCGGCCCGCTGGCGGGTACCAGCAGCAAGACCAACAGCGGCACAGGCACATTTACCCAGCCGTCGTTGACGGTGCCGCTGGATATCCATGGCGGCACCGACACCGCACAGTTGCGCGCCGGTATTGAAAACTCGATGCCGGTGAAGATGGTGTTTGGCAAGCCCGCCGCTGACGGCACGCAGTCGTATACGATCAGCGATTCCAAGGGCAACCCGATTGGCACTGGCTCAATCATCCCGGGGCAGGGCAACAAGATCACCGTCGACGTACCGATGCGCGACGCCAGCGGTGCAGCCATCCCCGGCAAGAGCTTCAAGTTCGACACCACCGTCAATGGCTCCCCGGCAGACGGCGACAGCACTACCTTCGCCTTCAACAGCGGCGGCAAATCCGATGGCCGAAACGCCCAGGAACTGCTGAACCTGCAAACCAAGGCCACCGTTGGCATGGGCGAGGGCAACGGGGGCACCAGCCTGGTGGGGGCCAATAGCAAGCTGGTCTCCACTGTCGGCGCCAAGGCCAGCCAGGCCGGGGTCGACAGCGCCGCCACCGGTGCGTTGCTGAGCGCCAATAAAGATGCGCGCAACTCGGTGTCCGGGGTCAACCTGGATGACGAAGCCGGCGACATGATCAAGTTCCAGCAGTACTACACCGCGTCGTCGCAGATCATCAAGGCTGCGCAGGAAACCTTCACCACACTGATGAATGCTCTTTAAGGGAGGCTGGGACGATGCGTATTTCTACACAGCAGTATTTCGAGACCAGCTCTGCCAAGTACCAGAGCAACTATTCCAGCGTGGTCAAGGCCCAGGACCAGGCCAGCACCGGTGTCCGTGTGCAAACCGCCGCGGATGATCCGGTAGCGGCGGCGCGGTTGCTGATGCTGCAACAGCAGAAAGATATGCTGGCGCAATTCAACGGCAATATCGACACGTTGAAGAACTCGCTGACCACCCAGGACGGCGTGCTGGAAAACATCAATATCGCGATTCAGCGGGCCAGTGAGCTGGCGTTGAAGGCGGGTAACGTTGGTATCAGCGACGCTGACCGCAAATCGACTGCCGCCGAGATCGGCGCCATTGAAGATCAGGTGCTGGGCCTGCTCAATACCAAGGACGCCAGCGGTAATTACCTGTTCTCCGGGAGCAAGACCGACACGCCTCCCTACACCCGCAACAATGACGGCACCTATAGCTACCAGGGCGATGACACGCCGTTGAGCCTGAAGGTGGCTGAGAACCTGTCGGTCGCCATGGGCAATACCGCCAAGAGCATGCTTGAAAGCTCGGCGAATACGGGCCGTACGCAAACAGCACCGATCCTCGTGCCGCCAGCGGTCGATGATGGCAAGGTCACCGTGTCTGCCGGGTTGATCGCGGCCAACACCAGCTATAACAGCAGTTTTTCCGACGGCCAGCCGTACAAGCTGACCTTCACCAGCAGCACCCAATATGTCGTAACGGACAATGCCGGCAAGGACATCACCTCGGAGATTCCGGGCAACGGCACTTTCGATGCCACCAAGGAAGGCGGTTCGAGTATCAATCTGCGCGGGGTCAAGTTTGACATCGGCTTGAACCTGGGCAAGGACGCATTGGGCAAAGACATACTGCCCGGCGCGCCATCGGACGCCATCGTCAAGGATCGCGAGTTCAGCTTGTCGGTCAAGCCGGACACCTTCAGTGTTTCACGCACCCCGAGCAATCCGTCCACTGCGCAACTGAGCGGCGGCACGGTGAGCGATCCGGCGGCATACGCCAACACCTTTCCCAACTCGGGTGTCGTCGTCAAGTTTGGCGCGGCCGGTGCCTATGATCTGTATGCGCAGCCGTATACCGCAGACAGTAAATCCATTGCCAGTGGCACCCTGGCAGCTGGTGCAACGTCAATCACGGCGGCGGGCGTGACCTTCGATGTCACCACCGCACCGGCGCCGGCAGCCGGCGACCAGTTTTCGATCAGTGCCACCAGCAACAAGAACGAGAATGTCCTCGACACCTTGAGCCATTTGCGCAAAATCCTGGAAACGCCGTCAGACGGCAACCCGGCGGCGCAGAAGGAGCTCAAGGATGTGGTGGCCAAGTCCATTGGCAACCTGACCAATGCCTACAGTCAGATCGACCAGGCGCGTGGTTCTCTGGGTGCGCGTCTCAATGGCCTGGATATTCAGTCCAAGGAAAACGTCAGCCTGGACCTGGCCAATACCACCACCATGAATGCCCTGGGCAATGTCGACTTCGCCGAAGCCGCCATCAACCTGAGCTTGCAGCAGACCATGTTGCAGGCTTCGCAGTTGGCCTTTGTGAAAATCTCGCAGTTGAGCCTGTTCAACAAGATGTGATCGGCGCTGTGCACGACGGCCCAGCCTGGAAACAGGCTGGGCCGTCGTCGTTTCCGTGGCGCAATTGTTGAAACGTTTTGCATAAACCACGCAAAATTGAGTGACCTGTGAGTCATAAAGCGCATCTTCACTGTATCGTGTGAAAAGGATAAGTCGCCCACAGTTCTTTATCAGGCGGCTTTCAGCGGGATTTTTATGGGGTTATCCCCTTTATTGTCAGCACTTCCGGCGTAGCCCGAGGGGTGTTCTCCAGCTATTTAGTATTGGGAAGCCACAATGATTGGCATAAAAAGCATCGCCAGTTACGTGCCGGCGGACGGGATCGATAACTACGCCCAGGGTGCCAAGTTCGCCAAGGATGAAGAATTCATCATTGGCAAGATCGGCTCGGCGTTCCTGCCGCGCAAGGAAGCTGCACAGGAGACTTCCGATCTGTGCGTCGAAGCAGTCAACGCCTTGTTTGCCAACAACCCCGAATTGAAGCGTGAGTCCATCGACGCGCTGATCGTCGTCACCCAGAACGGCGATGAAGAGGGCCTGCCTCATACCGCCGCCATCGTTCAGGACAAACTGGGCCTGCCTACCCACGTTGCCGCCTTCGATATTTCCCTGGGCTGCTCCGGCTACGTCTACGGCATCTACGCGATGAAGGGCTTCATGGAAGCCGCCGGCCTGAAAAACGGCCTGCTGATCACTGCAGACCCGTATTCGAAGATCGTCGACCCGGAAGATCGCAACACCACCATGCTGTTCGGCGATGCCGCCACCGCCACCTGGATGGGCGAAGAGGCGCCGTGGTTGCTCGGCAAGTCCAAGTTCGGCACCGACGGTTCCGGCGCGCCGCACCTCAAAGTCAGCGACGGCGTGTTCTTCATGAACGGCCGCCAGGTGTTCAACTTCGCGCTGCTGAAAGTGCCGGCGCACTTGCACGAGTTGCTCGCCGAGTCGGACCTCAAGGCCGATGACATCGATGCGTTCTGCATCCACCAGGGCAGTGCGGCCATCGTCGATGCCGTGGCACGCCGCTTTGAAGAAGCGCCGGTGGACAAGTTCATCAAGGACATGGTCGAGACCGGCAACACCGTGTCGTCGAGCATCCCGTTGCTGCTGGAAAAGCACGTGATGGACGCCACCTGGAAGCGCGTGGCCATCAGCGGCTTTGGTGTGGGCCTGTCGTGGGGCTCGGCGATTCTCTATCGTCCGTGATGCTTTAGCGGCTGCAAAAAAAACGCCGATGATCGAAAGATCATCGGCGTTTTTTTGCGCTTCCACCCTGTAGGAGCAAGCTTGCTCGCGAAGAACCTGAGAGCGCCGCGTGCATCCTGAATGCCCGCGTCATCGTTAACGCTCTTCGCGAGCAAGCTCGCTCCTACAAGGGGGCTGTCTTGAAGGCGAAGTTTTGGCGCCAGTAACCCGTGATTGCTGGCGTTTCACGCCTCTATAAGCCCTTGAAATACAAGGGCTGGCACAGGGCTACTAAAAAAAATCAAAAAAATCCTCAAGCAACCGGCTACCACGACGATAACTATTACGTAGGTTCTCTAGGCCACACCCGGCGGTCGCCAGGGCCGGAAGCCGCAGTATCCAAATCACGAGGATTTCGTCATGGCATTATCAGTAAACACCAACATCACCTCCCTGGGTGTCCAGAAGAACCTGAACAAAGCTTCCGACGCCCTGAGCCAGTCGATGAACCGTCTGTCCTCCGGCCTGAAAATCAACAGCGCCAAAGACGACGCTGCCGGCATGCAGATCGCTAACCGTCTGAACAACCAGGTCAAAGGCCTGAACGTTGCCATCGCCAACGCCAACAACGGCGTGTCGATTGCCCAGACCGCTGAAGGCGCGATGCAAGAATCCACCAACACCCTGCAGCGTCTGCGTGAACTCGCCCTGCAAGCGTCCAACGGTGACAAAAGCGACGCTGACCGTGTTTCCCTGCAGCAAGAATTCACCGCTAAAGTGGGCGAGCTGAACCGTATCGCCAGCACTACCACCTTCGGTGGTCGTAACCTGCTCGACGGCTCGTTCAGCAACGTAGCCTTCCAGATCGGCGCCAACGCCAACGAGACTATCTCGTTTGGTATGACCGACATCAGCTCGACTGCGCTGAAGGGTAACTACAAAGAAGCTGCTGTAAACGGCACTGCAATGACTGGCCTGGCTGCTACTGCCACTGGTTCGGTTGTGACTGATAAAGCTGTTACCACGGGTACTGCTGCTGCCACGGTTCTGGCTGGTGAAGCCATCAACATCAACGGCACCGATATTACTCTCGGTTCGGGTGCTGCTGGTACCGCTGCCGCTACCTCTGCTGTCGCTGCCATCAACGCGCAAACTGCAACCACCGGCGTAACCGCCAGTGCCGATGCTACCGGTAAAGTCAGCCTGGTTTCCGATAAGGCTATCGTTCTGGCAGCACCGACTGCCGGCACTGACGGTCTGGCCGCTCTTGGTTTGACTGCTGGTTCTAAGGCCGTCTCCACTGACATGACCTCTGCCGGTTCGATCACTGTAAACGGCAACGCTGTAGCTTGGGGTGTCGGCGATACCAAGGCTTCCCTGCTGACCAAACTCGAAACCGCAGCGGGTGGCACCGCCACCGGTGCTTCCGCCACTTTCGGTGCAGACGGTCGCTTCAAAGTGACTTCGGGTAACGGTGCTGACATCAAGCTGGCGAACACCTCCGCCGGTTCCCTGTCCCAACTGGGCCTGTCGGCTGGTACTACCCAAGCCAAACTGACCGCTGACACCTCCATCGATGTGAACGGCGTTGAAGTCAAGTTCAAGAAAGGTGACACCGCTGACGCGATCGTTTCTTCGATCAACAGCGCCAGCACCGGTGTTCAGGCCAGCAAAAACGCTGACGGCACCCTGAACCTGTTCGCTGACAAAGACATCACCATCAAGGACGGCAGCGCCGGTACTGGCTTGGCTGCATTGGGTCTGACCACCGTTGCTGCCGCCGGTACTAAAACTGCTGTCACCATGGAAACCAGCGTTTCTGACCTGAACATCCTGACTGCCGCTGCTTCGCAACAGGCTACCCAGGCTCTGGACGATGCCATGCAGCAGATCGACAGCCAGCGTTCGCAGCTGGGTGCCGTACAAAACCGCTTCACCAGCACCGTCGCCAACCTGCAGAGCATTTCGCAGAACTCCTCCGCTGCCAAAGGCCGCGTAGAAGACGCTGACTTCGCTTCTGAAGCGGCTGAGCTGACCAAGCAACAAACCCTGCAACAGGCTTCCACTGCGATCCTGTCCCAGGCCAACCAACTGCCATCCGCTGTACTGAAGCTGCTTCAGTAATAGCGCTAGCGGTTAAATAACGGGAGGGTGCGTTTAACGACGTGCCCTTCCGTTTTTTCAGTTTGGAGGTGGTGACATGGACATGAGCATCAAGCTGACCTCGTCTTACCCCGCAGCCACGGCTTCGGCCAACCTTGGCGCAGTGGTGACCCAGGCCAAGCCTGTGGCCAGCAATGAGCCGATCAAGAGTGAAGAGCCTCAGCGCGTGGCGCTGGAGAAGGCTGTTACCGATATGCGTGAGTTTGTGCAGGCTTCACAGCGCAACCTGGATTTTTCCATCGATGACTCTACCGGCAAGGTAGTGGTCAAGGTGATCGCCACCGACAGTGGCGAAGTGATTCGACAGATTCCATCGGAGACCGCGCTGAAATTGGCGCAGAACCTGAGCGATGCCGGCAGCCTGTTGTTTGATAGCAAGGCTTGAGTTGGCACGAAACATGTTTCTGATTGCGGTCTAGGCGTTTAAGCGCCAAAAAAACGGCCGCCGCAGGACAAGGAGAATGAAAAATGGCTAGTTCAACGATTTCCGGCCCTGGTTCGGGCTACGACACGCAAGCTATCGTCAAGGCGTTGGTGGGGGCTGAACAAGCGCCTAAACAACAGCAGATCACCAACGAGCAGAAAACTGCCACCGTCCAGTTGTCGGCAGTTGGTTCGATCAAGACGGCGTTGGAGGCCTATCAGGCGGCGATCACCAAGTTGAATAACCCCTCCGCGTTCAATGGGTTGGCGGCAAGTTCTTCGGAAGAGAAAAACGCCAAGGTGACGTTGGGTGACGGAGCATCCAGTGGCAAGTACGTGTTGCAAGTCGATAACCTGGCAACCGCTTCAAAAGTTACCACTGCAGTGAATGCTGAGGGTGCCTCGGGCAAGGCCAACACTACAGACGAAGACCAGACGCTGACCATCAACCAGTCGGGTAAAAGCTTCGATGTGGTGATTCCAGGTGGCGCGACCCTGCAACAGGTGCGAGAGTCAATCAATACCCAGCTCTCGTCGCAGGGTATCAGTGCCAACGTATTGAGCGACTCCAATGGTGCGCGACTGGTACTGACCTCGACCAATATGGGCGAAGGCACCGACATCACCCTCAGCGGTGATTCGCAACTGGCCAGCGGGTATGACAAAGGCACGCCGCCGACCAACGCCAAGTACTCCATCGACGGCATTGCAATGTCATCCAGCAGCAACAAAATCACGTCGGCGATCAGTGGCGTCACGTTGGAGCTGTTGGACACCATTGATGTGAAAAAACCGACGACCATTACCGTGGCCAGTAACACTGACACGTTGAAAACCTCGGTACAGTCCTTCGTCAGTGCGTACAACACGCTGATGACCGCCATCAATACCCAGACCAAAGTTACTGCAACCGGTGACGCGTCGACTACCACTGCCGGTGCGTTGACCGGCGATGCATCAATGCGTCAATTGGTGAACAGCCTGCGCTCCGAACTGGTCAACGGCTCCGGCGCGGGCACCATGACCAGCCTGGCCCAGATGGGTATCACCACCGATCAGAAAACCGGCCTGCTGAGCCTGGATGACAAGACGTGGGACAAGGCGGTAGTCAAAGGCGCTGGCGATATTGCCAAGCTGTTCACCGGCGACACTGGTTTGATCACGCGCATGAACAAGGCGACGAAGAGCTACGTGGGCACCACCGGCACCCTGGCAACCCGGGCGACGGATCTCAACAACAAGTTGACCGACTTGACCAAAGAGACGGCCGACCTGACACGACGTATGGACGCCTTGCAAAAATCCCTGACCGCCAAGTACACGGCCATGGACACCATGATCGCGCAGATCAACGCCAGCAGCTCCAGCATCCTGACCACCCTCAACTCGTTGAACAATCCGAAATCGAACTGATGGGCGGCGCGCTTTCAGGCCCTGATTCAGGGCCTTGGCGTATGGTTGGGAATTAAAGTTTTCGTCGCCACGGTCGAAAAACTGGTTAAGCAAACCTATTCGATTGTCGCCAGTAACGAGGTAGCAACATGAACCCGATGAGAGCCCTTCGCCAATACCAGAAGGTCAGTTCCCATGCCCAGGTCTCCGAAGCCAGCCCGCACCGCCTGGTGCAGATGCTGATGGAAGGAGGCCTGGATCGCATGGCGCAGGCCAAGGGCGCATTGAACCGTGGGGATATTGCCCAGAAAGGGCTGATGCTGGGCAAGGCGATTGAAATTATCTCTGGCCTGCGTGACGGCCTGGAGCCAGAAAAGGCCGAAGATCCGGCAGCAGTGCACCAGTTGGACGCCTTGTATGGCTATATGAGCAATCGTTTGGTCGAGGCCAACCAGGTGAATGACGCCGAGATAATCGACGAAGTCGCCCGCCTGCTGATCACCGTCAAGACCGGCTGGGATGCCATCGCTCCACAATAAGGCCGATCGCCTTGAGGGACACATCATGAGCCATGCACTGCAACGCATCGACGAAACCCGCGAAGCCCTTCTCGGCGCGCTGGCCGAGCGCAATTGGGAAGCCGTGGGCGAGTTGGACCTGGGTTGCCGCGCGGTGATTGATGAGGTGCTCAGCGAAGTGCCGGTGGACGAGGGCGCCTTGCGCGAGAAACTGGAAAGCCTGTTGGTGGTGTATCAGCAGTTGCTGGAGGTCACGACCGGCGAGCGCCAGGCGATTTTCGAAGAGATGTCGCAGATCAACCAAGCGAAAAATGCGTCAAAGGTTTACCATCTCTTCGGTTGAACGGGCGCAGTTAATCCGCACGGCGCGTCATATATTTGACTGTGCCAGCATTTTTGACTTAACTAGTGCTGTTTTCAGATTTCAGACGTCTAGTAGGTAACAAATCTTACAGGTGTCTTGATTGCCCTCATTCCGGGGCAGGAAGTTTTACTAGGGAAGTTGCTATTGCATGTGGCGTGAAACCAAAATTCTGCTGATCGATGACGATAGCGTCCGCCGCCGCGATTTAGCGGTGATTTTAAATTTTCTCGGTGAAGAAAATTTACCCTGCGCCAGCCACGATTGGCAGCAGGCGGTCAGCTCGTTGGCGTCGAGCCGTGAAGTCATCTGTGTATTGATCGGGACGGTAAACGCTCCTGGCGCAGTTCTGGGCCTGTTAAAGACACTGTCAACCTGGGATGAGTTCCTTCCGGTGTTGCTGATGGGCGATATTTCTTCTGTGGACCTGCCGGAAGACCAGCGCCGCCGCGTGCTTTCCACCCTGGAAATGCCGCCCAGCTACAGCAAATTGCTCGATTCGCTGCACCGCGCCCAGGTCTATCGCGAGATGTACGACCAGGCCCGCGAACGTGGCCGTCACCGTGAACCCAACCTGTTTCGCAGCCTCGTCGGCACCAGCCGGGCGATCCAGCACGTGCGTCAGATGATGCAGCAAGTGGCCGACACCGACGCCAGCGTGCTGATCCTCGGCGAGTCGGGCACCGGCAAGGAAGTGGTCGCACGTAACCTGCACTATCACTCCAAGCGTCGCGACGGGCCTTTTGTGCCGGTCAACTGCGGGGCGATCCCGGCAGAGCTGCTGGAAAGCGAGCTGTTCGGCCACGAGAAGGGCGCCTTTACCGGGGCGATCACCAGCCGTGCCGGGCGTTTCGAGCTGGCCAATGGCGGCACGCTGTTCCTTGATGAAATCGGCGACATGCCGTTGCCGATGCAGGTCAAGTTGCTGCGCGTATTGCAGGAGCGCACCTTCGAGCGCGTGGGCAGCAACAAGACCCAGAGCGTGGACGTGCGCATCATTGCCGCCACCCACAAGAACCTCGAAAGCATGATCGAGGTCGGCAGCTTCCGCGAAGACCTGTACTACCGCCTCAACGTATTCCCCATCGAGATGGCCCCACTGCGCGAGCGCGTGGAAGACATCCCGTTGCTGATGAACGAGCTGATCTCGCGCATGGAGCACGAAAAACGCGGCTCCATTCGTTTCAACTCCGCTGCGATCATGTCCCTGTGCCGCCACGGCTGGCCGGGTAACGTGCGTGAGCTGGCCAACCTGGTGGAGCGCATGGCGATCATGCATCCGTACGGGGTGATCGGCGTGGTCGAGTTGCCGAAGAAATTCCGCTACGTCGATGATGAAGACGAGCAGATGGACAGCCTGCGCAGTGACATGGAAGAGCGCGTGGCCATCAACGGTCATACCCCGGACTTCGGTGCCACCGCCATGCTGCCGCCCGAAGGTCTTGACCTCAAGGACTACCTCGGCAACCTGGAACAAGGGTTGATCCAGCAGGCCCTGGACGATGCGCATGGCATCGTTGCCCGCGCCGCCGAGCGTCTGCGCATCCGCCGCACCACCCTGGTGGAGAAGATGCGCAAGTACGGTATGAGCCGCAAAGAAGGTGATGAACAGGCGGATGATTGACGCCTGTTTTTCAACTGGCTGATTTATATGTAGATTTTTTTCGGCACGGGTATTGCTACAGCCCTCGCAACGTTCCGTTTAACTGACGGTCAGCCAAGCGAGAGAGCATCATGCCCCACGCCGCCCAACTATCTTCGGCCCCTGCCATCCAGGGGCTGGTTTCGCCTGTAGAACCGCCGACCCGCCAGGGCCTGGAACAAGCGTTCTCGCAGTTCAACCAGATGTCGAGCCAACTGACCGACTCCTACAGTCTGCTTGAGGCGCGGGTGTCCGAGCTTAAAGGCGAGCTGGCGGTGGTCAGCGCCCAGCGCATGCAAGAACTGGCGGAAAAAGAACGCCTGGCCAACCGTCTGCAAAATCTTCTGGACCTGTTGCCCGGTGGCGTGATCGTCATCGACGACCAGGGCCGTGTGCGCGAAGCCAACCCGGCGGCCTGCGACCTGCTGGGCCTACCGCTGGAAGGCGAGCTGTGGCGCCATGTCATCACCCGCTGCTTTGCGCCGCGAGAAGATGACGGTCACGAAGTCTCCCTCAAGGACGGACGCCGCCTGTCTATCGCCACTCGCTCCCTGGATGCCGAGCCAGGCCAATTGGTGCTGCTCAATGACCTGACGCAAACCCGTCA
Organism: Pseudomonas sp. 910_23; assembly: GCF_052850795.1. NCBI lineage: Bacteria > Pseudomonadati > Pseudomonadota > Gammaproteobacteria > Pseudomonadales > Pseudomonadaceae > Pseudomonas > Pseudomonas sp. 910_23. The sequence goes on along the minus strand of NZ_VXCZ01000004.1, from coordinate 102,164 downwards.
CCTGCAAGACCAGTTGGCCCGTCATGAGCGGCTGTCGTCGTTGGGCAGGATGGTCGCCTCGTTGGCGCATCAGATCCGCACGCCCTTGTCGGCGGCGTTGATCTACGCCAGTCATTTGACTGATGAGCAATTGCCTGTAGCCACTCAGCAACGATTTGCCGGGCGCCTCAAGGAGCGCTTGCATGAATTGGAGCACCAGGTGCGCGACATGCTGGTGTTTGCCCGCGGCGAATTGCCGCTGACCGACCGTGTCACGCCTGCCGGGTTGATGCAGGCCTTGCAAGCAGCGGCGGCGACCCATGTACAGGGCGCCAACCTGCGTTGGCAATGTGACAGCCACCAAGGCGAGTTGCTGTGCAACCGCGACACCCTGGTCGGCGCCTTGCTCAACCTGATCGAAAACGCCACTCAGGCCAGCGGCCCGGATGCACGCCTCAAAGTGCACCTCTACGCCCGCGAACAAACCCTGCGCCTGTGTATCAGCGACAGCGGCAGCGGCATCGACCCCCAGGTGCTGCAGCGCCTGGGCGAGCCGTTTTTTACCACCAAGACCAACGGCACTGGCCTGGGCCTGACCGTGGTCAAGGCAGTGGCACGCGCCCATCAGGGAGAATTGCAGTTGCGCTCCCGGTTGGGGCGCGGCACCTGTGCATTGATGACCTTGCCGCTGTTTTCCAGCGCGGCGAGCGCGGAGTAAAAGGATTATGGCTATCAAGGTTTTATTGGTGGAAGACGATCGCGCCCTGCGTGAAGCATTGGCTGACACGCTGCTGTTGGCGGGCCATGACTACCGGGCGGTCGGCTCTGCCGAGGAGGCCTTGGCGGCGGTCGAGCAGGAAGCCTTCAGCCTGGTGGTCAGCGATGTGAACATGCCCGGCATGGACGGCCACCAGTTGCTCGGCCTGCTGCGTGCGCGCCAGCCGCAGCTGCCGGTGCTGCTGATGACTGCCCATGGCGCCGTGGAGCGGGCGGTGGACGCCATGCGCCAGGGTGCGGCGGATTACCTGGTCAAACCGTTCGAGCCCAAGGCGTTGATCGAGCTGGTCGCCCGACATGCCCTGGGTGTGATGTCGGCGGGCGAGGGCGACGGCCCGATTGCCTTTGAACCGGCCAGCGCGCAATTGCTGGAACTGGCAGCGCGGGTGGCGCGCAGTGATTCCACTGTGCTGATTTCCGGCGAATCCGGCACCGGTAAAGAAGTGTTGGCACGCTACATCCACCAGCAGTCCAGCCGTGCCCAGCAACCGTTCATTGCGATCAACTGTGCGGCGATCCCCGACAACATGCTCGAAGCGACGTTGTTCGGCCATGAAAAGGGCTCGTTCACCGGCGCCATCGCGGCCCAGGCCGGCAAGTTCGAACAGGCCGACGGCGGTACCATCCTGCTCGACGAAATCTCGGAAATGCCCCTGGGCCTGCAAGCCAAGTTGCTGCGTGTGTTGCAGGAGCGTGAAGTGGAGCGCGTGGGGGCACGCAAGCCGATCCAACTGGATATCCGCGTGGTTGCCACCACCAACCGCGACCTGGCCGGCGAAGTGGCGGCGGGGCGCTTCCGGGAAGACCTGTTCTACCGGCTGTCGGTGTTCCCCCTGGCCTGGCGCCCGTTGCGCGAGCGCCCGGCGGATATCATTCCGTTGGCCGAGCGCCTGCTGAACAACCACGTCAAAAAAATGAAGCATGCCCAGGCGCGGTTATCGCCGCAGGCTCAGGCGTGCCTGGTTAGCTATCCGTGGCCGGGCAACGTGCGCGAGCTGGACAATGCCATCCAGCGTGCGCTGATTTTGCAGCAGGGCGGGTTGATCCAGCCGCAGGATTTCTGCCTGGCCATGGGCAATGGCGCTGCGCCGTTGCCGAGCCTGGCCCCGGCTCCAGTGGTCGCCGAGGTTGAATCAGCTGGCGCCCTGGGCGATGACCTGCGTCGTCGCGAATTCCAGATGATCATCGACACCCTGCGCGCTGAGCGTGGCCGCCGCAAAGAAGCGGCCGAGCGCCTCGGCATCAGCCCGCGCACCTTGCGCTACAAGCTGGCGCAGATGCGCGATGCTGGTATGGATGTGGAAGCTTATCTTTTCGCCACATGACCGGTAACAAGTTCTACAAGCTTTGTCGCCTTTTCTTACGAGTTGCTCCAGAGCTGGCACCCTTGTTGCTACCACCCCTAGTAACCGCTGCGTAGTGTCAAAAAATTGCGGGTCGTCGGAGAGAGAAGGTCATGAGCCAGGGTATTGAGTTCAATCGGTTGATGTTGGATATGCGCGCCATGCAAATGGATGCCATGGCTCAACCGAAATCCGTCGCGCCAGCGCCGGAATTGGGCCAAAGCAGTTTTGCCGACATGCTCGGTCAGGCAATCAATAAAGTCAGTGATACCCAACAGGCCTCCAGCCAGTTGGCAACGGCGTTCGAGATCGGTAAAAGCGGCGTGGACCTCACCGATGTGATGGTCGCCTCGCAAAAGGCCAGTGTGTCCTTCCAGGCCTTGACTCAAGTGCGTAACAAGCTGGTTCAGGCTTATCAAGACATCATGCAGATGCCGGTTTAAGGACGAGATTTAAGTCATGGCAGAAGCACTCTCCGACAACCTCCCCGCCAAGGCAGACGGCAAGCCGCCGTTGTTTGGCCTGTCGTTCCTGGAAAACCTCTCGCAAATGACCATGCTGCGTCAGGTGGGCCTGATGGTCGGCCTGGCGGCCAGCGTGGCGATTGGTTTTGCCGTGGTGTTGTGGTCGCAACAACCCGATTACCGCCCACTGTACGGCAGCCTGTCGGGCATGGATTCCAAGCAGATCATGGAAACCCTCGCCGCTGCCGACATCGCTTACACCGTGGAGCCCAACTCCGGTGCCTTGCTGGTCAAGTCTGATGACGTGGCCCGTGCACGGATGAAACTGGCCGCCGCTGGCGTGGCGCCGTCCGACAGCAATATCGGTTTCGAGATTCTCGACAAGGACCAGGGCCTGGGCACCAGCCAGTTCATGGAAGCCACCCGTTATCGCCGTGGCCTGGAAGGCGAACTGGCGCGCACCATCTCCAGCCTGAATAACGTCAAGGGTGCCCGTGTGCACCTGGCGATTCCGAAAAGCTCGGTGTTCGTGCGTGACGAACGCAAACCCAGCGCTTCGGTACTGGTCGAACTGTTTGCCGGCCGCTCCCTGGAGCCTGGCCAGGTGCTGGCGATCGTCAACCTGGTGGCCACCAGCGTTCCCGAATTGAGCAAGTCGCAAATCACCGTGGTCGATCAGAAGGGCAACCTGCTCTCCGACATGGCCGAAAACTCCGCGCTGACCCAGGCCGGCAAGCAATTCGACTACAGCCGCCGCATGGAAAGCATGCTCACCCAGCGCGTGCACAACATCCTGCAACCGGTGCTGGGCAACGACCGCTACAAGGCTGAAGTGTCCGCCGACGTAGACTTCAGCGCTGTCGAATCGACCTCCGAACAGTTCAACCCTGACCAGCCGGCCCTGCGCAGCGAGCAGTCCACCAGCGAGCAGCGCACCGCCGCCAATGGCCCGCAAGGTGTGCCGGGGGCCTTGAGCAACCAGCCACCGTCGGCCGCCTCGGCACCGCAGACCACTGGCGGCGCCGCTGCCACTGCTGGCGCGATCCAGCCTGGCCAGCCGCTGCTGGATGCCAACGGCCAGCAGATCATGGACCCTGCCACCGGCCAGCCGATGCTCGCACCGTACCCGGCGGACAAGCGTAACCAGTCCACCAAGAACTTCGAACTCGATCGCTCTATCAGCCACACCAAGCAGCAACAGGGCAAGATCAATCGCCTGTCGGTGTCGGTGGTGGTCGATGACCAGGTCAAGGTCAACCCAGCCGATGGCGCCGTGACCCGTGCGCCCTGGACCGCCGACGAATTGGCGCGCTTCACCCGCCTGGTACAGGACGCCGTCGGTTTCGACGCCAGCCGTGGCGACAGCGTCAGTGTGATCAACATGCCGTTCTCCGCCGAGCGCGCTGAAGTGATCAGCGACCCTGCGTTCTACACCCAGCCGTGGTTCTGGGACATCGTCAAGCAAGTGCTGGGGGTGTTGTTCATCCTGGTGCTGGTGTTCGGCGTGCTGCGCCCGGTGCTCAACAACATCACCGGCGGCGGCAAGAAACAGCTTGCGCTCGCAGGTGGCGACGTCGAGTTGGGTGGCATGGGCGGCCTGGATGGCGAACTGGCCAACGACCGCGTCAGCCTTGGCGGCCCGCAAAGCATCCTGTTGCCAAGCCCGAGCGAAGGCTATGACGCTCAGTTGAACGCAATCAAGAGTCTGGTGGCAGAAGACCCGGGCCGTGTGGCCCAGGTCGTGAAAGAGTGGATTAACGCTGATGAATGATCGAGCCGCTGTGGCCAAGCTCTCCCGGGTTGACAAAGCCGCCGTGTTGCTGCTGTCCCTGGGTGAAACCGACGCTGCCCAAGTGCTGCGCCACATGGGCCCCAAAGAGGTCCAGCGTGTCGGCGTGGCGATGGCGCAGATGCGCAACGTGCACCGCGAGCAAGTCGAGCAGGTGATGAGCGAGTTCGTCGAGATCGTCGGCGACCAGACCAGCCTGGGCGTCGGCTCCGACAGCTACATTCGCAAGATGCTCACCTCGGCGCTGGGCGAAGACAAGGCCAACGGCCTGATCGACCGCATCCTGCTGGGCGGCAACACCAGTGGCCTGGACAGCCTCAAGTGGATGGAACCACGTGCGGTCGCCGACGTGATCCGCTACGAACACCCGCAGATCCAGGCGATCGTTGTGGCTTACCTGGACCCGGACCAGGCCGGTGAAGTGCTTGGCCACTTCGACCACAAAGTGCGCCTGGACATCATCCTGCGCGTGTCGTCGCTCAACACCGTACAACCGGCGGCCCTCAAGGAACTCAACACGATTCTGGAGAAGCAGTTCTCCGGCAACTCGAATGCCTCGCGCACCACCCTGGGTGGCATCAAGCGCGCGGCCGACATCATGAACTTCCTCGACAGCTCGGTCGAAGGCCAGTTGATGGACTCGATCCGCGAGATCGACGACACCCTGTCCGGTCAGATCGAAGACCTGATGTTCGTCTTCAACAACCTTGCCGATGTCGACGACCGTGGCATCCAGGCGCTGTTGCGTGAAGTCTCCTCCGACGTGTTGGTGCTGGCCCTCAAGGGCTCGGACGAAAACGTCAAAGAGAAAATCTTCAAGAACATGTCCAAGCGTGCGTCCGAACTGTTGCGCGACGACCTGGAAGCCAAGGGCCCGGTGCGCGTCAGCGATGTGGAAACCGCGCAGAAGGAAATCCTCACCATTGCCCGCCGTATGGCCGAAGCCGGAGAAATCGTTCTCGGCGGGAAGGGCGGCGAAGAAATGATCTAAGGCGCCTTGCATGTCGAACAAAGATGAGACGCCCAGCGATCTGATTCGCGCGCGGGATGTCGGCGGGTTCGACATCTGGTCGTTGCCCAGCTTCGACCCCCATGTGCCGGAGCCCGAGCCTGAGCCGGTCGAAGAGCTTCCGGTGGAAATGGAAGAAGTGCCGCTGGATGAAGTCCAGCCACTGACCCTCGAAGAACTTGAAGCCATCCGCCAGGAAGCCTACAACGAAGGCTTTGCGGCGGGCGAGAAAGACGGTTTTCGCAGCACCACCCTCAAGGTCCGCCAGGAAGCCGAGGCAGCGCTGGGCACCCAGCTGGCCAGCCTGGAACGCCTGATGGGCAACCTGTTCGACCCGATTGCCGAGCAGGACACCCAACTGGAAAAATCCATGGTCGACCTGGTGCAGCACATTGCCCGCCAGGTGATCCAGCGTGAACTGGTGCTGGACTCCAGCCAGATCGAAAGCGTGATGCGTGAAGCCCTCAAGTTGCTGCCCTTGGGCGTCGGCAATGTGCGGCTGTACATCAACCCCCAGGATTTCGAGCAGGTCAAAGCCTTGCGCGAGCGCCATGAAGAAACCTGGCGCATCGTCGAGGACGCCTCGTTGCAACCCGGTGGGTGCCGTGTCGAAACCGAACACAGCCGCATCGATGCCACGGTGGAAACCCGCATCAGCCAGATCATGGCCAAATTGTTGGATCAACTGCATGAGCAAGCCCTGCATCCGGCAGCGCCTGACGTGAGCGTTGACCTGGACGCTCCCGATGCGCCTTGATCGCACCAGCTTTGCCAAGCGCCTGAGCAGCTACGCCGAGGCAACCGAATTGCCCGGCCAGCCGATCCTTGAAGGGCGCTTGTTGCGCATGGTCGGCCTGACCCTTGAAGCCGAGGGCTTGCGCGCTGCCATGGGCAGCCGTTGCCTGGTGATCAATGACGACAGCTACCACCCGGTGCAGGTCGAAGCGGAAGTGATGGGCTTTTCCGGCAGCAAGATTTTCCTGATGCCGGTGGGCAGCCTGGCCGGTATCGCCCCGGGTGCTCGCGTGGTACCGCTGGCCGACACTGGCCGCCTGCCCATGGGCATGAGTATGCTCGGCCGCGTACTCGACGGCGCCGGGCGTGCGCTGGATGGCAAGGGCGGCATGAAGGCCGAAGACTGGGTGCCGATGGACGGCCCCACCATCAACCCGCTCAACCGCAACCCCATCAGCGTGCCGCTGGACGTGGGCATTCGCAGCATCAACGGTTTATTGACGGTCGGCCGCGGCCAGCGCCTGGGCCTGTTCGCCGGTACCGGCGTGGGTAAGTCGGTGTTGCTGGGCATGATGACGCGCTTTACCGAGGCCGACATCATCGTGGTCGGGCTGATCGGTGAGCGGGGCCGTGAGGTCAAGGAGTTCATCGAGCACAGTCTCGGTGAAGAAGGGCTCAAGCGCTCGGTGGTGGTAGCGTCGCCTGCGGACGATGCGCCACTGATGCGCCTGCGCGCAGCCATGTACTGCACACGCATCGCCGAGTATTTCCGAGACAAGGGCAAGAATGTGCTGCTGCTGATGGATTCGCTCACGCGTTTCGCCCAGGCCCAGCGGGAAATCGCCTTGGCCATTGGTGAGCCGCCGGCCACCAAAGGCTATCCGCCGTCGGTGTTCGCCAAACTGCCCAAACTGGTGGAGCGCGCCGGTAATGCCGAGGCCGGCGGTGGCTCGATCACTGCGTTTTATACCGTGTTGTCCGAAGGCGACGACCAGCAAGATCCGATTGCCGACTCGGCGCGGGGCGTGCTCGACGGCCACATTGTGCTGTCGCGACGCCTGGCAGAAGAAGGGCACTACCCGGCCATCGACATCGAAGCGTCCATCAGCCGGGTGATGCCGGCGGTGGTCACCCCTGAGCATATGGCCCGTGCGCAGCAGTTCAAGCAACTGTGGTCGCGTTACCAGCAGAGCCGCGACCTGATCAGCGTCGGCGCCTATGTGGCCGGCGGCGATCGCGACACCGACCTGGCCATTGCCTTGCAACCACAGCTGGTGAACTACCTGCGCCAGGGCCTCAATGACAAGATCAGCATGGGCGAAAGCGAAGCGCATCTGCAGTCCATCTTCGCCCCCGCGCCAGGCGGTTAAGCCATGGCCAACAGCCGCGCCGCGCGCCTGGCCCCGGTGGTGGAAATGGCCGAAAAGGCCGAGAAAACCGCCGTGCAACGCCTGGGTTACTTTCAAGGCCAGGTGCGCCTGGCAGAGAGCAAGCTGGGCGACCTGGAGCGCTTTCGCCTGGAATACCAACAACAGTGGATCGAGCGCGGCAGCAAGGGCGTGTCGGGCCAGTGGTTGATGGGTTATCAGGGCTTTCTCAATCAGCTTGAAACAGCCGTCGGCCAACAGCGCCAGAGCCTGGCCTGGCACCAGAACAACCTCGATAAAGCCCGGGAAAGCTGGCAGCAGGCGTTTGCCCGCGTGGAAGGTTTGCGCAAGCTGGTGCAGCGCTATATCGACGAAGCGCGGGCGATTGAAGATAAGCGCGAGCAAAAGCTGCTTGATGAATTGTCCCAACGCCTGCCCCGCCAGGAACAATTCTAACTAACGACGCAGGATAAATGTGGGAGGGGGCTTGCTCCCGATAGCGGTGTGTCAGCCAGCAAATCCATTGCTGACACATCGCCATCGGGAGCAAGCCCCCTCCCACATTTGATTCGATGTGTTGCTCAGATCCGGTTCGCCTGCTAAACCTTGTTGCACAGTGCCAATGACAAGGAAGCAGTCACATGTCAATCGAGTCCGATGTATCCCTGGATGGGAAGAAGTTGACGATCGCAATCAAGGGCCGGTTCGATTTCGGCAGCCACCAAGACTTTCGCAATGTCTACGAGCATGTTTACCCCAAGCCGGAGACTGTTGTGGTGGACTTGAGGGGGACCACCTACATGGACAGTTCGGCCCTGGGCATGCTCTTGTTGCTGCGTGACCACACGGGTGGCGATACGTCCGATATTCGCGTGGTTAATAGCAACCCCGACGTGCGCAAGATCCTCGCCATCTCCAACTTCGACAAACTGTTCGATATCAGTTGAGCGCCTTGGCCCCGGTCCTTGAGGCGCTGACTATCCTGATCGCCGAAGACAGTGCCGCCGATCGGCTGTTGCTGTCGACCATCATCCGTCGCCAGGGCCATCAGGTGCTGACTGCCAGCAACGGCGCCGAGGCGGTGGAGATCTTCCGTCATGAGTGCCCGCAACTGGTGCTGATGGATGCGCTGATGCCGGTGATGGACGGCTTTGAAGCCGCCCGGCAGATCAAGCAGTTGGCGGGGGAGGCGCTGGTGCCGATCATCTTCCTCACCTCCCTGCGCGAAAGCGAAGCGCTGGCCCAATGCCTGGACGCCGGCGGCGATGACTTCTTGCCCAAACCTTACAACCCCCTGATATTGGCGGCGAAGATCAACGCCATGGATCGCCTGCGCCGCCTGCAGGCCACGGTCTTGCAACAACGCGACCTGATCGCCAGGCACCACGAGCACCTGATGCATGAGCAGCGGGCAGCCAAGGCGGTGTTCGACAAGGTTGCCCACTCCGGCTGTATCAATGCCGCACCCAATATCCGCTACCTGCAATCGCCCTATGCCTTGTTCAACGGTGATTTGCTGCTGGCGGCTTACACGCCGTCCGGTGACATGCACGTGCTGCTCGGCGATTTCACCGGCCATGGCTTGCCGGCCGCCATTGGCGCCATGCCGTTGGCCGAAGTGTTCTACGGCATGACCGCCAAGGGCTACGGCCTTACGCAGACCTTGCGGGAGATGAACGCCAAGCTCAAGCGCATCCTGCCGGTGGACATGTTCTGTTGCGCCACCTTGTTGTGCCTGAGCGCCCAGCGGCGTGCGGTCGAGGTGTGGAACGGCGGTATGCCCGAAGGCTATGTGCATGAAGTCGCCACTGGCAAGCGCACGCCGCTGATGTCGCGGCATCTGCCCCTGGGCGTGCTGTCGGCGGAAAGCTTTGATGACAGCACCGAGGTCTGGCCCATGGCCTTGGGCGACCGGGTGTTTCTGCTCTCCGATGGCGTGCTGGATACGGCTGACGCCAATGATCAACTGTTCGGCGCCGAGCGGTTGCAACAGGTGTTCGCTGCCAACCGCGAGCCTGACCGCCTGTTTGAGGATATCGAGCACGCCCTGGCTACGTTTCGGGGGCTGGCGCGCGATGACGTCAGCATGGTCGAGATCACTTTGCTCTCCGGCCAGGCGCTGCGAGTGGCCGAGCCGATGTATGCCGACAGCGGCCAGTCGTGCCCGCTGGATTGGTCGGTGGGTTTTGAGTTTCGCGCCCAGACGCTGCAGCGCTACAACCCGCTGCCGTACCTGCTGCAACTGCTGCTGGAGATCCATGGGTTGCGCGAGCAGAGCGGCGCGCTGTACAGCGTGATGGCGGAGTTGTATTCCAATGCCCTGGAACATGGTGTGCTGGGCCTGGACTCACGGCTCAAGCGCGATGCGCAAGGTTTTGCGCAGTATTATCATCAGCGCAATGAGCGTCTGGCGCAGCTGAGCAGTGGCTACGTGCGCGTGGATGTGCAGGTGGTACCGACCGACAAGGGCGGCAAGATGACCCTGTGCATCGAAGACAGCGGGCCGGGTTTTGATGTCGAACAGGAGCTGGCGCGGCCCTTGGAAATTGACCGTCTGTCTGGCCGAGGGCTGAACCTGGTGCGTCAACTGAGCAGCGCTGTACGCTGGTCCGAGGGCGGGCGCCGTGTCTGCGTGGAGTTTTGCTGGGAAGCTCTGGCATAATCCGCTGATTCTTGATCAAGGAGCGAGCAAGTGGCTGAGATTCATCTGGACCCCGACGTGTTGTCGGGTTTGCAGGACGTCATGGAGGGTGAGTATCCCAAACTGCTCGACACCTTCCTCGATGACTCGCAAAAGCGCATCGAAGCGCTGCGCGACGCGCGCGACGATGCCAAGGCATTGGGACAGATTGCGCACAGTTTCAAAGGCAGCAGTGGCCACCTTGGGGCGGTGCGGCTGGCGCAGCTGTGTCAGCGCCTGGAGGCTGAGTCCGTCAAGCCATCATCGGATCTGGGCGAATTGGTTGACCAGATCGATCATGAGTTCGCGTTGGTCCGGCCGCTGTATGAGTCGGAGCGCCAACGTTCAGTTTCTGAATCATCGCGCTAAACCTGGCCCGACTCTTGCTCTATCTCCACAGACTGCATCCCCGACCCCATGCAGTGGAGAACCTTACCCATGCCAGTCGCCCCCAATTCGCTCCTTCAGGCTGCCCCTGCGGCCAAGCCGTCAGCGCCTGCCGCTAACCCGCCGGTAGCGGTTGCGGCCCCGCGAGACAAGGGCGCAGGCTTTGCTCAAGTGTTTGCCAACCAGGGCGCCAAGCCGACGCTGAAGGGCGACGACACCCCTAACAAAGTCACGCGTGACAAGCCTTCCGATACCGGCGCCAAACCGGCTGCCGGCAGCGACAAGCCTGCCGCCAGCACGCCGGCGGTTGCCGATAGCGGCAATCCCTTGCCTGCCAAGCCGTCGGCCAAGCCCGATGACAGCGCCGGCACCGAGGGCGATAAACCCAGCGATCCAGTTCTGGCGCAGTCACCTGCGGTAGACCCTGTTGTCGACCCTGCGGTAATCGCCGCCGCGACGCCGGTGGCGGTGCCTGTACAAGTGTCGGCGGTTGACGAGGACGCCAAGGCCCAGCCGGTGGTCGCTGTGGTCGAGGAGGCCTTCGACCCGCAGGCTGATCCCCTGGATGCGATGCCGGCCGTACGCCTGGCGATGGAGCAGGGCGGTCATGTGTCGGCCAGCAGCCAGACGCCGCAGAAAAGCGCAGCCGGCCCTACGGATCAACCGACCGCCGCGCAGAGCTTTGCCGCTGGCCTGGCCACGATGGTCGACCAGCAAGCCACCAAGGACAGCACCGATCAGGGTGGCGACAAGGCGTTTGGCGCGTTGATCGATGACGGCCTCAAGGACCTCAGGAACGCCAGCAGCGACACCCGCGTGGACGATTTCGCCAACCGCCTCGCCGCGCTGACCCAGGCCGCCACGCCCAAAACCGCCAACGCCTTGCCGCCGGTTGCCAATGCACCGCTGGCCATGCACCAGAGCGGCTGGACCGAAGAGGTCGTCAACCGCGTGATGTACCTCTCCAGCGCCAACCTCAAGTCTGCCGAGATCCAGTTGCAGCCGGCTGAGCTGGGACGTCTGGATATCAAGGTCAACATGACGGCGGACCAGCAGGCCCAGGTCAATTTCATGAGCGGCCATGCGGTGGTGCGTGAAGCGCTGGAAAGCCAGTCTGGCCGCTTGCGTGAGATGTTTGCCCAGCAGGGGATGGGGCAGGTGGATGTGAATGTGTCCGACCAGTCCCGTGGGCAGGACCAGCAGCAACAGCAGGGCCAGGCGCGGGGGGTGAGCGGCAGCGGCAGGCGTGCTGACAGCGGCGACGCTGGTGGCCCTGTGGACGTGGCCGAAGTGGCGGGGCCCGTGAGCCAGAGCGTGATCGGCTCCAGCGCGGTCGACTACTACGCCTGACTTCCTGTCCAAACCCGGTCAGTGTGGGAGCTGGCTTGCCTGCGATGGCGGTGTATCAGTGACACATATGTGAACTGACCCACCGCCATCGCAGGCAAGCCAGCTCCCACATTTGATTTGGGTTGCCTTCGCGCCAGACAACTCTGGCATAACACTTGCTCTTGCCTTCCCGTAGATCTATGAATCCCCGAATAGTGACGGATTATTGGCATGGCGAAGAGCGACGACGCAGCAACTCCCCCCGCAGCAGGCAAAGGCAAGCTCAAGCTGATCCTGTTGATTGTGCTGGGCCTGCTCCTGGCCATCGGTGCCTCGATTGGCGGTACCTGGTACATCATGCACAGCAGTGCAAGCAAGCCGGCACCCGCCGCCGACGCCGCCACCAACGTCAAGCAACCGGCAATCTTTGAGCAGATGCTCCCGGCATTTGTTGCCAATTACAACGTCAACGGTCGTCAGCGCTACCTGCAGGTGAGTATTACCTTGCTGGCGCGCAACCAGGCGGACCTGGATGCCCTCAAGGTGCATATGCCGGTGATCCGCAACAACCTGGTGATGCTGTTCTCCGGGCAGGCCTTCGACAGCCTGGCCACCCCGGTCGGCCAGGAAATGCTACGCCAGAAGGTCACTGCCAGCGTGCAGGAAGTGGCCCAGAAAGAGCTAGGCAAAGTCGTGGTCGAGCAGGCGCTCTTCACTAACTTCGTATTGCAGTAGGATCACGACATGGCCGTGCAAGACCTGCTGTCCCAGGATGAAATCGACGCGCTGTTGCACGGCGTGGACGATGGTCTGGTACAGACCGAAATGGCTGCCGAACCCGGCAGCGTCAAAAGTTATGACCTGACCAGCCAGGATCGTATCGTCCGTGGACGTATGCCGACCCTGGAAATGATCAATGAACGTTTCGCCCGCTACACCCGTATCAGCATGTTCAACATGCTGCGCCGTTCGGCGGACGTGGCGGTGGGCGGCGTGCAGGTGATGAAGTTCGGTGAATACGTGCACTCGCTGTACGTGCCCACCAGCCTCAACCTGGTCAAGATCAAGCCGCTGCGCGGCACCGCGCTGTTCATCCTCGACGCCAAACTGGTGTTCAAGCTGGTGGACAACTTCTTCGGCGGCGACGGCCGTCACGCCAAGATCGAAGGGCGTGAATTCACCCCCACCGAACTGCGTGTCGTGCGCATGGTGCTGGAGCAAGCCTTCATCGACTTGAAGGAAGCCTGGCAAGCGATCATGGAAGTCAATTTCGAGTACATCAACTCGGAAGTGAACCCGGCCATGGCCAACATCGTCGGCCCCAGCGAGGCGATTGTGGTGTCGACTTTCCACATCGAGCTCGATGGCGGTGGCGGTGACCTGCACGTGACCATGCCGTACTCGATGATCGAGCCGGTGCGCGAAATGCTCGACGCCGGTTTCCAGTCCGACCTCGACGACCAGGACGAGCGCTGGGTCAAGGCCCTGCGCGAAGACCTGCTGGACGTCGACGTGCCCCTGAGCGCCACCGTGGCCCGTCGGCAGTTGCGCCTGCGCGATATTTTGCACATGCAGCCCGGGGATGTGATCCCTGTCGACCTGCCGGAAGAACTGATCATGCGCGCCAATGGCGTGCCGTCGTTCAAGGTCAAGCTCGGTTCCCACAAAGGCAACCTGGCGTTGCAAGTGGTTGAGCCGATCAACCGACGCTGATTCAACCCTAATTCATGATTGTTTGCTGCGCCGAGGACATGTAATGGCTACCGAACACGAAAACACTTCCGCCGAAGACCAGGCCCTGGCTGACGAGTGGGCCGCGGCCCTGGAAGAAACCGGCGATGTCGGCCAGGACGACATCGACGCACTGCTGGCCGCCGACGCAGCCACTGCGCCTGCCGGCAAGCGCCTGCCGATGGAAGAATTTGGCAGCGTGCCGAAGAACAACGAGCCGGTGACCCTCGACGGTCCGAACCTGGATGTGATTCTTGACATCCCCGTGTCGATTTCCATGGAAGTGGGCAGCACCGAAATCAATATCCGCAACTTGCTGCAACTCAACCAAGGCTCGGTGATCGAGTTGGACCGCCTGGCCGGTGAGCCACTGGACGTGCTGGTCAACGGCACGCTGATCGCCCACGGCGAAGTGGTGGTGGTCAATGAGAAGTTCGGCATCCGCCTGACGGACGTGATCAGCCCGAGCGAACGCATCAAGAAGTTGCGCTGAGATGAAGTACTCGATGGCGGGACTGTTTCTGGCGCTGCCATTGAGCGCCCGGGCGGTGGAGCCGGTCGCGCAAGCGGCTGCGGCACCGGTGGTCGGCAGCGTCGGCGGGCAATTGACGCAGCTGGTGCTGGGCCTGTTGCTGGTGATCGGCTTGATCTTTGTGCTGGCCTGGCTGATGCGCCGCGTACAGCGCATCGGCCCGGGCAATGGCCAGGTGATCGAGCTGGTCGGCTCGCGCGCCCTCGGCCCGCGTGATCGGCTGGTGCTGGTGCAAGTCGGCGAGGAGCAGATCCTGCTTGGCATCACGCCCGGGCGCATCACCCCGCTGCATGTACTCAAGACCCCGGTGGACGCGGCCAAGACCGAGACTGCCACACCAGAATTCGCCCAGCGCCTGATGGAGTTGCTGGGCAAGGATCAGAAGGATAAGAAGTAATGCGCGTTTTGCTGACGCTCATGCTGTTGCTGGCTGCGCCGCTGGCCCTGGGCGCCGACCCGTTGTCGATCCCGGCGATCACCCTGGGTACCAACGCGGTCGGCGCGCAGGAATATTCGGTCAGTTTGCAGATCCTGCTGATCATGACCGCGCTGAGTTTTATCCCGGCCTTCGTGATGTTGATGACCAGCTTCACGCGGATCATCATCGTGTTCTCGATCCTGCGCCAGGCCCTGGGCCTGCAACAGACGCCGTCGAACCAGATCCTCACCGGCATGGCCTTGTTCCTGACGCTGTTCATCATGGCGCCGGTGTTCGACAAGGTGAACCAGCAAGCCCTGCAACCCTACCTCGCGGAAAAACTCAACGCCCAGGACGCCATCGACAAAGCCCAGGGCCCGATCAAGGACTTCATGTTGTCGCAAACCCGCTCCAGCGACCTTGAGCTGTTCATGCGCCTGTCCAAGCGTACCGACATCGCCACCCCGGACCAGGCACCCTTGACCATTCTGGTGCCGGCCTTCGTCACCTCCGAATTGAAGACCGCGTTCCAGATCGGCTTCATGATCTTTATCCCGTTTTTGATCATCGACCTGGTGGTGGCGAGCGTGCTGATGGCCATGGGTATGATGATGCTGTCGCCGTTGATCATCTCGTTACCGTTCAAGATCATGCTGTTTGTGCTGGTGGACGGCTGGGCGCTGATTATTGGCACCCTGGCCGGCAGTTTCGGAGGGATATAGGGCCATGACCCCAGAAGTCGCCGTCGACCTGTTCCGCGAAGCGCTGTGGCTGACCACCCTGATGGTCGCCGTGCTGGTGGTGCCGAGCCTGTTGGTCGGCCTGCTGGTGGCGATGTTCCAGGCGGCCACCCAGATCAACGAACAAACCCTGAGCTTTCTGCCGCGCCTGCTGGTGATGCTGGTGACCCTGATCGTCGCCGGCCCGTGGCTGGTGCAAACCTTCATGGAATACATCCTGCAGTTGTACGGCAGTATTCCGCAGTTGATCGGCTGAGCCAATGCAGTCCTTGCTGGCGTTGACCGACACCCAGATCAGCACCTGGGTGGCCTCGTTCATCCTGCCGTTGTTCCGCGTCACTGCGATGTTGATGGCCATGCCGGTGTTCGGCACCACCCTGGTTCCGCGTCGCGTGCGTTTGTACTTTGCCGTGGCGATCACCGTGGTGATCGTGCCGGGCCTGCCACCGATGCCGCCGGTCAACGCGCTGGACCTCAGCGCCTTGCTGTTGATCGCCGAACAGATCCTGATCGGCGCCATGCTGGGGTTTTCCCTGACCTTGTTCTTCCAAGCTTTTGTGGTGGCCGGGCAAATCATCTCGATCCAGATGGGCATGGGCTTCGCCTCCATGGTCGACCCCACCAACGGCGTGTCGGCGGCAGTGATCGGGCAATTTCTGACCATGTTGGTGACCTTGCTGTTCCTGGCCATGAACGGTCACCTGGTGGCGTTCGAGGTGCTGACCGAGAGTTTCACCACCTTGCCGGTGGGCGCAGGCTTGGTGGTCAACCACTTCTGGGAACTGGTGGGGCGCCTCGGTTGGGTACTCGGCGCGGCGCTGTTGCTGGTGTTGCCGGCGATCACGGCGCTGCTGGTGGTCAATATCGCGTTTGGCGTGATGACCCGTGCGGCGCCGCAACTGAACATCTTCTCGATTGGTTTCCCGCTGACCCTGGTGTTGGGCATGGGGATTTTCTGGGTCGGCCTGGCCGACATTCTCAATCAGTATCAACCGCTGGCCACCGATGCCCTGCAGTTCTTACGTGATCTGGCACGGGCGCGCTGAGCCATGGCCGAAAGCGAGAGTGGTCAGGACAAAACAGAAGACCCCACGGAGAAACGTAAAAAGGACTCCAGGGAAAAGGGCGAGATTGCACGCTCCAAAGAGCTCAACACCTTTGCCACCATGATCGCCGGTGCCGGTGCCTTGCTGATCTACGGCGGGGGCCTGGCGCTGGACTTGCTGGAGATGATGAAACACAACTTCAGCTTGCCTCGCGAAGTGTTGCTCAACCCCGACGCCATGGGCCAGTACCTGCTGCACTCAGGCAAAATCGCCCTATTGGCGGTGCAACCGATCTTGATCACCTTGCTGCTCGCCGCGCTGATCGGCCCCGTTGCCCTCGGCGGCTGGTTGTTTGCCGCGGGCAGCATGGCGCCCAAGTTCAGCCGCATGAACCCGGGCGCTGGGCTCAAGCGCATGTTCTCCGCCAAGGCCCTGATTGAATTGCTCAAGGCCCTGGCCAAGTTTTTCCTGATTCTGTTCGTGGCGTTGGCGGTGTTGTCGTCCGACATCGACGACTTGTTGCGTATCGCCCATGAGCCGCTGGAGTCGGCGATCATCCACAGCGTGCAGGTGGTGGGCTGGAGCGCGCTGTGGATGGCCCTCGGGCTGATTCTGATCGCCGCCGTGGATGCGCCGATCCAGCTGTGGGAAAGCCACAAGAAACTGCTGATGACCAAGCAGGAAGTGCGTGACGAACACAAGGATCAGGAAGGCCGGCCCGAGGTCAAGCAACGCATTCGCCAGCTGCAGCGCGAAATGTCCCAGCGCAAGATGATGGCTTCGGTACCCGACGCCGACGTGATCATCACCAACCCGACCCACTACGCCGTGGCCCTCAAGTACGACCCGGAGAAGGGTGGCGCACCGATGCTGTTGGCCAAGGGCAGCGACTTCACCGCCCTGAAAATCCGCGAAATCGCCGTGGCCAACGACATTCTGCTGCTGGAATCGCCGGCGCTGGCGCGCTCGATTTTCTATTCCACCGACCTCGACCAGGAAATCCCTGCCGGGTTGTACCTGGCCGTTGCACAGGTACTGGCCTACGTTTACCAAATCCGCCAATACCGCGCCGGCAAGGGCAAGCGGCCTGATCCGCTCAAGGATTTGCCGATACCGCCGGATTTGCGTCGGGATTCCTGAGCGTAGCGGCATCTGTATCCGCTATGCGACATAACAGGTGGCGCGCAGCTCTGTGTGGTCCGAAGAGCATGACTTACGAGCCCTTTGACTCTTCATTCTTGAACACAAACACAAGTTGCAAAGGCGAGGGTGCTGGATTTTCACCGCGGGTGCCGAATAGCTCCATACGGTTATCCACTACTGCAAAGGCGTGGCGTGGCCCGGTAGTAACCCCGATTTCACCCGGTGTTTCCAAATCCTCAAGGGATGCAGGCTTGACATGATTCGTCAACCCAAGTAGCTCGTACCCTTCCCAGGGAGCATCCCCATCGTTAAGGCTTTTCACGCCATGGGCGTAACTTTGACTGGCACGACCATCGTTATTCTCGATTTGTGCTCGCTTGGCCGCCACCGCGTACATAAAGTTAGCGTCTTTGAGCATCTCCGGATCATCGCCTTTAAATCCTGAGTTGCGAGCGGCGAACTGCAACTCGCTTTTTGACAGGAACAGCTGGAAACCATCGCGCATGGTCACTTTATAGCCGTCAGCGACTTCCGTTACCTCCTTAAATACATCCGTAGGTTTTTGACCAAAATGCAGCATTGCCGCCTTTATCCAGGAAGTAATAACGCAGTTGCCTTCATAGCCTTGACTGAAACCAGTCCAGATATTCTGTGGCTTTTTGCCGGGTTCAGACCGATCGGGATGATAGCGGTAGAAGCTATCGGCCTTCATCAGGGGCTTGTCACTCATGACCTCGCCCGCTGGGTAAAGACTCATGTCGACCCCTTGGACATTGCTGCCGCCATCCCCTGGAATTCCGCGCGGGTCTGATGTCCAGCCCCCCCTTACCAAATTGATATCGTCCTGCAGGCGTTTGAAGCGTTCAGGAGACAGGGTTGATTCAAAGCGCTGTAGATAGGCTTGCAGATCTTTTTTCGGCATCACCTTGAGTTTTTCGATCAACTTATCGAAGTCCGCAGGTGAACTCACCTCATTACCTAAAATCTCGAATAGTGTGTTTTTCAGGTCCGGCATCAATTTAGTTTCGCCAGTCGACGGTGGTGTCGCCCAAGCGCGTTCAGCAGGAGAAGACGTTGTTTCTGTCGGTGGGTTAAAGCTGCTGGAAAAGGACTGAGGTGTTACTGAGTCAATACCCATAATTTCTCCGCTAGTTTTTCATCACTCATCCACCCCAGAGAGACGGACTTTAAAGAGCTAGTCGCTCAGCGGGTTGAGTGACAAAAAATGTCGTAGCGGTTCCATACAATTTTTAGCCTTGAGCCCGCTAGCGCGGTTGGGAAACGTCAAAATACCTATCCTCATGCCTCACAGCTCAACCCGGTCTTACCTGTCAACTTTGACAGTAGCCATTCCGCGGCCTTCACTGTTTGATACAGCTATGAGGCGCGCAGCCATGCGCGGCTCGGGAGGCGGTGATGGATAGGGGCACGGTCAGGTGGTTCGATGCGGTCAAGGGCATTGGTTTTATTGCTCGGGATCGCGATGGCAATGCGGTTGCCGTCCAATCGACGAATGTCAAATGCGCCGAACCCCCGCAAGCGCCTGCCAAGCAGCGCAAACCCCGCAAACGCAAAAAGTCAGGGGATGCATGATCCGCAACATTGCCATACCTACACTCACTGGAAGCCCGCGTCTACCTGTCAACTTTGACAGTAGCCAAAGGGCGCTGCCCGCTGTTTTATTACCCTCCATGCACTGCGCGTATGTAGTAAACGAGATGCAGGGAGAGCGGTTGTGAAGGTGGTTACGGGTACGGTCAGGTATTACGTCTGGCTCAGAGGCGATTGGTTGATCAAGCCCGATGGCGGGGGAGAGGATGTGTTTATCAATGGCAGAGACTGGCGTTGCACTGCGCTGTGGTTTGGCAAGCGCATGGAGTTCCAAATGGTCCATCGACCCGAGGGTATTTATGCGTTGCCCGTCAAACTGTGCAACCCAGGTGAACCGGGTCTCAAGTGAAGTGTAGGGAGAATGGCAATGGCAACTGGCACGGTGAAGTGGTTTAACGCGGAGAAGGGGTTTGGTTTTATTACCCAAGATGATGGAGGGCCCGATGTGTTTGCCCATTACTCGGCAATTGCGACGGCTGGGTACAAAAGCCTGGAGGAGAATCAAAAAGTAGAGTTTGACATCACGCAAGGTCCAAAAGGCCCACAGGCTGAGAATATACGGCCAGTTTAGAAACTGAATCACAGGTGGGAGCTGGCTTGCCTGCGATGGCTGACTCACAGCCAATATCCCAGTGGCTGACACACCGCAATCGCAGGCAAGCCAGCTCCCACCCTTATCCGTATTATCCGCTGCTTGCTTTGCCCGCCATTGTGGCGCCAAGGTGCAGGCGATCAGCCAGTAATTGCGCCAGTTCGATCAACTGCGCAACGCCGAGCAATTCCTCTCGTTATGGGGGAATTTGGGGCGGGTTTGATCACTGTGAAGCTCCTTTTATTGAAAGGGAGATGGTGCTTTTGCTCCTAGGTAATCCGGGCCGCGACGCCCGTCCGCTGCGTTTGCAGCGGTGTACGGAGACTAGACAGCGCATTTCCTAGGGGCAACCCCAAATCCTTGTCAGAAATTTCCTCGGTAGCATCGACCGCACACAGCTAAAAATGTGGGAGGGGGCTTGCTCCCGATAGCGGTGTGTCAGGCACCTGATCCGGGCCTGACCGCTATCGGGAGCAAGCCCCCTCCCACACCTGATTTGTATACAGCCAGCCACACTCAGTTGATTAACCAGCAGTAGCGGCCCCATTGGCAGCTCTACCACTCGTCGGGAACCAGTGAAAAACTGTCAATATTGACAGTACTCCGCGCTGTGTTTCTACGCTTAGATAAGGGTGTGTCACCGCACAAGGGGTGCGGTACCGATGAACAAAGGAGAGTCATCATGCCTTCAGGAAAAATTAAGGTGTTCGACCCTAGCAAAGGGTATGCAATTGTCGTAGATGATCGCGAGCAGGCTCAATATGACGCTTGGAGAACTGACTCGCGCGACAGCTTCGATTCACTTTCAGTTAATAAGTCAGTGACATTCGATACCCAGTGGAAAGCTGACGAGGGCAAATATGTTGCGGTAAATGTTGTCCTCAGTTAATTGACTTGCGGTAGAAAATCTATCCATCGGTATTCTCTCTCTTGAGCAAAAGTTGGAAGGCTTCTTGCAACCCCGCCTCCAAGTCGCCTCCCAGCGTCAAAACTTTGCTTCAAGGACACGAGGAATACCGGTGGTAGATCGCTCTCAAATGCTCAACACGGCCCGTGGCACCCTGACTGACCTGTCGCGGGGCAATCTGGGTGTGCCGTTGTTGTTGCTGGTGATGCTGGCAATGATGATGTTGCCGATGCCGCCGTTCCTGCTCGATGTGTTCTTCACCTTCAACATTGCCCTGTCTGTCGTCGTGCTGCTGGTGTGCGTGTACGCGCTGCGGCCGCTGGATTTCGCGGTATTCCCGACCATTCTGCTGGTGGCGACCCTGCTGCGCCTGGCGCTGAACGTGGCGTCCACGCGGGTGGTGATGCTTCACGGCCAGGACGGCCATGCCGCTGCCGGTAAGGTGATCCAGGCGTTCGGTGAGGTAGTGATCGGCGGCAACTACGTGGTCGGTATCGTCGTGTTCGCGATCCTGATGATCATCAACTTCGTGGTGGTGACCAAGGGCGCCGGGCGGATTTCCGAGGTGAGCGCGCGGTTTACCCTCGACGCCATGCCCGGCAAACAGATGGCCATCGACGCCGACCTAAACGCCGGCCTGATCGACCAGAACCAGGCCAAGTCACGCCGGGCGGAAGTCGCCCAGGAAGCCGAGTTCTACGGCTCCATGGACGGTGCCAGCAAATTTGTGCGCGGCGACGCCATCGCCGGCCTGCTGATTCTGTTTATCAACCTGATCGGCGGCATGGCCGTCGGTATCTTCCAGCACGGCATGACCTTCGGTGATGCGGGCAAGGTGTACGCCTTGCTGACCATCGGTGACGGTTTAGTGGCGCAATTGCCATCACTGTTGTTATCGACAGCTGCGGCCATCATGGTTACCCGCGCTTCGGGCTCCGAAGACATGGGTAAGCAGATCAGCCGCCAGATGTTCGCCTCGCCCAAGGCACTGGCCGTGGCGGCGGGTATCATGGCGATCATGGGCATCGTGCCGGGTATGCCCCACTTCTCGTTCCTGAGCATGGCGGCCCTGGCCGGCGGCGCAGCTTACCTGTTCTGGAAAAAGCAGAACGCGGTCAAGGTCCAGGCCCAGCAAGAGATTGCCCGCCAGCAGGATCTGCTGCCATCCCCGGCCCGCGCCCAGGAAACCAAGGAGCTGGGCTGGGACGATGTGACCCCGATCGACATGATCGGCCTGGAGGTCGGCTACCGCCTGATCCCGCTGGTGGACCGCAACCAGGGCGGGCAATTGCTGGCGCGGATCAAGGGCGTGCGCAAGAAGCTGTCCCAGGACCTGGGCTTTTTGATGCCCACCGTGCATATCCGCGACAACCTCGACCTGGCCCCCAGTGCCTACCGCCTGACCCTGATGGGCGTGATCCTGGCCGAAGCCGAGATCTACCCGGACCGCGAGCTGGCGATCAACCCCGGGCAGGTGTTCGGCACGCTCAACGGCATTACCGCCAAAGATCCGGCTTTTGGCCTGGAAGCGGTGTGGATCGAAGTCAGCCAGCGCAGCCAGGCGCAATCGCTGGGTTACACCGTGGTGGATGCCAGCACCGTGGTTGCCACGCACCTCAACCAGATTCTCTACAAGCACTCCCACGAGCTGATCGGTCACGAGGAAGTCCAGCAATTGATGGGCTTGCTGGCCAAATCCTCACCGAAACTGGCCGAAGAGCTGGTGCCGGGTGTCCTGACACTGTCGCAGATGCTCAAGGTGCTGCAAGCGCTGTTGGCCGAGCAGGTGCCGGTGCGTGACATTCGCAGCATTGCCGAGGCCATCGCCAACAATGCCGCCAAGAGTCAAGATACTGCCGCTCTGGTGGCGGCGGTGCGCGTCGGATTG
The DNA here is from genome assembly GCF_052850795.1 of Pseudomonas sp. 910_23. Taxonomy (NCBI): domain Bacteria; kingdom Pseudomonadati; phylum Pseudomonadota; class Gammaproteobacteria; order Pseudomonadales; family Pseudomonadaceae; genus Pseudomonas; species Pseudomonas sp. 910_23. The sequence goes on along the minus strand of NZ_VXCZ01000004.1, from coordinate 79,697 downwards.
TCCCGTGCAATCGTGCAAAGCATTGTAGGCATTGAGTCCGAGCTGCCTGTGATCACCCTGGAACCCAGGTTGGAACAAATATTGCTCAATAGTATTCAGAAGGCAGGGCAAGGCCAGGAAGAGGGCGTTTTGCTGGAGCCGAGCATGGCTGAAAAGCTGCAGCGTTCGTTGATCGACGCCGCACAGCGCCAGGAAATGCAAGGCAACCCGGTGATCCTGCTGGTGGCCGGCCCGGTTCGGGCGATGTTGTCGCGGTTTGGACGCCTGGCTGTACCGAATTTGCACGTGTTGGCTTACCAGGAAATTCCTGACAATAAGCAAGTGACTATCGTCGCGACAGTTGGGCCCAATGGCTGAGGTAGTGGGTTATGCAAGTTAAGCGTTTTTTCGCCGCCGATATGCGTCAGGCCATGAAACTGGTCCGTGATGAGCTGGGCGCCGATGCCGCGATTATCGGTAACCGTCGTATCGCCGGCGGTGTCGAGCTGACGGCTGCCCTGGATTACACGCCGCAGGCGCTGGCCCCGCGCGTGCCGAACATGGAGCTCGAAGACGAGCTGCGCAAGACCGCCTCGCGCATTGTGTCGGCCCAGGCTGAACTGAGCATGCGCGGTGACAGCGATGCCAGCACCAATCGCCAGTTGTTTGCCGGCTTGCCGCTGACCGCCGCCGAGCCGCTGGTAGAGCCGACATTTGTCGAACCGCCGCGTCCAGCCGCGCCCGCCCCGGCTGCTGCTGTCGACCAGCGTGTGTTCGATTCGATGCGCTTTGAACTCAATGGCCTGCGTGAACTGCTGGAAGTGCAGCTGGGCTCGTTGGCCTGGACGCAACTGCAAGGCAGCAAGCCCCAGCAAGCCAACTTGTGGCGCCGCCTGCAACGCATCGGCTTGTCCGGCCCTTTGTCCCGCGACCTGCTGGCCTTGACCGCCGAAGTCGAAGAGCCGCGTCAGGCCTGGCGCATGTTGCTGGCGCACTTGGCGCGCATGATCGCCACCCCGGAAATCGAACCCCTGGAAGAGGGCGGTGTGATTGCCATGGTCGGCCCCGCCGGCATGGGCAAGACCACTACCCTGGCCAAGCTGGCCGCACGCTACGTACTCAAGTACGGCGCACAGAATATCGCCCTGGTGAGCATGGACAGCTACCGCATCGGCGCCCAGGAGCAGCTCAAGACCCTGGGCCGCATCCTCAATGTGCCGGTGACGCACGTCGACCCGGGCCAGTCCCTGGCCAATGCCCTCGACCCGCTGCTGCGCAAGCGCGTGGTGCTGATCGATACCGCCGGCCTGCAAGCCAGCGACCCGGCCCTGCGTATGCAGCTCGAAAGTCTGGCCGGGCGTGGCATCAAGTCGAAAAACTACCTGGTGCTTGCAACCACCAGCCAGAAACAGGTTCTTACCGCCGCGTACCATAGTTACAAACGCTGCGGTCTGGCCGGCTGCATCCTCACCAAGCTCGACGAAACCGCGAGCCTGGGCGAAGTGTTGAGCCTGGCCATCAGTCATGAATTACCGGTCGCCTACCTGACCGACGGGCCGCGGATCCCTGATGATCTGCATCTGCCGCGCCGTCATCAGTTGGTCAGCCGTGCCGTCAGTGTGCAAATGCAAGAAGAGCCTAGCGAGGAAGCGATGGCCGATATGTTCGCCGACCTTTACCACCACCCGGCAAAACGGGTCGGTTGAGGCAGGATGAACACCGTGAAATGTACCTACATCGATGGTCTGCAAGCGTTTCAAGCGGCCAAGCCATGTAGCCTGCGTCTAAGCAAGACAAGGTAAAGAAATAAAATGGGCAGCATGCATCCCGTACAGGTGATCGCGGTGACCGGCGGCAAAGGTGGCGTCGGCAAAACTAACGTGTCAGTGAATTTGTCCCTGGCCCTGGCAGAGCTTGGCCGTCGCGTCATGCTGCTGGATGCTGATTTGGGCTTGGCGAACGTGGACGTTCTGCTGGGGCTGACACCCAAACATACCCTTGCCGATGTGATCGAGGGCCGCTGTGAGCTGCGCGATGTGCTGCTCCAGGGGCCCGGTGGCATTCGTATTGTGCCGGCTGCCTCGGGCACCCAGAGCATGGTGCACCTGAGCCCCGCGCAACATGCCGGGCTGATCCAGGCCTTCAGTGATATCGGCGACAACCTCGACGTGCTGGTGATCGACACCGCCGCCGGGATCGGCGAATCGGTGGTCAGCTTTGTGCGCGCCGCGCAGGAGGTGCTGCTGGTGGTGTGCGACGAACCCACTTCCATCACCGACGCCTACGCGCTGATCAAACTGCTTAACCGTGACTACGGCATGAACCGCTTTCGCGTGCTGGCCAACATGGCCCAGAGCCCGCAGGAAGGGCGCAACCTGTTCGCCAAGTTGACCAAGGTCACGGATCGCTTCCTCGATGTGGCTTTACAATACGTCGGCGCAGTTCCCTATGACGAGTGTGTGCGCAAGGCCGTGCAAAAGCAGCGTGCGGTCTACGAAGCGTTCCCTCGTTCGAAATGCGCACTGGCGTTCAAGGCCATTGCCCAGAAGGTCGATACCTGGCCGTTGCCCGCCAATCCGCGGGGGCATCTGGAGTTTTTCGTCGAGCGTTTGGTGCATCAGACGAGTGCGGGACCGGTGCTATGACATCCAGCGGCTACAACCTTTACAAAAAGTCGGCACGTGACAGCCAGGGCGAATTGATCGAGCGCTATGCGCCTCTGGTCAAGCGCATTGCCTATCACCTGTTGGCGCGCCTGCCGGCGAGCGTGCAGGTCGAGGACTTGATCCAGGCTGGCATGATCGGCCTGCTTGAAGTGTCGACCAAATACGACGCGAGCAAGGGTGCGAGTTTCGAGACGTATGCGGGTATCCGTATTCGTGGCGCAATGCTCGACGAGGTGCGTAAAGGCGATTGGGCGCCGCGTTCGGTACACCGCAATACCCGCATGGTCAGTGATGCAATTCGTGCAATTGAAGCAAAAACCGGTCGTGACGCTAAAGATCATGAAGTTGCGGCCGAACTCCAATTGAGTCTCGACGATTACTACGGGATTTTGAACGATACCTTGGGCAGCCGCCTGTTCAGTTTCGACGACCTTTTACAGGACGGCGAACACGAAGGGCTGCACGAGGACGGCGCGAGTGCACATCTTGAACCGTCGCGCGATCTGGAAGATGAACGTTTCCAGAAAGCGTTGGCGGACGCGATTGCCAACTTGCCCGAGCGTGAGCGCCTGGTGCTGGCGCTGTACTACGACGAAGAGCTGAACCTCAAGGAAATCGGTGAGGTCCTGGGGGTCAGCGAGTCGCGTGTCAGCCAATTGCATAGCCAGTGCGCAGCCCGCTTGCGGGGGCGATTGGGAGAGTGGCGCGCGCGCTGACAGGCAGTGTGGGGACACTGCAGACGCTACCGCGAAACCGCAGGGTTTTGCGGGTGAGTACCGTGGTGCCCTGGGCAGTCCTTTTTGTGTAACGCCTGTTGATTGAAATGGCGCGTCCAGGTGCTGGGCGCGTTTAAGACTGCTTGGAGGTCGAATTGGACAAGAACATGAAAATCCTCATCGTTGATGACTTCTCAACGATGCGGCGGATCATTAAAAACCTGTTGCGTGACCTTGGGTTCACCAACACGGTCGAGGCGGATGACGGCCTGACGGCGATTCCGATCCTCAACAGCGGGAGCATCGACTTTCTGGTAACCGACTGGAACATGCCGGGTATGACCGGTATCGACCTGCTGCGCCATGTGCGTGCCGATGAAAAACTGCGCAGCCTGCCTGTGCTGATGGTGACCGCCGAAGCCAAGCGTGAACAGATCATCGAAGCCGCCCAAGCCGGGGTCAACGGTTACGTGGTCAAGCCATTCACGGCACTGGCCTTGAAAGAGAAGATCGAGAAAATCTTCGAACGCATCCACGGCTAATGCCATCGCGGGGGAGCTATGGAGCATAACGAAACGTCACAGGGCGACTTTGAGTCGACCCTGAAAAAACATGCTCACCAGTTGGTCGACAGCCTGGAAAAAGGCCAGTTCGCCGATGCGGTGCAGTTGATCCATGAGCTTAACCAGACCCGTGACCGCGGCCTGTACCAGGAAGTGGGCAAGCTCACACGCGAGCTGCACAGTGCAATCGTCAATTTCCAGATTGACCCGCGCATGCCCCAGGCCGAAGAAATTTCCCAGATCACCGATGCCACTGAGCGCCTGTCGTATGTGGTCAGGCTGACCGAGGCCGCTGCCAACCGCACCATGGACCTGGTGGAAAACGCCACGCCTCTGGTCAACGGCATGGCCAGCGAAGCCCAGGCCCTGAGCCTTGACTGGGGCCGCTTCATGCGCCGTGAAGTGGGCGCTGAGGAATTTCGTGAGTTGGCGCGTCGGGTCGACGGTTTCCTGTCGCGCAGCGAGCAAGAGAACCGTACGGTGGCGAGCAACCTCAACGACATTCTGCTGGCCCAGGATTACCAGGACCTCACCGGCCAAGTGATCAAGCGCGTGACCCAGTTGGTCACCGAAGTGGAAAGCAACTTGCTCAAATTGGTGCTGATGGCCGGCCAGGTCGACCGTTTTGCCGGCATCGAACACGACCGCGAAGCGATCCTCTCGGAAAAAGATCCACAAAAACATCTCGCCAAGGGTGAAGGTCCGCAGATTCATGCCGATAAACGTGAAGACGTTATGTCAGGTCAGGATGACGTAGATGACCTGTTATCCAGTTTAGGCTTCTAAGGAGCACACCCATGAGCTTCGGCGCCGATGAAGAAATCCTTCAGGATTTCCTTGTAGAGGCCGGCGAAATTCTAGAGCAACTGTCCGAGCAACTGGTCGAGCTGGAAAGCCGACCGGATGATGCGAACCTGCTCAATGCAATTTTTCGCGGTTTTCACACTGTAAAAGGGGGCGCCGGCTTCCTCCAGCTCCATGAACTGGTGGAGTGCTGCCACATCGCCGAGAACGTGTTCGACATCCTGCGCAAGGGTGAGCGTCACGTTGATTCGGAATTGATGGACGTGATTCTCGAAGCACTGGATGCGGTCAACGGCATGTTCAGCCAGGTGCGTGAACGTGCGCCCATCACGGCGGCTACCCCGGAACTGCTGGCCGCCCTGGCGCGCCTGGCTGAACCGGCTGCTGCTGCGCCGGTTGTGCAAGCGGCGCCTGAGCCGGTGGTAGAAGCCGAGCCGGACGTGACCGACAGCGAGTTCGAACAGCTGCTCGACTCGCTCAATGCGGTCAAGGCCGAGGCTGAAGCGCCGGCTGCACCTGTCGCCACGCCGACCAGCGAAGACATTACCGACGCAGAATTCGAATCCCTGCTCGACCAGTTGCATGGCAAAGGCCAGTTCGCGGCCGATGCCGTGGCCCCTGTGGCGCCGCCGCAAGTGCCGGATGCCAATGCCAGCACCGACATTACCGACGATGAGTTCGAAGCACTGCTCGACCAACTGCATGGCAAAGGCACCTTTGTGGCCGAAGCCCTGCCGGAAGTCGCGGCCACGGCTGCCGCCCCGACCACCAAGGCCGGGCCTGCCGACGACGGGCTGATCTCCGATCACGAGTTCGAAGCGCTGCTGGACGAGTTGCACGGTAAAGGCAAGTTCACCGAAGTGGCCCCGGCTGCCGCCGCAGCGGTCGCCACTGCCGCACCGGCGGCTGCCAAAGCACCTGCGCCAGTCGCCAAGCCAGCACCCGCGCCGGCACCTGCCCGTGCAGCGGCACCGGCCGCGGCGGAAAAGCCCGCCAGTGAAGCCGAAACCACCGTGCGGGTCGATACCGCACGCCTGGACGACATCATGAACATGGTCGGCGAACTGGTGCTGGTGCGTAACCGCCTGGTGCGCCTGGGCCTCAACAGCGGCGACGAAGCCATGCAAAAGGCCGTGTCGAACCTCGATGTGGTCACCGCCGACTTGCAAACCGCCGTGATGAAAACGCGGATGCAGCCGATCAAGAAAGTCTTTGGCCGCTTCCCGCGCCTGGTCCGCGACCTGGCGCGCCAGCTCAAGAAAGAAATCAACCTGGAACTGGTGGGCGAAGAAACCGACCTGGATAAAAACCTGGTCGAGGCCCTCGCCGACCCGCTGGTCCACTTGGTGCGCAACGCGGTCGACCACGGGGTAGAAACCCCGGAAGAACGCGAAGCCGCCGGCAAGTCGCGTAACGGCAAGGTGATCCTGGCCGCAGAGCAAGAGGGCGACCACATCCTGCTGTCGATCACCGATGACGGCAAAGGCATGGACCCGACCATCTTGCGCAATATCGCGGTCAAGCGCGGCGTGATGGACAAGGACGCCGCCGACCGTCTGACCGACACCGAGTGCTACAACCTGATCTTCGCCCCGGGCTTCTCGACCAAGACCGAGATTTCCGACGTGTCCGGCCGTGGCGTCGGCATGGACGTGGTGAAAACCAAGATCAGCCAGCTCAACGGCTCGATCAACATCTACTCGACCAAGGGCCAGGGCTCCAAGATCGTCATCAAGGTGCCGTTGACCCTGGCGATCATGCCGACCCTGATGGTGATGCTGGGCAACCAGGCGTTCGCTTTCCCGCTGGTCAACGTCAACGAAATTTTCCACCTCGACCTGTCGCGCACCAACGTGGTGGACGGCCAGGAAGTGGTGATCGTGCGCGACAAGGCATTGCCATTGTTCTACCTCAAGCGTTGGCTGGTGGCGTCGGCCAAGCATGAAGAGCAGCGTGAAGGCCATGTGGTGATTCTGTCCGTGGGCACCCAGCGCATCGGCTTTGTGGTCGATCAACTGGTGGGCCAGGAAGAAGTGGTGATCAAGCCTTTGGGCAAGATGCTGCAGGGCACCCCGGGCATGTCGGGCGCAACCATTACCGGTGACGGTCGGATCGCGTTGATTCTCGATGTTCCAAGCATGCTCAAGCGTTACGCCGCACGGCGTATTTGATTCTGGTGGGGCAGGGCGGTCATGCCCGCCCCACCTAACGGAGTGTTTATGGCAGTCAAGGTCCTGGTGGTGGACGATTCGGGTTTCTTCCGCCGCCGCGTCTCGGAAATTCTTTCCGCCGATCCAACGATCCAGGTGGTCGGCACGGCCACCAACGGTAAAGAGGCGATCGATCAGGCCATCGCGTTGAAGCCGGACGTGATCACCATGGACTACGAGATGCCAATGATGGACGGCATTACCGCCGTGCGTCACATCATGCAGCGCTGCCCCACCCCGGTATTGATGTTCTCGTCGCTGACTCACGAAGGCGCACGGGTGACCCTCGACGCGCTGGATGCCGGCGCGGTGGACTTTCTGCCGAAGAATTTCGAAGACATCTCGCGCAACCCCGACAAGGTCAAGCAGATGCTGTGCGAGAAGGTGCACAGCATTTCCCGCAGTAACCGTCGCAGCCTGTTCAGTGCACCTGCGCCGGCACCTACGCCTGCGCCCGTAGCGGCTGCACCGACCTCATCGTTTGCACGCCCGGCCCCTGCGCCGGTGGCTCGGCCTGCGGTGGCGCCGGTACGTGCCGCCGCTGTACCGAGCACCCATTCGCCAGCGCCCAAGCGCAAGGCTTACAAGCTGGTTGCCATCGGTACCTCCACCGGTGGCCCGGTGGCCTTGCAGCGGGTGTTGACCCAGCTGCCGGCCAACTTCCCGGCGCCGATTGTGCTGGTGCAGCACATGCCCGCGGCGTTCACCAAGGCGTTCGCCGAGCGCCTGGACAAGCTGTGCCGGATCACCGTCAAGGAAGCCGAGGATGGCGACATCCTGCGTCCTGGCCTGGCGCTGCTGGCGCCGGGTGGCAAGCAGATGATGGTGGACGGCCGTGGTGCGATCAAAATCCTGCCGGGCGACGAGCGCTTGAACTACAAGCCGTGTGTGGATATCACCTTCGGTTCGGCGGCCAAGTCCTACGGTGACAAAGTTCTGGCGGTGGTGCTCACCGGCATGGGCGCCGATGGCCGTGAAGGCGCACGCCTGCTCAAGCAAGGTGGCAGCGCCATCTGGGCCCAGGACGAAGCCAGCTGTGTGATCTATGGCATGCCCATGGCCATCGTCAAGGCTGACCTGGCTGACGCGGTCTACAGCCTGGACGACATCGGCAAGCATCTGGTGGAGGCCTGCCTCTGATGGATGTCTTGAGCCTGATCGGGATCACCATGGCATTTGTCGCCATCATCGGCGGCAACTACCTCGAAGGCGGCCACCTCGGCGCCCTGGCCAATGGCCCGGCGGCGCTGATCGTGATTGGTGGCACCGTGGGCGCGGCGCTGTTGCAGTCGCCGCTGAGCTCGTTCAAGCGGGCCATGCAGATCCTGGTGTGGATCATTTTCCCGCCACGGGTCGACCTGCCCGGCGGCATCGACCGCGTGGTCAACTGGAGCCTCACTGCCCGCAAGGAAGGTTTGCTGGGCCTGGAAGGCGTGGCCGATGCCGAGCCCGACAGCTACGCACGCAAGGGCCTGCAATTGCTGGTGGACGGCGCTGAGCCGGAAGCGATCCGCAGCATCCTGGAGGTGGATTTCTACACCCAGGAAAGCCGTGACATCAATGCGGCCAAAGTCTTTGAAAGCATGGGTGGCTACGCGCCGACCATCGGCATCATCGGCGCGGTGATGGGCCTGATCCACGTGATGGGCAACCTGGCTGATCCTTCGCAACTGGGCAGCGGTATTGCCGTGGCGTTTGTGGCGACCATCTACGGCGTGGCCAGTGCCAACCTGGTGCTGTTGCCGGTGGCCAGCAAGCTCAAGTCGATTGCCATGCGCCAGTCGCGTTATCGCGAAATGCTGCTTGAAGGCATCCTGTCGATTGCCGAAGGTGAGAACCCGCGCTCCATCGAATTGAAGCTCCAGGGCTTCATGGATTGATGGGGAGGAACCGCCTGTGAGCCGTCGCCGTCGCGAGCCTGAAGAACATGTCAACCACGAGCGCTGGCTGGTGTCCTACGCGGACTTCATCACCTTGCTGTTTGCGTTTTTCGTGGTGATGTATTCGATTTCGTCGGTCAACGAAGGCAAGTACAAGATCATTTCCCAGGCGCTGGTGGGCGTGTTCAACGATACCGAGCGTGCGCTAAAGCCGATTCCCATCGGTGACGAGCGGCCCAAGACCGTCACCCCGGCCAAGCCGCTGGTTAACGACAGCGATGAGATCGCTGCCGGTGTCGGCGGCACCAGTGACCCGCTCAAAAGCATCGCCGACGACATCAGTGCCGCCTTTGGCGACCTGATCAGTTCCAATCAGATGACCGTACGCGGCAACGAGTTGTGGGTGGAGATCGAACTCAACTCCAGCCTGTTGTTTGCCAGTGCCGATGCGTTGCCCAGTGACCAGGCGTTCACCATCATCGACAAGGTGGCGGCAATCCTCAAACCGTTTGAAAACCCGATCCACGTGGAAGGCTTCACCGACAATTTTCCCATCAGCACCGCGCAGTACCCGACCAACTGGGAACTGTCATCGGCCCGTGCATCGAGCATCGTGCGCATGTTGGCCATGCAGGGTGTGAACCCTCAGCGGCTGGCGTCGGTGGGCTATGGTGAATTCCAGCCGGTGGCCAATAACGCCACAGTGGAAGGGCGGGCACGCAACCGCCGGGTGGTGCTGGTGGTGTCGCGCAACCTGGACGTACGTCGCAGCCTGACCGGCACCGGCACGGCCAATGCAACACCGGATGCGGCGTTGAAGCGCGCTGGCACACAAACTGCACCGGCCCCTGCAAAGTCGCCGGTTCGGGCAAGCGCCGTCAATTCTCCGTCACCGGCTCAATAACCTTATGCCATGTCTCGGTCGCGCCTGTGCCCGCCGGGAGGAACCAACCGAATGAGAGTCTGGGCAGTTGCCAATCAAAAGGGTGGAGTCGGCAAGACCACCACCTCCATCGCCTTAGCCGGCTTGCTGGCCGAAGCGGGCAAGCGTGTGGTCGTGGTCGACCTCGACCCCCACGGTTCCATGACCAGCTATTTCGGCTACGACCCGGATGCGCTGGAACACAGCTGCTATGACCTGTTCCTGCACAAGGGCAGCGTGCCGGCGGATTTGCCCGGGCAATTGCTGCTACCCACCAGCAACGAGAGCATTTCGCTGTTGCCATCGAGCACCGCGCTGGCCACCCTTGAGCGCCAGTCGCCGGGGCAGAGCGGCCTGGGCCTGGTGATCGCCAAAACCCTGGCGCAGCTGTGGCAGGATTTCGACTACGCGATCATCGACAGCCCGCCGTTGCTGGGCGTGCTGATGGTCAACGCCCTGGCGGCCAGCCAGCAATTGGTGATCCCGGTGCAAACCGAGCACCTGGCGGTCAAGGGCCTGGAACGCATGGTCAGCACCCTGGCGATGATCAACCGTTCGCGCAAACAGGCGCTGCCGTTCAGCATCGTGCCGACCTTGTTCGACCGCCGTACCCAGGCATCCCTCAGCACTTTGCGTGTATTGCGCGATGCCTATCCGGACACCATCTGGAACGGCTACATCCCGGTAGACACGCGCCTGCGTGATGCCAGCCGTGCAGGGCTCACGCCGTCGCAGTTCGATGGCAAGAGCCGTGGTGTGCTGGCCTACCGTGCGTTGCTCAAGCATCTGCTGTCGCAGCAGCTTGTGGCGCAGGTGGCGTGATGAACCGTCCTGTCGAATTCAAGACCCGGCCGCAACTGGCGCTGGAATCCTACTTGGATGCCCTGCTGCAGGATGCGACTGACGAAGCGCTGCCGGAACCGATTCTGGTACTTGAGCCTGCTGTAGAGCCTGACACTACGCTGGACGAATTCCAGCAGGCCGTCATGGAAGAGCAGGCGCGCGATGCGCAGGTGGTGGAGGCTCCAGTCGTGGTGCCGATCACCCCTGCGGTGGTGGCGCCGATGGTGGTCGAACCGGTGGTGGACGTGCACCTGCCGCCGAGTATCACGCCACCGCCGGTAACCGGTGACGGCCGCCCGGCCTGGGCGGCCGAGCCGTTCGAGTGCCTGCTGTTCGACGTCGCCGGCTTGACCCTGGCAGTGCCGCTGGTGTGCCTGGGCTCGATCTATTCTTTGGAAGGCCAGGAGCTGACACCGCTGTTTGGTCAGCCGGAGTGGTTTCTCGGCATCCTGCCCAGCCAGGCCGGCAACCTCAAGGTGCTGGATACCGCGCGCTGGGTGATGCCCGACCGCTACCGCGACGATTTCCGCCAGGGCCTGCAATACGTGATTTCGGTGCAGGGCTACGAATGGGGGCTGGCGGTGCATCAAGTCAGCCGCTCGTTGCGCCTGGACCCCAATGAAATCAAATGGCGCAGCCACCGCGGCCAGCGCCCCTGGCTGGCGGGCACCGTGATTGAGCACATGTGCGCATTGCTGGATGTCGCTGAACTGGCCGAGTTGATTGCCAGCGGTGCGGTCAAGGCGATGCCACAGAACAAACGTAGTTGATTGAACAATAAGGGCCGTGCGGTTGCGCGGCGCAATAGCATACACGCCGTCGATAGCGGCATTTGAAGGGGTTACACGAATGAACAAGTCAGCGTCCGCACAAGGTTTGGATGATCCGATCCTGCAATGGGTTACCTTCAAACTCGACAACGAGACCTACGGCATCAACGTGATGCGCGTGCAGGAAGTGCTGCGCTACACCGAGATCGCTCCGGTACCGGGTGCACCGAGCTATGTGCTGGGCATCATCAACCTGCGTGGCAATGTGGTGACAGTCATCGACACCCGCCAGCGTTTTGGCCTGGACACGGTTGAAGTCAGCGACAACACCCGTATCGTGATCATCGAAGCCGACAAGCAAGTGGTCGGGATCATGGTCGACAGCGTGGCCGAAGTGGTTTACCTGCGCCAATCGGAAGTGGAAACCGCACCGAATGTCGGTAACGAAGAATCGGCCAAGTTCATCCAGGGCGTGTGCAACAAGAACAACGAACTGCTGATCCTGGTTGAGCTGGACAAGATGATGAGCGAAGAAGAGTGGTCGGAACTGGAGAGCATCTGATTGTTCCTTGAGGCAGCGGTGATTGTCCTGGCCCTGTTGTGGGCCGGGACCTTGGCGTTTGTACTGCGCTATATGCGTCAGCAACGGGAGTTGGCCTTGCAACAGGCCGAACGCGATGCCGTGCGTGATCGGCGCATTCTGGAGCTGGTCAAGCGCGTGGATCATTACCAGCAGAGTGCGGTGCGGGTCGGCGATGAAGTGCATGAACTGCGCGCGATTCTCGGGCCTTTGCCGGATAAGTTGGTGCAATTGGAACAGCGCGACCCTTCGAACCTGTCCTTTGCCCAGGCGGCCAAGCTGGTGGGGATGGGGGCGACGGTGGACGAACTGACCCAGTCGTGCGGCTTGACCCAGGCCGAGGCGCAGTTGATGAGCAAATTGCACAAGAGCTGATTCGGTTGACTGATGATCAAAAGGTGGGAGGGTGCTTGCCCCCTCCCACCTTTTGATCATCAGTCAATTTTTCTCCATCCACAGACTTTTCCCGTTCTCCAAGGGTCAACATCCTTCAAGCACCTTGACCCAGGAGATACCCTCAAATGACCACCCCCAAAGCCCTGTTGATCCTTCACGGCAAACAAGCCCTGAACGAGGACGTGCGTGCCGCCGTGCTGGCCCGACGTGAGCAGGGTTGGGAGTTGGCGGTGCGGGTGACGTGGGAGGGTGGTGATGCCCAGCGGCTGGTCGATGAAGCCCTGGCTGACGGCTACACCCATATCATCGCCGGCGGCGGCGACGGTACGCTGCGCGATGTGGCCGAGGCCATGGCGCTGGCCAAGGCCGACGCCAGCCTGGTGTTGATGCCCCTGGGCACCGCCAATGACTTTGCCAAGGCCGCGGGCGTGCCGTTGGAACCGGCCGGCGCCCTGGCGTTGCTTGATGTCGAGCCCAAGGCCATCGACCTCGGCCAGGTGGGCGGGCAGATCTTCCTGAACATGGCCACCGGCGGTTTCGGTAGCCAGGTCACGGCCAACACCTCCGAAGACCTGAAGAAAGTCCTAGGCGGCGCCGCCTACCTGTTCACTGGTTTGTCGCGCTTCAGTGAATTGAAGGCTGCCTACGGGGAGCTGGAAGGCCCGGATTTCCACTGGAAAGGCGAGCTGCTCGCGCTGGGTATCGGCAACGGTCGCCAGGCCGGTGGCGGGCATGTCCTGTGCCCCGGCGCATTGGCCGATGATGGATTGCTCGACGTCAGCATCCTGCCAGCCCCCCAGGAAGTGGTCGGCACCCTGCGTGAATTGATGAACAATGGCTGGGGGCTGGACACCATGTTCGTTCGCGCACGTCTGCCATGGGTCAATATCAAGGTCGCCCAAGGCTTGTACATCAACCTCGATGGCGAGCCGCTGGAAGGCGACGACCTGCATTTCGAAGCGTTGCCCAAGGCGCTTCGCGTGCATCTGCCGCTGGGTTCGCCGTTAGTCGTCCAGGCTGATGATTTGCTCACGCACGGCGAATAACACCAGGCCCGCCACGTCGAAAATCTGCAAGCGCTTCATGATCTGCGAGCGATGGGCCTCTACAGTCTTGATGCTCAGACCCAGGCCCTGGGCGATTTCCCGGGTGGACTTGCCACGTACGATCAAACGCAAAATCTCCAGTTGCCGCGCCGTCAGGTTATGGCCGTGGGCAACGGGGGTGCTGGGGCTCTGGCTGCGGATCAGCGCCTGGTTGATCACCGTGTGGGCGATGGCGGGGCTCAGGTAGCGTTCGTTGTTACGCAGGGCCAGCAGGGCATGTTCCAACTCGTTGGCGGTGGTGTCCTTGAGCAGGTAGCCGTGGGCTCCGGACTCCAGCGCGCGCATGATCAGGTCTGGTTCAGTGTGCATCGACAGAATCAGCACCTTGCAGTTGGGGTAAAAGCGCTTGAGTTGCTGCAAGGCATCCAGCCCACCGGTGTGCCGCATCGACAGATCGAGCAGCACGATATCCGGCTGCAAGGCGCTGTATTGCGCCAGCAGTTGTGCGCCATCGCTGGCTTCGCCGATGACGCTGTAGCCGGGAATATCCAGAATCAGCGCACGCACACCGGCGCGAATCAGTGCGTGGTCATCCACCAGGAGTAAATTGCAGGTCACTCGAGAACCTTAGGGGCGCTGGCCCGTTCGAGAGCGCGGGGCGCCCAGGGGAAAAGTGCGTTGATACGGGTGCCGTTGCCAGGCTGGCTGCTGATGGAAAAGGTGCCCCCCAGCTGGTGTGTCCGTTCGCACATACCGGCCATGCCCCGTTGACCTTCCCGGCCCGGGTCGGGGGCAGGCGAGAACCCCTGGCCGTCATCGCAGATCATCAGCGACAGGCCTTCAGGCAGGCGTTGCAGGCGCACCAGCAGGTTGCGCGCCTTTGCATGGCGAAGCATGTTGGTCACCGCTTCCTGGGTGATGCGAAAGGCCGCCACGGCCACTTCTTCGGGGATGCCGGTGAGCCGTTGCTGACACTCCAGGCTCCAGCACACCTGGGTGTTTTCCAGGGTCTTGAGCAGGTGCGCGCGCAGGCTGGCTTCCAGGCCCAGGCTGGTCAGTTGGCGGGGGTTGAGGATGGCGCAGACGTCGCGCACCTTGGCCAGGGTTTCATTGAGCGTATTGCACAGCACCGTGCAATGGGTGTTCAGGTCCGGGGGCAGGCGGCGCTGCAACCATTCGCTTTGCAGTTTGGCGGCGGTCAGCAGTTGGCCGATATCGTCATGCAGTTCGCGGCTGAGCCGGTGGCGTTCGTTCTCCTGCACTTGCAGCAAGCGGTCGGCCAGCTCCTGGGGCTCGAACTTGATGGCTTTGCGCGAATTCCACTGTTGCAGCCCCACCACCACCAGCGTGGCGAAGTTGAGCAGCAGGATCGGCAACGGCAGCGGCGCGTCCTGCAGATAGGCCCACAGGCTGCCCAGCAATGAGCACAGGCACAGCGCAAGGGTGAGTCGGCGCACATGGCTGCGGGACACGGACCTGGCGATAAGTGACTTGAAACTCGCGTACATAGCGGATGGAGCCAATGAGGGTTCACTGCGGTGAGGCCGGTTGACCGGGCTCTGTTTGGAGTGCGCTGCCAAATCGTCTTTAAGCATGTTGAAGTTAAATCACTTCGAGCGGGGCATAGTACCACCCCGCTTACCGTTGGTCGCCTGATTGGTTTATGGCCCACACAAATACTCTGGCCGTTAATCCCAGAGTTGAAAGCGGAAAGTTGTATTAACGAAGTTGGTTTGTATAATTATTACATTGATGGCTAATTGATATTTTCCCATTGCGTCCAAGCCGGTCGTTTTTAGATAACTCGGCAGTTAAATACGACCTGCACGACGCTCACGACCCATGATGCAGATGCTGCGGCGGTGTACGGCTCAAATCCTTTTGCGGGATCTGCAAGGCAACCGTTGCGATCAATGAAGTTTGCTCGCTGTCATCCAGGCTCAGTTCACCGGTGCGGGTGTCGATCAGTTCCAGTTGCCAGGCCAGCAGGGTCAGGCAGTCATGCAGCGCGTCCAGCGCCTCGTCATGCAACTGCAGAGGGCTTTGGGCATTGGCGATCAGATTTTGCAGATGCCCCGAGAACTCGCTGATTGCCTGCAGCGCCAGGCCATCGGCTTTTTCAGCCAGTTTGGCCAAGCTGGCTTTCATGCAGTCGATGGCGTCGCTGTCGTTGCGGATCAAATGCAGATGGCTCAAACACTCTTCGGATTTGCCCAGAAGCAGTTGAGCCTCGCCCAGAAACGCGAGAAGTGCTGTTTGCCATTCGTTTGCGCTATTCATCATGCAAGTCTCCGCAACGTAAGGTCGGGTGATGAGATGTCGCACCGGGTGAATGGCTTAAAACTAGCGCTGAAATACGACTTGGACTTGTAGGTCGCTTCCGATGTTTCAGTAGGACGTTTATTGAAATGCTCACGAAAGTCGTATGTAGCCCCTGGGGTGCGGGATGACACGACTTCAGTTGCCGATACGTGAGTGCCTGAAAGGCCCGTGGGCCAAGGGCTGGGGATGGCAAACAAAAGCCTGACTCCATTCATGCAATGAGAATGGCGTCACATTAATGGCTATTAGATATCGCGAATATCAGGTTGGGCCTGATTGCGTATAGGGGAACCCCCTATATGGTGGAACTGCACGTCGGTTCGACTGTCGCGCACGGCGCCTTGAAACAGTATCAAGGGCCGAAGCAGTAAAGCATGATGTCAGTGTGACATCAATGGATTTACATGGCATTTTATTGGGGTCAAGGTCCGGCGCTTGCCGCCGATAATGTACCTATACGACTGCACACCCTCTCAACGCGCCTGCGGCGTGTACACCAGGAGCTTTTAATGGCCGGCATTCTCGACACGGTAGATCAACGCACGCAATTGGTGGGTGAGAATCGCCTGGAAATTCTCATGTTCCGCCTCTTCGGTCGGCAGTTGTTCGCGATCAACGTGTTCAAAGTGCAGGAAGTGCTGCAGTTACCCAAGCTGACCCTGATGCCCCAGCGCCACCCATTCGTGTGCGGGGTGGTCAACCTGCGGGGCCAGACCTTGCCGGTGATCGACTTGTCCCAGGCCATCGGTATGCGCCCTTTGGTGCCGGGGCCCAACAGCACCATCATCGTCACCGAATACAACCGTTCGGTGCAGGCGTTTCTGGTGGGCGGCGTTGACCGCATCGTCAACATGAACTGGGAAGCCATCCTGCCGCCGCCGACCAGCGCCGGTCGCCAGCACTACCTTACTGCCATCAGCAAGGTCGATGACCAGTTGGTGGAAATCATCGACGTGGAAAAAGTCCTCGCCGAGATCGTGCCCTATAACGCCAAGGTCTCGCGGGAAAAACTCGAAGACCCGGTGCTCGAACGTGCCCGTGGTCGCGAAGTGCTGTTGGTGGACGACTCCAACGTGGCGCTGTCGCAGTTGCGCGATACCCTGGGACAGTTGGGGGTGAAGATGCACATCGCCAGCGACGGTCTCAAGGCGTTGAACATGCTCAAAGCCTGGGCCGACAGCGGCCAGGTGATGACCGACAAGCTGCTGATGATCTTCACCGACGCCGAAATGCCCGAGATGGACGGCTACCGCCTCACCACCGAAATCCGCAACGACCCGCGCCTGCGCGGCCTCTATGTGGTGCTGCACACCTCGCTGTCGGGCAGCTTCAATGAGTCAATGGTGAAAAAGGTCGGCTGCGACAATTTCCTCTCCAAATTCCAGCCGGACAAGCTGGTGGATGTGGTGCGCGAGCGACTGATGTTGGACGAAGTGCCCGCCTGACTTTAGGATGACACTTTGTTTCCCAGGAAGGCAGGCCCATGCTTCGTCTCAGCGCGTTGTACCGTTACCCCCTCAAATCCGGCAAGGCCGAAGCCTTGCAGCACATCGGCCTGGATAAACTCGGCCTGCAAGGGGATCGACGTTGGATGCTGGTGGACGAAGCCAGTGGGCGGTTCCTGACGCAGCGGGCGGTGGCGAAGATGAGCCAACTGTCGGCGCTGTGGAACGACGCTGGCGGCCTGACCTTGAGTTCGCCGGGCTACTCATCGTTGGAGGTGGCGTTGCCGGAGGGTGCCAGTGAACTGCGCGGCGTGACCATCTGGCGCGACACCCTGCGCGTACCCGATGCTGGCGATGAGGCGGCCGCCTGGGTCAGCGAGTTTATCGGCAAGCCTACGCGCCTGGTGCAGCTTCCCCTGGAACGTGCGCGCACCACCGAAGCCGGCTACGGCAAGGATGACGACAAGGTCGGCTTTGCCGACGGCTACCCGCTGTTACTGATCGGCCAAGGCTCCCTGGATGACTTGTGTGAGAAGATCGGCCGCCCGATGGAGATGCTGCGTTTTCGTCCCAACCTGGTGATCGAAGGCGCTCAAGCCTTTGCCGAGGATGGCTGGAAGCGCTTGCGCATCGGCGATGTGGAGTTCCGGGTGGTCAAGCCGTGCTCGCGTTGCATCCTAACCACCATTGATCCCCGCACCGGCGAGCGCAGCCCCGACCGCGAACCCTTCGCGACGCTGGAGACCTATCGCAAGACCGAGAAGGGCGCGATGTTCGGCCAGAACCTGGTCAACGATGGCATCGGCCACTTGGAAGTCGGGATGCCGGTGACGGTCCTGGAATAAAAAATGCCCGTCTCGCTGGAGACGGGCATTTTTGTTTACCGGTGATACTTAGCCGCGGTATTCACACAGGTAAGCGGTGTCCACGGCGACCTTCAACTGGAACTTGCTGTTGGCCGGTACGTTGAACTGGCTGCCGGCGGCGAAGGTTTCCCACTCGGCGTCGGGCAGTTTGACGATCAGTGCGCCGCAGACCACATGCATGATTTCACGCTGGGCGGTACCGAATTCGTATTCACCCGGAGCCATCACGCCGATGGTCGCCGGACCTTCTGCAGTGCCGAAAGCGATCGACTTGACGGTGCCGTCGAAGTACTCGTTGACTTTGAACATGGGTGAATCCTCGGAAAAAGGGTCTGGAAAGGTCGGCCAGTATGCCCAAGCCCACGGGAGCTGCCTAGACCGGCAAAATCAACGGTAACAGGCGTGCGGTGTTACGCGCGTCTTCCAGGGCGCGATGCTGTTGGCCATTGAACTGCATCCCCGCCAATTGCAGCGCACCATTGAGCCCCAGTGGTTTGTCCAGGCGCCGGGCCTTGGCAAAGCGTTGCTTGAGGTTTACATGGGGCGTTTGCCCCAGGGCGCTGGACAGGCCATGGCGCTGCCATTCGAGTTCAAGTTGCACGCGATCGTAATCACCCCAGCTGGCCCAGCCTTCCAGGCGTGCCTGGTGCTGGCCCAGCCAGCGCTCGAACAGCGGCCACACCTCGGTGATCGGTGTGGCTGCGTCGATATTGGCTTGGGTGATATGGGTCAGCTTGCGGCAAAAGGGCGTCAGCAACGGCCGTCGCAGTGGCCGCACAAAGCGCTGAAAGTGATCCAGTTCGCGGCCCTGGCGGTTGACCAGGCTGGCGCCGATCTCGATGACTTCCATCTCCGTCACGGGCCAACCGCCGTCATCCGTTGTGGCTTCAAGGTCAATAATCAGCCAATGAGGCATGGTGCAGGTTCCCGTACTCGTCCCTTTCTGATGGGGATAGAGCGTAGCCCGGCCCTGTAGTTCCGCCTAGGGCGTTATTCGATCTGTAGCAAAACCTGACGATTGCGCACCTGATCGCCCGCCATGACCTGCACCGCCTTGACGATGCCGTCGATCCCGGCCTTCAGCGGGTGCTCCATTTTCATCGCTTCGAGCACCAGCAACAGTTGGCCTTTGGTGACTGTGTCGCCGACGCTGACCTGGATATCGACAATGGCGCCATCCATCGGCGCCTTGACCGTGCCACTGCTGGCATCCACCTGGCGGCTGGCGACCTGCTGGGTGCGGTTGGTCACCTTCACGCCGGGCAGCCACAGTTGGGTATCGTCGATGTAGTAGGCGGTACGCCGGCGGATGCCGTTGAGCACCCAGGTGACCCAGCGACCGTCGATGGTGAGTTGCAGGTCGTCGGCACTCACGGTGTGGGTTTGGCCATTGACCTCCAGGCGGTAGGTGCACGGCACATTGGCGGTGTTGCGCCATCCCGCCAGGCCGTGGGGATGCTGGTCGGCGCTGTGCCGGTAAAACAGCGCTGCGGCCAGGCTGAGCTGTTCAGTCGATGGCGCTTGGGGCAGTAGCTGGCCGAAGCGTTCGGCGATAAAGGCGGTGCTGAACTCGCCGGCGATAAAATCCGGCTGCTTGAGCAAATCAACCAAAAACCGCTGATTGGTGGTGACACCCAGTAGCACGGTGTCTTCCACTGCCCGCAGCAACTTTCGGCGAGCTTCTTCGCGAGTGGCGCCGTGGGCGATGATCTTGCCCAGCATCGGGTCGTAGAACGGGCTGATGGTTTCGCCTTCGCGTAGGCCATGGTCGATGCGCACGCAGGCGGCAGGCTCCCAGCGCAGCACCTCACCGGTTTGCGGCAGGAAGCCCTGGGCCGGGTCTTCGGCGTACAGGCGTACTTCCATGGCGTGGCCGCTCAGCACCACATCGGCTTGTGCCAGCGGCAGCGGCTGGCCGGCGGCGATGTGCAGTTGCCAGGCCACCAGGTCAAGGCCGGTGATCAGCTCGGTCACCGGGTGTTCGACTTGCAGGCGCGTGTTCATTTCCAGGAAATAAAACCGGCCATTGCGGTCGAGCAGAAACTCCACGGTACCGGCGCCGACGTAGCTCACCGCCCGCCCGGCCTCGAGCGCCGCGTCGCCCATGGCCTGGCGCAGTTCGGGCGTCATCACGGGGCAGGGCGCTTCTTCGATGACTTTCTGATGGCGGCGCTGGATCGAACAGTCGCGCTCGCCCAGGTAGATCAGGTTGCCATGGCGATCGCCGAACACTTGCACCTCAACGTGGCGCGGGTCGATCAGGGCCTGCTCAAGAATCAGTTCGTCGCTGCCAAAAGCGTTCATTGCCTCGGAGCGCGCAGTGCGCAGTTGCTCCAGCAGCTGTTCAGGTTGGTGTACCAGGCGCATGCCACGCCCGCCGCCACCGGCGCTGGCCTTGATCATCAGCGGGAAGCCGATGCGCTCGGCTTCCTGTTGCAGCGTGGCGTCGTCCTGGGCGCTGCCTTGGTAACCGGCGATACAGGGCACACCGGCGTCGAGCATGGCGATCTTCGACAGGCGCTTGCTGCCCATCAGCTCGATGGCTTCGCTGCTGGGGCCGATGAAAACGATATGGGCGTTCTGACAGGCGCGGGCGAAGTCGGGGTTTTCCGAAAGGAAGCCGTAGCCTGGGTGGATGGCGTCGGCGCCGGTGCGTCGGGCGGCGTCGAGGATGGCGGCGATGTTCAGGTATGACTGTTGTACGGGAGCCGGGCCGATATTCACGGCTTCGTCAGCCATCTGCACGTGCAGGGCATGGGTGTCGGCGTCGCTGTACACGGCCACGGTGCGGTAGCCCAGGGCTTGGGCAGTGCGCTGGATACGGCAGGCGATTTCGCCGCGGTTGGCGATCAGGATTTTGGTGAAGGCGGGCATTGGGTTATCCCTTACTGGATGTGGCGTGTGTTGGGGCCTCTTCGCAGGCAAGCCAGCTCCCACATTTGAAATGTGTTCCCTGTGGGAGCTGGCTTGCCTGCGATGGCGTCATCGAGACCAACCCGGCTTTCGCTTCTGCACAAACGCCTGCGTCCCCTCAATCCCTTCCTCGCTCGCCACCGCCTCGGCAAACCACTGCGCCCCGCGGTCCAGTACTGCATCAAGCGGCTCATCCACGCTTGCCAGCAACAGGGATTTGGTTCGCGCATTGGCCCCCGGCGCGCACTGCAATACCTGCCCCAACACTTCATCCAGCCGCTGCGCCAGTGCCTGGGCATCGTGCTCGACAAAATGCACCACGCCCAAACGGCCAGCCTCGATCCCATCAAACCGCGCCGCCGTCAGCGCCAGCCGCCGTGCCTGGGTCAAGCCGATGCGCTTGACCACAAACGGCGCTATCTGCGCCGGCAACAACCCCAGGCTGGTCTCCGGCAAGCCGAACTGCGCCTTGTGTTCGGCGATCGCAATATCGCTCACACAGGCCAACCCAAACCCACCGCCCAGCACCGCGCCTTGCAGCACTACGATTACCACCTGCGGCAGTGCTTGCACCTCTTGCAGCAAGGTGCCGAACGCGCGGTTCAACGCGTGTAACTGATCCCCCGCGCCGACCAGGTCCTTCACATCGGCCCCCGCGCAGAAATGCCCCCCCGCACCGCTGATCACCACGGCGCGTACCTGTCTGTCCAATTGCGCCAGTACTGCACGCAGTTCCTTGACCATGGCCAGGCTCATTGCATTGCGGCATTCGGGCCGGTTGAGGGTGATATGCAGCACGCCGTTATGGGCTTCCAGCAGCAGGGTACTCATGGCTTTTTACCGGGCAGGGTGCCCATCAGTTTGCAGATGATGCCCAGCATGATTTCGTCGGCACCGCCGCCAATCGATACCAGGCGCACGTCGCGGTAGGCGCGGGCCACCGGGTTGTCCCACATGAAGCCCATGCCGC
This sequence comes from Pseudomonas sp. 910_23, assembly GCF_052850795.1. Taxonomy (NCBI): domain Bacteria; kingdom Pseudomonadati; phylum Pseudomonadota; class Gammaproteobacteria; order Pseudomonadales; family Pseudomonadaceae; genus Pseudomonas; species Pseudomonas sp. 910_23. The sequence continues at coordinate 57,806 of NZ_VXCZ01000004.1, read as the reverse complement.
CCCAATATTGCAGGCAACTGTCGCTGACCTCACGGCCCAGGCGTCCGGCCTTGAGCTTGGCCATGGACGCCAGGCGAGTCACGTCCTGGCCCTTGATGTACTGCTCGGTAGCCTGGTAGACCAACGCACGCAGACACTCGATTTCGGTGGCCAGTTCGGCCAGGCGGAAGTGGATCACCTGGTTGTCGATCAGCGCCTTGCCGAAGGTCTGGCGCTCTTTGCAGTATTCGATGGTGCTGTCGATGCAGTACTCCAGGCCCTTGATCATATTGGCCGCGCCAAACAGGCGCTCTTCCTGGAACTGCAGCATCTGCATCATGAAGCCTGCGCCTTCATGGCCGATGCGGTTGCGCTGCGGCACACGCACGCCGTCGAAGAACACCTGCGCGGTTTCGGAGCTGTGCATGCCGAGCTTTTCCAGGGGCGGGCTGACGCTGATGCCCGGGGTGTTCATCGGCACCATGATCAGCGACTTGTTGATATGCGGCTTGTCATCGGAGGTGTTGGCGAGCAGGCAGATAAAGTCAGCGCTGGGCGAGTTGGTGATCCACATCTTGCTGCCGTTGATCACATAGTCGTCGCCGTCTTTACGCGCATGGGTCTTGAGCCCGGCCACGTCGGAGCCGGCGCCGGTTTCCGACACGCCGATGCAGCCGACCTGTTCACCGCTGATGGCCGGGCGCAGGAACTCTTCGCGCAATTCATCGGAGCCGAAGCGAGCCAGGGCCGGGGTGCACATGTCGGTCTGCACGCCGATGGACATGGGGATGCCACCACAGTGGATGCTACCGAACGCTTCGGCGGCGACGATGGAGTAGCTGTAGTCCAGGCCCATACCGCCGAACTGCTGCGGCTTGGAAATACCCAGCAGGCCCAGGTCGCCGGCCTTGCGGAAGATCTCATGGATGGGAAAGCGCCCGGCTTTTTCCCACTCGTCGACATGGGGGTTGATCTCGCGGTCGACGAAGGCGCGCACGGTGCGGCGCAGTTCCTGGTGTTCCTGGGTGAAGATCATTTTTATTGTTCTCCTGATTAGAATCGCGCCACACCAAAGCTGTTCGGTTGCAGTTGCCTTAGTTCAGCCTCATGGCAGATATCCAGCAGGAACCCAAGCAAGGTGCGGGTATCCCGTGGATCGATCAACCCGTCATCCCACAGATTGGCGCTGCCGTAGAGCGCGGTGGACTGGCTGTCGAGCTTCTGCGCGGTGACCTGTTCGAGCATGTCCAGCACCTTTGGGTCGGGCACCAGGCCGTCCTTCAACTGCTTGGCCTCGGTGACGATGCGCAGCACCTTGCCGGCTTGCGCGCCGCCCATTACCGCTGTGCGGCTGTTGGGCCAGGCGAATATAAAACGGGGGTCAAGGCCGCGCCCGCACATCGCATAGTTACCGGCACCGTAGGAGCCACCGACCACCACCGTGAGTTTAGGCACGCGGGCGTTGGCCACCGCCTGAATCATCTTTGCACCGTGCTTGATCACCCCTTGCTGTTCGGACTCGGTGCCAACCATGAAGCCGGTGGTGTTGTGCAGGAACAGCAGCGGCGTACGGCTCTGATCACACAGCTGGATAAACTGCGCGGCTTTGCTCGCGCCTTTCGGCGTGATGGGGCCGTTGTTGCCGATCACACCAACGGCGCGGCCCTGGATATGCAGATGGCCGCAGACGGTATGGGCGTCGAACTCGCTTTTGAACTCCAGGAAATGAGAGGCGTCGGCCAGGCGCGCGAGGATTTCGCGCACGTCGTAGGGCTTTTTCGGATCATCGGGGATCAGCCCCAGCAACTCGTCGATGGGGTACAGCGGCTCGGCATAAGTGTTTTTTACCGCTGGCGGCTGCCGGTCATTCCACGGCAGCAGACCGACAATTTCTCGCACGATACGCACGCCATCGGCATCATTTTCCGCCAGGTATTCAGCGGTGCCGGCGGTTTGCGCGTGCATCTGCGCACCGCCCAAATCTTCGTCGCTGGCGACTTCGCCGGTGGCGGCCTTGAGCAGTGGTGGCCCGGCAAGGAACAGCTTGGCCTTGCCGCGCACCACCACCACGTAATCCGACAAGCCCGGCTGATACGCACCGCCTGCTGTGGCCGAGCCATGCACCACGGTGATCTGCGGCAGGCCCATCGCCGACATGCGCGCCTGGTTGGCAAAGCTGCGCGCGCCTTCGACGAAAATCTCGGCGGCATAATTGAGGTTGGCGCCGCCGCTTTCGGCGAGGGTCACCACCGGTAGTTTGTTCTCCATGGCGATCTGTTGCAGGCGCAGGGATTTCTTCAGGCCCGAGGGGGAAATGGTGCCGCCCTTGATCGCGCTGTTGTTGGCCACCACCAACATACGCACGCCGCTGACATAGCCGATGCCGGCGATCAGCCCGCCACCGGCGGCGCTGCCGTCCTTGTCGTCGTGGAGTTTGTAGCCGGCCAGGCTGGCCAGTTCCAGAAACGGCGCGCCCGGGTCGAGCAGCAGGTTGAGGCGCTCGCGGGGCAGCAATTGGCCGCGCTTGTCGAACTTGGGCCTGGCCTCCTCAGCCTTGGCCAGCAGGTTGTGTTCCAGTTGATGCAACTGGGCAATGGCGGCCAGCATGGCGGCGCGATTCTGCGTGAACTGTGGGCTGTGGGGATCGACCAGGGTTTCAATCGTCGGCATCGCGTTATTGCTCCGTCTTGAGCACATCCGGCAGATAGGCCCGGTGGAACCCATTGAAGGGTTGGCTCGGCGCCTGCGCCTTGTGCAGCGGCCATGCCCGACTGCCCAGGCTGGCGGCACCGTCGATGCGCAGCGTGCTGCCGCTGACAAAGGCCGCGGCCGGGCTGAGTAGAAAAACGATGGCCGCGCTGACTTCCGACTCGGTGCCGATGCGTTTGAGCGGCACATGCTCGCGCAAGGTGGGGATCACGGCCTTGAACGCGCCTTCATAGGTGTCCATGCCGCTGGAGGCAATCCAGCCGGGCGCCACGGCGTTGACGCGCACCCCGGCATAGCCCCATTCAAACGCGGCGGTCTTGGTGAAATTATCCATGCCCGCGCGCGCTGCGCCGGAATGGCCCATGCCGGGCATACCGCCCCACATGTCGGCGAGCATGTTGACGATTGATCCACCGTGCTTGCTCATCGACTGGTTGAACACTTCCCGCGCCACCAGGAAACCACCCACCAGGTTGGTGCGCAGTACGGTTTCAAAGCCCTTTTGGTTGATGGCGGCCAGGGGCGAGGGGTATTGGCCGCCGGCGTTATTGACCAGGCCATGGATGTGGCCATGGTCGTGCAGGATCTGCGTGACCAGCGCCTTCACCGCTTCTTCATCACGAATATCACAGACATGCCAATGGGCGTCGCCGCCATCTTCGGCAATTTCCGCTGCGACCTTCTGCAGTTTTTCCGGCTTGCGACCCACCAGGATCACGCGAGCGCCCAAGGCCGCCAGCTCATGGGCGGTGCAGCGGCCAATGCCACTGCCGCCTCCGGTGACAATCACGGTTTGCCCCTGGAACAGGTCGGCTTTGAAGATCGAGTCGAAGGCCACGGCGACGGTCCTTTAGGTGAGTTGGTCGGCAATGTGTTGCGGCACGGCGATGGGGATTTCCAGCAGTTGCTGGGCAAAGGCTTTGCCTTGCGGGTCGATGCGCAGGCTGGCGATACCACCGCCGCCCAGGGCATTTTCCAGCAGGAAATTCAGGCTGTGGCTGCCGGGTAGATACCAGCGCTCGACGCGGCCGTGAAGGGGGTCGAGCACGTGGCTCATCCAGTCGACGATCACCTCCCGGGTCAGCGTTTCGGCGATCCATGGCAGATAGTCGGGGTGGCGGGCGATCACGCCGATATTGCTGTGGTTACCCTTGTCACCGGAGCGCGCCACGGCAAGTTTCACCAGAGGCACGCTGGCGTCGGCGCGGCCTTGGGGTTTGGGCGGTTCGATGGGGGCAGCGGGCGTGCGTAGGGGGAGCGCGGCGGGCAGTTCGACGGCATGGCGTTGGCCTTGATAATCGATGCTCAGTGCACAGGCCGCCTTGTCGATCAGAAACGAAAACAGCCGAATCAACGGGTAGACCGTAGGCCGCCCGCCGACGATGCCGGTGAGCCCCGGCGCCATGCCGGTGGCCGCTTGCGCGATCTCGCGGGCGAACAGCACCAGGGCCTGTTTGCTCGGGTGCCTCACGGCCAGTTTCATCACCACTTCGCGGCAATCCTCACGCCGGGCATGGGCGCCGTAGGTGGCTTCGCTGCCCAGCAGCTCAATGTTCACGTCGGTGTAGGGCGCCCAACCGCGTTGGCTGAACAGTTGCTCGGTCTTGTTGATGATCGCCTGGCTGACCCGCTCGGCCTTGGCCACCGCGTCGATCCCGGCAAGCAGGCAACTGGCGGTACAGCGGAAACCATCAGGATAGGTGGCGCTGACCTTGTACTGATCGGTGGGTGGCAGCCCCTTGGCGCCGTGCACGCGCACTGAATGCTTGCCTTGCTGCTGCAACTTGACCTGGCTGAAATCGCAGATCACATCCGGCAGCAGATAGGCGCGCGGATCAGCGATTTCATACAGCAGTTGTTCGGCCACGCTGAGTTCACTGATCAGGCCGCCGCTGCCTTCGACTTTGTTGACGGTGAACTGGCCGTCGGCGCTGACTTCGACGATGGGGAAGCCGATGTGCTCGTAGTCCGGTACGTCGCGCCAATCGGTGAAATTGCCGCCGGTGCACTGGGCACCGCATTCGATGATATGCCCGGCCAGGGCGGCCTGGGCCAGATGATCGTAGTTTTGCCATGACCAGTTGAACTCGTGCACCAAGGCCGCGCTGACCACCGCGCTGTCGACCACTCGGCCGGTGATGACGATATCGGCGCCAAGCCCCAGGGCCTGGGCAATCCCCGGCGCGCCAAGGTAGGCATTGGCGGACACGCACAAAGGTGGCAGCGGGGCGCCATTGAACATGTCGGTGACGTTGGGCAGGTGTTTGAGTTGGGGGTGCAGGTCATCGCCGAGCAGCACCGCGATTTTCAGCGCAATGCCGGCCTGGTCGCAGGCCGCTTGCAGGGCGGCGGCGCAGGCCTGGGGGTTGATGCCGCCGGCATTGCTGATCACGCGGATGCCCTGGCGTTGGAGATCCGCCAGCAAGGGCGTGAGGACCTCGACAAAGTCCGTGGCGTAACCGGCCTTGGGGTCTTTCATGCGTGCTCCGGCGAGAATCGACATGGTGACTTCCGCCAGGTAGTCGAACACCAGGTAATCCAGGGCGCCGCCTTGCACCAATTGAGCGGCCGCCGTGCAGGTGTCACCCCAGAAGGCGCTGGCGCAGCCGATACGAACCGTTTTGCTCATGAGAAATCCTTCCTCCAGGGGCTGGCGTCGAGACTACCAAGCAAGCGCTTGGTTTGTAAACTGTGCGCACAAGTTTTACCCAAGCGCTTGCTTGGGTGGCGGCCACGGCCTAAATTGCCGCCCAAGATGTCAGCACAAGTGAAGGAGAGCAGCATGGATGAGCACAAAGCCCTGGGGGTGATGCGCGCCATGGTCGCCGGTGGCCGATTGACCGACCCCGAGAGCGCCCGGGGCAAATTGCTGCAAACCGCGGCTCACCTGTTTCGCAACAAGGGTTTTGAGCGCACGACCGTGCGTGACCTTGCCAGCGCCGTGGGCATACAGTCGGGCAGCATCTTTCATCATTTCAAGAGCAAGGACGAGATTCTGCGGGCGGTGATGGAAGAAACCATCCACTACAACACCGCAATGATGCGCGCCGCGCTGGAAGAGGCGAGCACTGTGCGCGAGCGTGTGCTGGCGCTGATTCGCTGCGAGTTGCAGTCGATCATGGGCGGCAGCGGCGAGGCCATGGCGGTGCTGGTCTACGAATGGCGTTCGCTGTCGGCCGAGGGCCAGGCCCAGGTGCTGGCCTTGCGCGACGTTTATGAAGATATCTGGTTGCAGGTATTGGGTGAGGCCAAGACCGCCGGGTATATCCGCGGTGACGTGTTTATTACTCGGCGCTTCCTGACGGGCGCGTTGTCCTGGACCACTACCTGGTTCCGTACCCAGGGCAGCCTGACCCTTGAAGAATTGGCCGAAGAGGCCCTGCTGATGGTGTTAAAGGCGGATTGAGGTGCACGTTATTAATTTGAGGGCGAACGTTGTCTCCCCCGATAAAAACGCCTAGCTTAGCGCCATCAGAATATTCAACGGTGTGTGCCTCGATGTTTTCGCCATGGCGGCTGGCTGCAGGACTTGCATTATGGGCACTGGGCAGCGCCGCGTGGACGCAGGCGGGCGCTGCGCAATTGGTGAGGATCGGCGCGGCGCACTTTCCGCCTTACACCGTACGTCCTGAACAAGGTGCCGATACCGGTTTGCTGCCGCAATTGATCGAGGCCCTGAACGCTGCGCAAACCGACTACCAGTTTGTCTTGGTGCCCACATCTATTCCCCGGCGTTTCCGCGATTTCGAGCAAGGCCGGGTCGACATGGCGATTTTCGAGAATCCGTCCTGGGGCTGGCGGGATATTGCCCATACCAGCGTCGACATGGGCCTGGAAGACGCAGAAATCTTCGTCGCCCAACGTCAGCCCGGTCGCGACGAAAGCTATTTTGCCGACCTTGCCGGCAAGCGCCTGGCAGTCTTCAGCGGCTATCACTATGCCTTTGCGGGTTTCAACCCGGATCCCAGGAACATGGCCCAGCACTTCAACGCCACCTTGACTTATTCCCATGACAGCAACCTGTTGATGGTCGCGCGTGGGCGGGCTGATATTGCCTTGGTGACGCGTTCGTATCTGAGTGATTTTCTGGTGCGCAATGTGGACATGGCCGGGCAATTTCTGGTGTCCGAGCGCATTGACCAGGTGTATCACCATTACGCGTTGCTGCGGCCCAAGGCACCGATCACGGCAGAGGCGTTTTCCGCATTGCTCAAGGGCTTGCGGGACAATGGGCAGATGCTGAAGATTTTCGAGCCGTATCGTATTGATCTGACGCCAGTGCCCTGAGGGGGATTTGAAACCTTTTGATGGGGCGCGAGGGAGCTGGCTCCCGTGACGGTCGGATAGCTGGCGCATATCTACCTGACACGCCAAGATCCAAATGTGGGAGGGGGCTTGCCCCCGATGGCGGCCTAAGAGCCGACCAGGATGTTGGATCAGACCGAGTACATATCCATTCCTGCGGTAACGGCCACTTAGGGTTCCGCTTTTACAGCGGGTCACTTTTGGAAAAGAGCCCCAAAAGTAACCAAAAAGGCTCTTGCCCCACCACTCGGCACCTCGCTTAGGCTCGGTGTGCCCGTAATCCGCCATGGATTTGGGGGGCCGCCGCCACGCGCCATCCATGGCGCGGGGCGGCTAAACCGGCATCCCTGCCGGTTTACCCCCCAAATCCATGGCGAATTACGGCCAGCGTGGTTTGACGGGGCGCCTGAGATCAAAAGCAGATCAAGATCAAGATCACGAGCGGCTCGCTTCGCATTGTGGTTACGGTTGGTTGCGGCTACACGAGTTGTGTGGATACCCATGCTCATCGGTACCAGCATCACGCCTCTGCTCCCGCAGCATGGGCCCGCCGCGCTCAAACCCTGCGCGCAAACGTATCGCTGTGGCTGCCCGACACCTTGCGGCAATGCACCAGCGCATCGCGAATCATGAAGTTTACCAATGTCGGCGAAACCCCCAACTCCTTGGCGATATCCTTTTGCGGCACGCCATGCAGGCGGTACATCTCGAACGCATAGCGGGTGCGCTGGGGCAGTTCCGTCAGGGCGTCGGCGATGTTTTCCAGGGTGTTGAAATTGATATGGGAGGTTTCCGGTGAAGCGCCGTGAATGACCACATTCAAGCCTTCCTCTTCGGTCCCCGAGTATTTGAGCTCCAGGGCCTGCTTGCGGTAATGATCGATCGCCAGGTTACGCACGATCTGGAACAGGTAACTCAGTTGGGCCTTGAACGATGAAGTGATCGTCGGCGCTGACTGCAACCGGAAGTAGGCGTCCTGTACCACGTCTTCGGCACGGGAGCGGCACCCGGTAATGCGTGCGGCGATCTTCACCAATATCAGTCGATTATCGACGAACGCCTGCAGAAGGGGTGAGTCGCACCTGCCTGTGGATACTTGTTCCGTCATGGAAATCACCTTGTCGCAAAAGAGGTTAGGGGAGGGCGTCCTTGCTGAGGCCTCCTACACATCGGGCAACAAATTATGCTGAATGATAATGATTGTCAAATGAGAAGGCGAACTAATCTTATGCCTTTGTGGAAGGTGTGAACTACGTCTCGCTCGCCGCCTGCGACTAATTATTTGCCGGGGCCGTCCGTTCTTCTGGGTGACAGGCTTGTTAACAAACGGCCAAGGATCAGCACCCGCAGGAGGAGCAGATGGGTTTTTATCGTGCATTGGGCATGTGTCAGTTTGGAGTGCTTGCGTGATGAATACGCCCGCCCGGCTGCGTCTGTTTTGCCTGCCCCACTCAGGCGCCAGCGCCTCGGTCTATGCTCGCTGGCGTCGCGTCCTGCCGGATTGGTTGCAGGTATGCCCGCTGGAATTACCCGGGCGCGGCAGGCGCATGGACGAGCCGTTGCAGCGCGATATCAAGGCTCTGGCGGCGCAATTGGCTGAGGAAATCAGCCGTGATCTCGACGGCCCTTATGCCTTGTTCGGCCACAGCCTGGGTGGGCTGTTGGCGTTCGAGTTGGCCCATGCCTTGAGCGCGCGCAATGTGCCTGCGCCCCTGGCGTTATTTGCTTCAGGCACGGCTGGCCCGGCGCGGCGCGATGTCAGCGAATACGCTATAGAGAAGACCGATGCCCAACTGATCGCCCGCCTGCGCGAGTTGCAAGGCACTGGCGAAGAAGCCCTAGCCAGCCCCGAGTTGATGCAGTTGATGTTGCCGATCCTGCGCGCCGACTTTCTGCTGTGCGGCAGCTTCATCTACGGCGAGCGCGAGCCGCTTGGCCTGCCAATCCATGTGTTTGGCGGCAAGCAGGACAGCGTACGCGCCGACCAGTTGCTCGACTGGCAACTCGACGCCGCCAGCGGTTTCTCCCTGGATATGTTCGACGGCCATCACTTCTTTCTCGTACAGCACGAAAGCGCCGTATTGCGCTGCCTTCGGCGCTATGCCGACGAGCACTTGGCGCGCTGGCGCATTGGCGCGGCACGGCAACTTGCCGCCGGCTGAACCTCACCGATTTCCCGAATTTCCCGTAAGCCGATTTCAGGCAGGAACCCCATGATGGACGCCTTCGAACTCCCCCGCACCCTGGTCCAGTCCCTTCAACGCCGCGCTGCGCAGACACCGGATCAGGTCGCGTTGCGCTTCCTTGCCGACAGCGCCGAGCACAGTGTGGTACTCAGCTACCGCGACCTGGACCAACGCGCCCGCACCATCGCCGCCGCCTTGCAAGCCAATGCCGGCCTGGGCGAACGGGCGGTGCTGCTGTTCCCCAGCGGCCCGGACTACGTCGCAGCGTTCTTTGGGTGCCTGTACGCCGGGGTGATCGCGGTGCCGGCGTATCCGCCGGAGTCCACGCGCCGCCATCATCAGGAGCGCCTGCTGTCGATCATCAGCGATGCCGAGCCGCGCCTGTTGTTGACGATTGCCAGCCTCAGCGAGGACCTGGCGCAGATTGAAAACGCGCCGCCGGTGCTGAGCGTGGACACCCTGGAGGCGCAGCTTGCCGAGCACTGGGTCGAGCCCCAATTGCAGGCCGACGACATCGCCTTCCTGCAATACACCTCGGGCTCCACCGCCTTGCCCAAGGGCGTGCAAGTCAGCCATGGCAACCTGGTGGCCAACGAAGTGCTGATCCGTCGTGGCTTCGGTATCGACCTCAACCCCGATGATGTGATCGTCAGCTGGTTGCCGCTGTACCACGATATGGGCCTGATCGGTGGTTTGCTGCAACCGATTTTCAGCGGCGTGCCCTGTGTGTTGATGTCGCCGGCCTATTTTCTCGCCCGACCGTTGCGTTGGCTGGAAGCGATCAGCGAATACGGCGGCACCATCAGTGGCGGTCCGGATTTCGCCTACCGCCTGTGCAGCGAGCGGGTCAGCGAGTCGGCCCTCGAACGCCTGGATTTGAGCCGCTGGCGCGTGGCCTATTCCGGCTCCGAGCCGATTCGCCTCGATACCCTGGAGCGCTTCGCGGAAAAATTCGCCGTCTGCGGTTTCACGCCGAACAACTTCTTCGCCTCCTACGGTTTGGCCGAAGCGACCCTGTTTGTTGCCGGCGGCACCCGTGGTTGTGGGATTCCCGCGATGCACGTGGACGAGCAAGCGCTGGCCGCCAACCGTGCCGAACCGGGGCAGGGCAGTGCGATCATGAGTTGCGGCACCAGCCAGCCGGACCACGCTGTGCTGATCGCCGACCCGCATACCCTCACCGAGCTTGCCGACAACTGTGTCGGCGAACTCTGGGCCACGGGGCCGAGTATCGCCCACGGTTACTGGCGCAACCCCGAAGCCAGCGCCAAGACCTTCGTCCAGCACGCCGGCCGCACCTGGTTGCGCACCGGTGACCTGGGTTTCATCCGCGACGGCGAGGTGTATATCACCGGTCGCCTCAAAGACCTGCTGATCGTGCGCGGCCACAACCTCTACCCCCAGGACATTGAACAGACCATCGAGCGTGAAGTGGAGGTGGTGCGCAAAGGTCGCGTCGCCGCCTTTGCCGTGAATGACCAGGGCCTGGAGGGCATCGGCATTGCTGCGGAAATCAGCCGCAGCGTGCAGAAAATCCTGCCGCCAGAAGCACTGATCAAAGCGATCCGCCAAGCGGTGGCCGAGTCCTGCCAGCAAGCCCCGAGCGTGGTGGTGCTGCTTAACCCCGGTGCGCTGCCGAAAACCTCCAGCGGTAAGGTACAGCGCGCAGCCTGCGCGATTCGCCACGCCGATGACAGCCTCGATAGCTATGCGCAATACCCCGGAGTACAAGAGGCTGCGAGCGGCGCGGCGCTGGCGTCTGATGTGCAACAACTGATCGCGGCGATCTGGTGCGAGCAATTGCAGCTGCCCAGCGTGGCCGCCGATGACCATTTCTTCCTGCTGGGTGGCAACTCCATCAGCGCCACCCAAGTGGTCGCCCGCCTGCGTGAAACCCTGGGCCTGGAACTGAACCTGCGCCTGCTGTTCGAGGCACCGACGCTGTCTGCCTTCGCGGCGGGCGTGGCGCAATTGCAACAGGACGGCGGCGTCGCCCAGGGCGTGATTCACGCGTTGTCGCGCCAGGAAGAGCTGCCCCAGTCTCTGGCACAGAACCGCCTGTGGATCACCTGGCAGTTGGACCCGCACAGCAGCGCCTACACCATTCCCGGTGCCTTGCACCTGCGTGGCGAGCTGGATGAAGAGGCGTTGCGCGCAAGCTTCCAGCAACTGATCCAACGCCACGAAGCCCTGCGTACGCGCTTTTACGAGCGCGATGGTCAGGGCTTTCAGCGTGTCGACGCCGCGACGGATTTTGCGCTGCAAGTCATCGACCTCAGTGACTTGCCCGCTGCCGAGCGCCAAGCGCGTGCGCAGCAGATTCGCGAAGATGAAGCGCGTACCCAGTTCGACCTGGAGAAAGGCCCGCTGCTGTGGGTTACCCTGGTGCGGCTGAACGATGAAGATCACCAACTGCTGGTGACGCTGCACCACATCATTGCCGACGGCTGGTCGCTGAATATCCTGATCGACGAGTTCTCGCGCCTATACGCCGCTGCTGTCCAAGGGCAGCCCCTTGAGCTGCCGCCGCTGGCCCTGCACTACGCCGACTACGGCAGCTGGCAGCGCCAATGGCTGGCCGAAGGCGAAGGCTCGCGCCAGCTGGCGTACTGGACAGCGCAGTTGGGTGAAGAGCATCCGGCCTTGAACCTGGCCACCGATCACCCGCGTTCGGCCCAGCATCGGCACAGCGCCTCGCGGCATAGCCTGCGTCTGGATACACGCCTCAGCGCCGCGATTCGCCAAACCGCCCAGGCTCATGAGTCGACCCCGTTCATGCTGTTGCTGGCGGCGTTCCAGACCTTGCTTCATCGCTACAGCGGCCAGCGCGATATTCGCATCGGCGTGCCCAATGCCAACCGCCCGCGCCAGGAAACCCAGGGCCTGATCGGTTTCTTTATCAACACCCTGGTACTGCGTGCCGAGCTGGACGGGCGCCTGCCGTTCGACCAACTGCTGGCCGCCACCCGCCACAGTGCGTTGGGGGCCCAGGCCCATCAGGACTTGCCCTTCGAACAATTGCTGGAAGCCTTCCCCCAGGCCCGTGAACAGGGCCTGTTCCAGGTGATGTTCAACCACCAGCAACGTGACCTGAGTGCCTTGCGCCGCTTGCCGGGGCTGTTGGCCGATGAACTGCCATGGCACAGCCGCGAAGCCAAGTTCGACCTGCAACTGCATAGCGAAGAAGACCGCAACGGGCGCTTCAGCCTGTCGTTCGACTACGCCGATGAGCTGTTCGAAAGCGCGACTATCCAGCGCCTGGCCGAGCACTACGTCAGCGTGTTGCAAGCGGTCTGCGAACAACCGCAACAGGCCATCGGCGACCTGTCGTTGATGCCGCCCGGCCAGCAGCAACCCTGGGGCGAAGCGCCCTGCGAGCCGGCCCGGCAGTGGCTGCCTGAGTTGCTCAGCCAACAGAATTCGGACGCCACTGCGCTGATCTGGCAGCACGGCAGCCTGACCTTCGCCCAACTGCATACCCAGGCCAACCGCCTGGCCCACTACCTGCGCGACAAAGGCGTCGGCCCGGACGTGTGTGTGGCCATCGCCGCCGAGCGTTCGCCGCAACTGCTGATCGGCCTGCTGGCCATCATCAAGGCCGGTGGCGCCTACGTGCCGCTCGATCCGGATTACCCTGCCGAGCGCCTGGCCTACATGCTCAAGGACAGTGGCGTACACCTGCTGCTGACCCAAACCGCGTTGCTGGAGCAGTTGCCGACTGCCGAAGGCGTGTGCGTGATTGCCATGGACAGCCTGCACCTCGACAACTGGCCGACCCAAGCGCCAGGCTTGCACCTGCACGCCGATAACCTTGCCTATGTGATCTACACCTCTGGATCCACCGGCCTGCCCAAAGGCGTGGGCAACACCCATGGCGCGCTGGCCGAGCGTTTGCAGTGGATGCAGGCCACCTATCAATTGAATGAAACCGATGTGCTGATGCAAAAGGCGCCGATCAGTTTCGACGTGTCGGTGTGGGAGTGTTTCTGGCCGCTGATCACCGGTTGCCGCCTGGTGCTCGCGGGGCCGGGTGAACACCGCGACCCGCACCGCATCGCGCAGTTGGTGCAGGAACATGGCGTGACCACGCTGCACTTTGTGCCACCGTTGTTACAGCTGTTTATCGATGAACCGCTGGCAGCCGAATGCACCAGCTTGCGCCGTATGTTCTCCGGCGGCGAAGCCTTGCCCGCCGAGTTGCGCAACCGCGTGTTGGCGCAGTTGCCGGCAGTGCAGTTGCACAACCGTTATGGCCCGACCGAAACCGCAATCAACGTCACCCATTGGCATTGCTCCGCCACCGATGGTGAGCGCTCGCCGATTGGTCGGCCGTTGGGCAATGTGATCTGCCGCGTGCTCGACGAGCAGCTCAACCCGCTGCCGGCCGGGGTGCCGGGCGAGTTGTGCATCGGCGGCATCGGCCTGGCGCGTGGTTATCTTGGTCGTGCCGGGCTGACGGCCGAACGCTTTGTTGCGGACCCCTTGGGTGCGGCGGGCGCACGCCTGTATCGCACCGGTGACCGGGCGCGCTGGAGTGCCGATGGCGTGCTTGAATACCTCGGGCGCCTGGACCAGCAGGTCAAAGTGCGTGGGTTCCGGGTGGAACCGGAAGAAATCGAAGCACGCCTGCTGGCCCAGGACGGTATCGCCCAAGCCGTGGTGCTGGTGCGCGACGCGCAGTTGATCGGCTATTACACCGCCCACACCGAACTGGATGAGCAACAGGTCAAAACCGCCCTGGCCGCCCAATTGCCGGAATACATGGTGCCCGCGCTGCTGATGCGCCTGGACGCCATGCCGCTGAGCCCCAGCGGCAAGCTCGACCGGCGCGCCTTGCCCGAGCCGGTCTGGCAAACCCGCGAACACGTCGAACCGCACACGCCTTTGCAGCTGCAAATCGCCGCGATCTGGCGCGAGGTCTTGGGCCTGCCGCGCATTGGCCTGCGCGATGACTTCTTCGCCTTGGGCGGGCACTCGTTGCTGGCCACGCAAATCATCTCGCGCACCCGCCAGGCGTGTGACGTCGAGCTGCCGTTGCGCACCCTGTTCGAAGCCAGTGAGTTGGGCGCCTTTGTCGAGCAGGTCGGGCTGATCCTGGCGGCGGGGCAGCGCAATCAACAAAGCGCAATCGCCAAGGTCGACCGCAGCGCGCCGGTGCCGTTGTCCTATTCCCAGCAGCGCATGTGGTTCCTCTGGCAGATGGAACCGGACAGCCCGGCCTACAACGTCGGCGGCATGGCGCGCCTGCGCGGCGTGCTGGATGTGCAACGTTTCGAGGCGGCGTTGCAGGCATTGATCATGCGTCACGAAACCCTGCGTACCACCTTCCCGAGCGTTGACGGCGTGGCGTGCCAGAAGGTCGCACCGCAGACCGGCGTGCGCATGGATTGGCAGGACTTCTCAGCGCTGAGCGAAACCGAGCGCCAACAGCGTTTGCAGCAACTGGCGGATCAAGAAGCGCACACCCCGTTCAACCTGGAAACCGGGCCGCTGCTGCGGGCCTGCCTGGTCAAGGCCGGCGAGCAGGAACACTACCTGGTGCTGACCCTGCACCATATCGTCACCGAAGGCTGGGCCATGGACATCTTTGCCCGTGAACTCAGCGCCTTGTACGAAGCTTTTATTGATGAACGCGATTCGCCGCTGGCGCCGCTGCCGGTGCAGTACCTCGACTACAGCGTGTGGCAGCGCCAGTGGCTGGAGTCCGGCGAGCGCCAACGCCAGCTGGATTACTGGACCGCGCAACTGGGCACTGAACATCCTCTGCTGGAACTGCCCGGTGATCGCCCACGGCCTGCGGTACAAAGCCACCAGGGCGAGCTGTACCGCTTTGACCTGAGCGATGAGTTGGCGGCCCGCGTGCGCGCCTTCAATGCCGAGCGCGGCCTCACGCTGTTCATGACCATGACCGCCACCCTGGCCGTGTTGCTCTACCGCTACAGCGGCCAGACCGACCTGCGCATCGGTGCGCCGGTCGCCAACCGCATTCGTCCGGAAAGCGAAGGGCTGATCGGCGCGTTCCTCAACACCCAGGTGCTGCGTTGCCAGCTCGATGGGCAGATGAGTGTCGCCCAGCTGTTCGAGCAAGTCCGTCATACGGTGATCGAGGGCCAGTCTCACCAGGACCTGCCGTTCGATCATCTGGTGGAAGCCCTGCAACCGGCGCGAAGTGCCGCGTATAACCCACTGTTCCAGGTGATGTGCAACGTGCAGCGCTGGGAGTTCCAGCAGAGCCGCCAACTGGCGGGCATGACCGTCGAGTACCTGGCCAACGATGCGCGGGCGACCAAGTTCGACCTTAACCTGGAAGTTACCGACCTCGACCATCGCCTGGGTTGCTGCCTGACCTACAGCACCGACCTGTTTGATGAACCGCGCATTGCGCGCATGGCCGAACATTGGCGCAACCTGTTGCACGCCTTGATCGCCAACCCGCAGCAGCGTCTCAGCGAATTGCCGTTGTTGAGCGCAGATGAACAGCGCGCATTGCAGGACAGCCTCGGGGTTGAGAAGGGCGAGCATCGCCTCGACCAATGCATCCATCAGCTGTTCAGCCATCAAGCCAGCCAGCGTGCCGATGCCCCAGCGCTGACCTTTGCCGGTATGACCCTCACTTATGCAGAGTTGGACGCCCGCGCCAACCGCCTGGCCTGGATGCTGCGCGAGCGCGGGGTGGGCCCGCAGGTACGGGTCGGCCTGGCACTGCCGCGCTCGCTGGAAATGGTCATCGGCCTGCTGGCGATCCTCAAGGCCGGTGGCGCCTACGTGCCGCTGGACCCGGAATACCCGTTGGACCGCCTGCATTACATGATCGAGGACAGCGACATCGGCCTGCTGCTCAGCGATGCGGCGATGTTCGAAGCCCTCGGCGAATTACCGACGACCGTGGCGTGCTGGTGCCTGGAAGACGACCTGCCGGTGCTGGAGAATTACCCTGCCGATGCGCTGCCGTTTGTGAGCCTGGCGCAACACCAGGCGTACCTGATCTATACCTCCGGCTCCACTGGCAAGCCCAAGGGCGTGGTGGTGTCCCACGGTGAAATCGCCATGCATTGTCAGGCGGTGATCGAACGGTTCGGTATGCGTCCGGATGACTGCGAGCTGCACTTTTATTCGATCAACTTCGACGCTGCCACCGAGCGTTTGCTGGTGCCGCTGCTCAGCGGTGCCCACGTGGTATTGCGCGCCCAGGGCCAGTGGGATGCCGAAGAAATCTGCGCGCTGATTCGTACCCATCGCATCAATGTCCTTGGCTTTACCCCCAGCTATGGCAGCCAGTTGGCGCAGTGGCTGGCGACCCGGCAGCAGACCTTGCCGGTGCGCATGTGCATCACCGGTGGCGAAGCCTTGACCGGCGAGCACCTGCAACGTATTCGTGCGGCGTTCATGCCTGAGGTGTTCTTCAACGCCTATGGCCCCACCGAAACCGTGGTGATGCCGCTGGCCAGCCTGGCGCCGCAGCAGTTGGAGGAGGGCGCCGGCAGCGTGCCGATTGGCAGCATCATCGGTGAGCGCGTGGCCTACATTCTCGACGCCGACCTGGCGCTGGTGCCCCAAGGCGCCAGTGGTGAGTTGTATATCGGCGGTGCCGGCCTGGCCCAGGGCTACCACCGCCGGCCAGGGATGACGGCGGAGCGGTTTGTCGCTGATCCGTTTACCGCCAAGGGCGGGCGCCTGTACCGCACCGGCGACCTGGTGCGTCAACGCGCCGATGGCCTGGTGGAATACCTGGGCCGTATCGACCACCAGGTGAAGATTCGCGGTTTCCGTATCGAGTTGGGCGAGATTGAAACGCGCTTGCTCGAACATGCCGCCGTGCGCGAAGCGGTAGTGCTGGCCCTGGATGCACCGAGCGGCAAGCAACTGGTGGCGTACCTGGTCAGCGATGCCGAGCCTGTCGCCTTGCGCGAGGCGCTGAAGGCGCACCTCAAGGCGCAACTGCCGGACTACATGGTGCCTGCGCATTTGATCGTGCTGGACAGTATGCCGCTGACCGCCAACGGCAAGCTCGACCGCCGCGCCTTGCCTGAGCCGGACCCTGAGGCCAATCGCCAAGCCTACGTGGCGCCCCGCAATGCGCTGGAACACCGCCTGGCCGCCATCTGGTGCGCGGTGTTGAATGTGCAGCAAGTCGGCCTCGACGATAACTTCTTTGAGCTGGGCGGTGACTCGATCCTGTCGATCCAGGTGGTCAGCCGGGCGCGCCAGGCCGGGATCCATTTCAGCCCCCGTGACCTGTTCCAGCACCAGACCGTGCAAACCCTGGCCGCTGTCGCCACCCGTTCGCAGCAGGTCACCGCCGAGCAAGGTGTATTGACCGGCAGCTCTGGGCTTACGCCGATCCAGCATTGGTTCTTCGACACCGATATTACGGCGCGCCAGCACTGGAACCAGGCGCTGGTGCTCAAGCCGTTGCTACTGCTCGACCCCCATCGCCTGGAGCAAGCGTTGCTGGCGGTGCTGGAACATCACGACGCGCTGCGCCTGAGCTTCACCCGGCGCGACGCGCAGTGGCATGCCGAACACCTGGCCGTGCCGGAAGGCGGCGTGCTGATGCAGGCGCAGGTGCGCGACGTGGAGCAATGCACCGCGCTGTTCACCGATACCCAGCGCAGCCTCGACCTTGAGCACGGGCCGCTGTTGCGTGCGTTGCTGGTGGACGGGCCGCAGGGCCAGCAGCGCTTGCTGATCGCGATCCATCACCTGGTGGTCGATGGCGTGTCGTGGCGTGTATTGCTGGAGGATCTGCAAAACGTTTATCGCCAACTCAGTGACGGCCAGTCTGTCAGCCTGCCGGCCAAGACCAGCGCGTTGCGCGATTGGGCCGCGCGTTTGCAGGCGTACGCCGGCAGCGAATCCCTGCGCGAAGAGTTAAGCCTGTGGCAGGACCAGTTGGCCGGCCCGGCCGTGACACTGCCGGTGGCACGCGCGCAAGGCAGCTTGCGCAATCGTGACGCCGAGACGGTCAGCGTGCGCCTGGACGCAGAGACCACGCGCCAACTGTTGCAGCAAGCGCCGAGCGCCTACCGCACCCAGGTCAACGACTTGTTGTTGACGGCCCTGGCCCGCGTGCTGTGCCGCTGGAGCGGCCACGACTCGGCGTTGATTCAGCTGGAAGGCCACGGCCGCGAACCGTTGTTCGATGAGATCGACCTGACGCGCAGCGTCGGTTGGTTCACCAGTGCCTACCCGTTGCGTCTGACCCCGCTGGCCGAGCAGGGCGCCTCGATCAAGGCGATCAAGGAGCAACTGCGCGGCGTGCCGCACAAGGGCTTGGGCTACGGCGTGCTGCGCTACCTGGCGGACGACCTGTGCAAACGCAGCATGGCGGCATTGCCAGGCGCCGACATCACCTTCAACTACCTCGGTCAGTTCGACCAGAGCTTTGGCGCTGAGGCGCTGTTCCACCCGCTGGATGAGTCCGCCGGCCTGGCCCATGACCCGGATGCACCGCTGCCCAATGAGCTGAGTGTCGACAGCCAGGTCTACGGCGGTGAGCTGGTGCTGCGCTGGACCTTCAGTCGTGAGCGCCACGATGCGCACACCATCCGCAACCTGGCGGACGCCTACCTGGCCGAACTGCGCAGCCTGATCGCCCATTGCCTGCAGGACGATGCCGGAGGCCTCACACCGTCCGATTTCCCCCTGGCGCACCTGACCCAGGCGCAACTGGATGCCTTGCCGGTTCCGGCCAGCGCCATCGAAGACGTCTACCCGCTGACCCCGATGCAAGAGGGCCTGTTGCTGCATACCTTGCTGGAACCGGGCACCGGCCTGTATTACATGCAGGACCGTTACCGCATCAACAGTGCCCTGGACCCCGAGCGTTTCGCCCAGGCCTGGCAAGCGGTGATCGCCCGCCATGAAGCCTTGCGCGCTTCGTTCTGCTGGAACGTCGGCGAAGACATGCTGCAAGTGATCCACAAGCCCGGCAGTACGCCGATTGAATACCTGGACTGGAGCGCCGAGCCGCAGGATGAGCAGGAACCGCGTCTGCAAGCGTTGCTCAAGGCCGAGCGTGAAGCCGGTTTCGATCTGCTCAACCAGGCTCCGTTCCACTTGCGCCTGATCCGCGTGGGCGAGGCACGTTACTGGTTCATGATGAGCAACCACCACATCCTCATCGATGCCTGGTGCCGTTCGCTGCTGATGAATGATTTCTTCGATATCTACATGGCCCTGGGCGAGGGTCGCGATGCGCAACTGGCGACGCCGCCGCGCTACCGCGACTACATTGCCTGGCTGCAACGCCAGAACCTCAATGAAGCGCGCCAGTGGTGGCAACACAACCTGCAAGGCTTCGAACGCACCACGCCGATCCCGAGCGATCGCCCGTTCCTGCGCGAACATGCCGGCGGTAGCGGCGGCATGGTGGTGGGCGACTGCTACACCCGTCTCGATGCCCGTGACGGTGCGCAACTGCGTGAACTGGCGCAGGCGCACCAGCTCACCGTCAACACCTTTGCCCAGGCGGCATGGGCATTGGTGCTGCGTCGCTTGAGTGGCGATCGCGATGTGTTGTTCGGTGTCACCGTGGCCGGGCGCCCGGTAGAGATGCCCGAGATGCAACGTACCGTCGGCCTGTTTATCAACAGCATCGCACTGCGGGTGAAACTGCCCGAGGACGGCCAGCCTTGCAGCGTGCGCCAGTGGTTGAGCGCCTTGCTCGACAGCAATATGCAGCTGCGCGAGTACGAATACCTGCCGCTGGTGACCATCCAGGAGCACAGCGAATTGCCCAAGGGCCAGCCGTTGTTCGACAGCCTGTTTGTGTTCGAAAACGCCCCGGTGGAAGTCTCGGTGCTGGACCGTGCGCAAAGCCTGAATGCCACGTCCGATTCCGGGCGCACCCACACCAACTTCCCGCTGACTGCCGTGTGTTATCCAGGGGACGACCTTGGTTTGCACCTGTCCTACGACCAGCGCTACTTCGACGAAAGCACCGTGCAAGGCATGCTCAGTGAGTTCAAGCGCCTGCTGCTGGCGCTGGTGCAAGGCTTCCATGGCGACATGGCTGATTTGCCGCTGATTGGCGAGCAGGAACGTGAATTCCTGGTGGAAGGCTGTAACCAGAGCGCACATGCCTACCCGCTGGAGCGCAGCTACATCGAGTTGTTCGAGCAACAGGTGGCGCAGCATCCGCAGCGTATCGCCGCCAGTTGCCTCGACCAGCAATGGAGCTATGACGAGCTGAACCGCCGCAGCAATGGCCTGGGCCACGCGCTGATTGCGGCGGGTGTGGGCCTGGACCAACCGGTGGCGTTGCTGGCTGAACGTGGGTTGGACCTGCTGGGCATGATCATCGGCAGTTTCAAGGCCGGCGCTGGCTACCTGCCGCTGGATCCGGGGCTGCCGGGTCCGCGCCTGAGCCGCATCATCGACCTGAGCCGCACGCCCTTGCTGGTGTGCACCGAGGCGTGCCGGGAACAGGCCATCGAACTGCTCGAAGGGGTCGATTGCCAACTGCTGGTGTGGGAGGAAATCCCTGCCCGTGGCGAAAACCCAGGCTTCTATAGCGGCCCGGACAACCTCGCCTACGTGATCTATACCTCGGGCTCCACCGGCTTGCCCAAGGGCGTGATGGTCGAACAGCGCGGGATGCTCAATAACCAGTTGAGCAAGGTGCCGTATCTGGGGCTGAGCGACGCGGATGTGATCGCCCAGACCGCTTCGCAAAGCTTTGATATTTCCGTCTGGCAGTTCCTCGCCGCGCCGCTGTTTGGTGCGCGGGTAGATATTGTGCCGAACACCATTGCCCATGATCCGCAGGGGTTGCTGGCGCACGTTCAAGCACAGGGCATCACTGTGCTGGAGAGTGTGCCGTCGCTGATCCAGGGCATGTTGGCCCAGGAGCGTATCGGCCTCGATGGCCTGCGCTGGATGCTGCCCACCGGTGAAGCCATGCCACCGGAACTGGCGCACCAGTGGTTGCTGCGCTATCCGCAGATAGGTCTGGTTAACGCTTATGGCCCGGCGGAGTGCTCGGATGATGTGGCGTTCTTCCGCGTTGACCTGGCCTCGACCCGTGGCACTTACCTGCCGATAGGTACGCCGACCGACAACAACCGTTTGTACCTGCTCGACGGTGCGCTCGACTTGGTGCCCCAGGGCGCAGTCGGTGAACTGTGTGTCGCCGGCACCGGTGTCGGCCGCGGTTATGTCAGCGATCCGCTACGCACCGCCCAAGTCTTTGTGCCCAACCCATTTGGCGCACCGGGCGAACGTCTCTACCGCACCGGCGACCTGGCGCGGCGCCGCAGCGATGGCGTGCTGGAGTACGTCGGGCGGATCGACCATCAGGTGAAGATTCGCGGCTACCGCATCGAACTGGGTGAAATCGAAGCGCGCCTGCACGAACAACCGGAAGTGCGTGATGCGGCGGTCGGCGTTCAGGAGGGCGTTAACGGCAAGCATCTGGTTGGCTACCTGGTGGCAGCCGATGAGCCGTTGAACGCTGGCGAGCGTCTGGACCGCATCAAGCAACGCCTGCGTGCCGAACTGCCGGAGTACATGGTGCCGCTGCACTGGCTTTGGCTTGAGCGCCTGCCACTCAACGCCAACGGCAAACTCGACCGCAAGGCCCTGCCGGCCCTGGAGATCGGCCAACTGCACAGCCAGGACTACCTGGCGCCGCGCAATGAACTGGAAACCACCCTGGCCGGAATTTGGGCCGAGGTGTTGAAGGTTGAAAGGGTTGGGGTGCAGGACAACTTCTTCGAACTGGGCGGGCACTCCTTGCTGGCTACGCAGATCGCCTCGCGGGTGCAGAAAACCTTGCAGCGCGATGTGCCGCTGCGGGCGATGTTCGAGTGCAGCACGGTGGCGGAGTTGGCTGAGTATATCGACGGGTTGGCCGCTAATGAAATCAGTGCCGAGAAGGTGGATCGGTTGAGTGATTTGATGGCGGAGTTGGAGGTGCTTTAATCTTCGTTGTCTGTCAGGGCCTCATCGCAGGCAAGCCTGCTCCCACATGTTGAGTTGTGAATACATTCAAATGTGGGAGCTGGCTTGCCTGCGATGGCGCCTGCGAGGGCGGCGCTTATTTTGGCCCGAGAATCTTCACTAACTTCTCCGGCGAAGGCGCCCCCTGTTGCTGCTGCAATCCACCCTTGTCATCCAGATAGAAAATCGCCGGCGTTGCTGACAACTCCAGTTCATCCATCAACTTCATATTGGCATCGAGCTTGGCCTCGACCTCGGCCGGGATCTTCTCCAGCGCCTTGAGCTTACTGCCCTTGCCGGCGGCTTCGTGTTCTTGCAGGGCTTTTTGCGGGTCTTTGGCGGCGAGCAGGGCGGCGGATTTGCCTGGGCTGTCTTCGCGGATGATGCCGACCATGATGTGGCGCAACTGTACCTTGCCGGCCTTGACCCACGGCCGCGCCTGTTCCCAGAACATGTTGCAGTACGGGCAGTTGGGGTCGCTGAACAGGTACACGGTACGCGGGGCGTTTTTGTCGCCGTCCTGGATCCAGCTGCTTTTTTCCATCTTTGCCCAGACTTCCTTGGCCATGGGTGCGTACACCAGTTTTTCCAGGGGCGCGGTGCTCAGGTCATTGCCCTGGGCGTCGTACAGGTTGCCGGCGATCACGTTTTTGCCGTCGGCGGTCAGGTACAGGGCCATGCCACGGTTCTGGTACTGGGCAGCGTAGCCGGTGAGGCCGCTGGGGGCATCGAATTTACCGATGATCCTGGCGCCCTTGGCTTCGATCTGTTTGATCGGCGCCGGCCAGTCTTCGGCCTGGGCCAGGGAGGCGGCGAGCGTCAAGGGCAGCAGGGTCAGCAGGTGGCGGAGGCGAGGCATGTCGGTTTCCTTGTCGTGGTGTCATCGAAGGGTTCCATGGCCCGGGCCAGGCTGGCTTCGGAGAGTTCGCCCAGGTGGCTGTTGATCAGGCGCCCATCGGCTTGGTAGAACAGCGTGGTCGGCAGGGCCATGGAGCCCACGGCCTGGCCGAGGCGGCCGCTGGCGTCGAACAGCACGTTGTCCAGGTTCAGGCCCTGGGTGGCCAGGTAGGTGCTGACGCTTTGCATGCTCTCGGCCTGGTTGACGAACAGAAAGGTCACGTCGGGGCGCATACGCTGGGCGTTTTCCAGCACGGGCATTTCGCGCCGGCACGGCGGGCACCAGGTGGCCCACAGGTTGATCACCAGCGGGCCACCCTGGTAATCCGCCAGTTGCACCACCTCGCCATTGGCGTTGCGCAGGGTGATGTCCGGCAGGCGCGTGCCTTTTTCATACAGGCTGAGGGACAGGCTGGCCATGCCCCAGAACAACAGACCGGTGATCACCCCGGCGCTGAGCGGCTTGCGCAGGGCCGGGCGACGCCAGCCATACGCCAGCGCGCCGAGCACCAGCGCGATGATGCCGGGCCAGGCGAGGAAGCCACCGTCACGCAGGTCGACCATCTCGACCCAGTCGTTGCTGTAATAACTCCAGTACATCAGCACGAAGCTGACGCGGGCGGCCAACATGCCCAGCAGGAACAGGCTGAACAGCACCGATTCGGGGTTCTCACCGCCACGCTTTGCCACGCGCCAGCCCACCAGGGTGGCGAGAATCAGCGCGCTGATCAGCAGGATGTGATTCAGGGCGATGGCGAATGTGCCGATGGTCAGGGTCAACATCAGCGCGCGTCTCGGGTTTGCGTCCAGCGTTGCAGGAAGGCGGCGGCATCCACTTCGCCGGTGATGCGTTGGGCGCGACGTTCATCACCGTCCGGGCCGATCCACACGAAGCTCGGTGGCCCCGGCACCTTGTAGCGGCCCAGCAGTTCGCGGCTGGCAGCGTTGTCGGCGGTGACGTCCAGGCGTAGCAGGCGCACGTCTTTGAGCGCGTCCATCACCTCGGGTTTGCCGAACACCTGTTTTTCCATGATCTTGCACGACACGCACCAGTCAGCGTAGTAATCCAGCAGCACCCATTGGCCCTGGGCCTTGGCGCTGTCGAGCTGGCTTTGCAGCACGGCCGGGTCATTGATGGTGGTGAAGGCATCGTGAGCGCTCGGTGCACCGGCGACCTTTGAGCCGCTGTAAACCTTCAACGGTTGCCACAGCTCATCGCTGCCACCGGCTGCGCCCACCACCAGTACCGCGCCCCACAGGCCCAGCACCAGGGAACCTGCGCCGAACACCTTGGCGGCCAGGCCGAACTCACGGGCCAGTGTCCAGCCGCAGTACGCCATCACCAGCGCCAACGCACCCCACACGCCGATCCACAGGCTGTCGCCGACCACTGGGCGAATCATCAGCACGGCGGTGCCCAGGAACAGGAAGCCGAAGATACCCTTGAGCACGTTCATCCAGGTGCCCGGCTTGGGCAGGAAGCGATTGCCCACGGTCACCAGCAGCAACAGCGGAATGCCGATACCGATGCCCATGGCGAACAGGATCAGGCCACCGTGCAGCGCATTGCCGCTCTGGGCGATATACAGCAGGGCGCCGGCCAGGGGCGCGGTCATGCACGGGCCCACCAGCAGGCCGGACAGCGCGCCGAGCACACCGGCACCCACCAGGCTGCCACCGCTTTGCTGGCGGCTAACGTTATCGAGACGGTCGCGCAGGAAGGCGGGCAACTGCAATTCAAAGAAGCCGAACATCGGCAGGGCCAGCAGCACGAACAGCGCGGCAAAGCTGCCAAGTATCCACGGGGTTTGCAGCAGCGCGGCGAGGTTGGCGCCAAGCAGCGCGGCCATCACACCCAGGCCCGCATACACCAGTGCCATGCACACCACGTAGCTACCGGCCAAGGCAAAACCACGGCGCGGGCTGGCGCCACTGCCGACTACCAGGCCGGCGAGAATCGGCAGCATCGGCAGCGAGCAGGGCGCAAACGCCAACAACAGGCCCAGGCCAAAGAAGATCAGCAGGCTCCAGCCCAGGCTGCGTTGTTGCAGGCCGCTGGCCAGGCTTTGGTCCTGGGCCTGCGCGGTAGCGGCTACGGCCGGGTTGCCGCCCAGGTCCACGGTGATCGACTGCGGCGGATAGCACAGGCCTGCATCGGCACAGCCTTGCCAGCCCAGCTTGACATTGCCGGTGGCGCCGGCCGGGATCTTCACTTCCAGGCCCTGGCGATACACTTGCTGTTCGCCGAAGAACTCATCGCTATGGGCTTCACCCTGGGGCAGCACGGGTTGTTCGGCCAAACCGTCGAACTTCATGCGCTGCTGGTACAGGTAGTAACCGTCGGCTATCTGCCAATACAGTTGGGTTTCGCCACTTTCAAGGCGTTCGGAGGTAAAGGTGAAGGCTTTGCCCACCGGGAGGAAATCGGGTTTGGTTTCGAAGGGGTTGCCCGGCGCTGCCTGGGCGAATCCCGCGAACAATACCAGCAGAAAGGTAAACAGATGCCGCATGGTCAAGCCTTAGTTCGATGCAAGTGAGGCACACAATGTGTGGCGCTGATTAACCGATGATTAACCGGACGCTATTCTAGGGGGCGTTCTCAATTAGTTTCCCCGTCGCGCCGGGTCTGCTGTTGTGCAGGGCAAGGCGCGAGAAGCGTGGTTTGGTCATTCCAAATAAGCTTCGAGCAACGCAGCCCTGCACAACAGCAGGCCCGGCCCTTCGGGTTGTGCCTTAAAGCGGGCCAGCCTGCGTTGCAGGCCTTGGAAAGGGAACAACCATTCCCTGCGGCCTGCGCCTTGCCTGGCCCGCTTTAAGGCGACAACGCGGCGGGGAAACTAATTGAGAACGCCCCCTAGAGTGTAGGGATAATCTGATGTTGTGAACTTTAGCGGCATAATGCGCGCTTAATCTGGCGCTTTTCTAATCACCCCCATCTTTCATGAAGGGTTCAGCATGCACGTACTGGTCTGTGAAGACGACGAACTGATCGCCAGCGGTATCGTGGCCGGCCTCGGTGCCCAGGGCTTTACGGTCGAGCGCGTGGCCACGGCCGCAGCCGCCAGGGCGATGCTCAAGGCCGCAGCGTTCGACATCATGGTGCTCGACCTCGGCCTGCCTGACGAAGATGGCCTCAAGCTGCTGCAACAACAGCGCAGCCAGGGCCTGGAAATTCCCGTGCTGATCCTCACCGCGCGGGACTCGGTGACCAACCGCGTCGACGGCCTGCAAGCTGGCGCCGATGACTACCTGCTCAAGCCCTTCGACCTGCGCGAACTCGCCGCCCGCCTGCAAACCCTGTTGCGCCGGGTGGCGGGGCGCAGTGTCAATCTCATCGAGCACGGCCGCCTGGCCTACGACCCCAGCAGCCGCGAGACCTTCCTGGATGGCCAGCCGGTGGACCTGTCCCGTCGCGAACAGGCGCTGTTGCAGGCGCTGCTGCACAACAAGGGCCGTGTGTTGTCCAGCGAGCAGCTCAAGGACAGCATCTACGGGTTCAGTGATGAGCTGGAAAGCAACGCGCTCAACGTGCATATCCATCACCTGCGGCGCAAGTTGGGCAATGGCATCGTCGAGACCGTCAGGGGCTTGGGCTATCGCCTGGGGCCGGCTGATGCAGGAGAGAACACTCAGTGATGAGCTTGCGTCTGCGCCTGACGTTCAAGCTGGGCGCCGCTTTTGTGCTGATCTGGGTGCTGGCGGCCGCCTGGATGCTCAACGATTTGCGCAACCAGATGATGTTCTCCCTCGACCAGCGCCTGGTGGCCTCGGCGCGCATGGTAGCCGGGCTCACCGAGCAGATGCCGGGTTTGGCCAGCGTCAGCGGTGGTGCACATTTGCGCACCGAACAGTTGAATGTGCCGGGGGGCATGGCCTGTCAGGTCAGCTCCTTGCGCGGCGAGATCCTTGCACGCAGCCACACGACCCCGGATGAAGGTCTGGAGTCGCGCAGGAGTGGTTTTCGTGACCAGATGATTGATGGCGTGGGTTGGCGCAGTTTCACCCTGTCCCGGGGCGACCTGCTGATCACCACCGCAGACCGCCAGGTGGAGCGTGAGGCACTCAACCTGTCGATCCTGCTGGCAGCATCGGTACCGGTCGGCGTGGCATTGCTCGGTTGCCTGTGCCTGTTGTGGCTGGGCATCGGCCAGAGCCTGGTGCCGCTCAATCGTATGCGCGACGCCTTGATGCGCCGCAGCGCCGACTCTCTCGAACCCTTGCAGATTCACCCGTTGCCCAGCGAGCTCAAGCCGTTGCTCGACACCCAGAACCAACTGTTGCAGCGCATCGCCAAGACCATCGAGCGCGAGCGCCGCCTGACCGGTGACGCGGCCCATGAACTGCGCAGCCCGTTGACGGCAATCAAGACCCACCTGCAAGTGGCGCGCATGACCGAAGGTGCGGCGCGCGACCAGTCGCTGGCGCACGCCGAGGAGGGCGCCGACCGCTTGCATCGCACGCTGGAGCAATTGTTGCTGTTGGCGCGGGTGGAGGGCAGCTTGTCGTTTGACGATGGCTTGCA
The DNA here is from genome assembly GCF_052850795.1 of Pseudomonas sp. 910_23. Classification (NCBI taxonomy): domain Bacteria; kingdom Pseudomonadati; phylum Pseudomonadota; class Gammaproteobacteria; order Pseudomonadales; family Pseudomonadaceae; genus Pseudomonas; species Pseudomonas sp. 910_23. Next base: position 30,266 of record NZ_VXCZ01000004.1, on the reverse strand, counting down.
GTCCAGTGCCGAAGAAGTCGCCAGGTTGGCGATCCAGGACGCCAATGCCGGTGACAATTCCCGTATCGATCTTATTCTTGCGCCGGACCTCTCCCACGTTCCGGTAGAAATGCCCGTAGGCCTCGCCGTCGCGGCCTTGCGTAACCTGCTGGACAACGCGTTGCGCCATACCCCCGCCGATACCCGCGTGGAACTGCACGTGTTTTCTTCCCCGGATAACGTGGTGTTCCGCGTGCGTGACCATGGCAAGCAGATCTCCAGCGAAGACCTGCAATACCTTACCCAGCGCTTCTGGCGTAATGGCAACAGCGAAGGCTGCGGCCTGGGCCTGGCGATCGTGCAGGCGATTGTGCAGCGCTGCGCCTGCTCGCTTGAGTTCGACAGCCAGCCGGACGGCTTGCGGGTTGAGCTGGGTATGCCGCTGCGCCGCTGAACCTTGCTTTTCATGTGCCAAGTAATTACCGCCCGCCTGACATTCAACCCTTCAGGATGGCGGTAATTTTTTTGCGCTTGAACGGGCCGAATGATTCGGCCTGAAATGAAAAGGACGGTTCTTATGTTGGTTATTGACACCAGTTTCCCTGCCAGGGATTTCAACGACCGCCAAGGTGAATCCGTGCAGCAGGTTATTCTGCACTACACCGCGGCGCCTTTTGCTTCGTCCCTGCGTACCCTTACGCAACACGGCGTCAGCGCCCACTATCTGCTGCCCGACCCCGATGAATCCAGCTACCGCGCCGCGGGTTATGAAGAGTTGCGCGTGTTTCGCCTGGTGGATGAGGACAAACGCGCCTGGCACGCGGGAGTGAGCCATTGGGCGGGGAGGGATGACCTCAACAGCCGCTCGATTGGCGTTGAAATCGTCAACCTGGCGCGGGATGACGCGGGGGTATTTACCTTTCCCGAATACTCCCCGGCACAGATCGATGCGTTGATTGCATTAGTCCGCGACGTGCTTGCACGTTATCCGCAGGTCGGCCCGACTGACCTGATCGGGCATTCGGATGTGGCCTATTGGCGCAAGAGTGATCCGGGGCCGCGGCTGCCCTGGCGTGTTCTGAATGAGGCCGGTATTGGGGCCTGGTTTGATGAGCCAACACGGGCGATGTACCAGCGCCGCTTTTGTGTCGGCTTGCCACCAGAGGTTGAGGTAGAGCGGGCGTTTCAGCGTTTTGGCTACAAGCCCGCGCAGAATCGCCGAGCCTTTGAACAGCGCACCCGGGCGTTCCAGATGCACTTTCGGGCTAGGGATTATTGCGGGTTCCTGGATGCAGAGAGCTGCGCGATCTTGTATGCACTGAACGACAAATACCGCGGGCTATGAAGTGTGGGAGGAGGCTTGCTCCCACATTTGCATCTTCATTCATCAGTTATCGATCGCCGCCCCCTAAATCCTGTTCTAGCTGATGCGTTTCCAGAACAGGAAATCCGTGCGCATGCCCTTGGGCCAGCCGCCAACGGATCGGCAGTTTGGTCATCATCAGCGTATTGAGGGATCGAGAGATGTCAGTCGCTACCAGCCGTATCGAAGACGCCCTGGCGCCTGCGGAAACGCTCTACCAGTTTGACGAAACCCCGCTGCTGGCCCGCCAGCGCCAGCAGGAGTCCAACGCCCGCAGCTACCCGCGGCGTATCCCCCTGGCGCTCAAACGCGCCAAGGGCCTGTATGTGGAAGACGTCGAGGGGCGGCGTTTCATCGACTGCCTGGCCGGCGCCGGCACCCTGGCGCTGGGGCATAACCATCCGGTGGTGATCCAGGCGATCCAGCAAGTCTTGAGCGACGAGTTGCCGCTGCACACTCTGGACCTGACCACACCGGTCAAGGATCAGTTCGTGCAGGACCTGTTCGGCTTGCTGCCATCGGAACTGGCGCGGGAAGCGAAAATCCAGTTCTGCGGCCCCACCGGCACCGATGCGGTGGAAGCCGCGTTGAAGCTGGTGCGCACCGCCACCGGGCGCAGCACTGTGCTGTCGTTCCAGGGCGCTTATCACGGCATGAGCCAGGGGGCGTTGAGTTTGATGGGCAGCCTGGGGCCGAAGAAGCCGCTGGGGGCGTTGTTGGGCAATGGCGTGCAGTTCCTGCCATTTCCGTATGACTACCGCTGCCCGTTCGGGCTGGGCGGCGCCCAGGGTGTGCGGGCCAACCTGCACTACCTGGAAAACCTGCTCAACGATCCCGAAGCCGGGGTGGTGCTGCCGGCGGCGGTGATTGTCGAAGTGATTCAGGGTGAAGGCGGCGTGATCCCTGCCGACCTCGATTGGTTGCGTGGCTTAAGGCGTATCACCGCGCAAGCGGGGGTGGCGCTGATCGTCGATGAAATCCAGAGCGGCTTTGGGCGTACCGGCAAGATGTTTGCCTTCGAACACGCCGGCATCATTCCGGATGTGGTGGTGATGTCCAAGGCCATTGGCGGCAGCCTGCCGCTGGCGGTGGTGGTGTATCGCGACTGGCTCGACACCTGGCTGCCGGGTGCCCATGCCGGGACGTTCCGCGGCAACCAGATGGCGATGGCGGCGGGCTCGGCGGTGATGCGCTACCTCAAGGATCACGACTTGGCCAGTCATGCGGCGGCCATGGGCGAGCGTCTGTGCGAGCACCTGCGCATCCTGCAGCGCGACTTCCCGCAGTTGGGGGATATCCGTGGTCGTGGGCTGATGCTGGGGGTGGAGCTGGTGGATCCGACGGGCCCGCTTGATAGCCTGGGGCACCCGCCGGTGCATCGCCTGTTGGCACCGCTGGTGCAGCGTGAGTGCCTCAAGCGCGGGCTGATCCTGGAGATGGGCGGGCGCCATGGCGGCGTGGTGCGCTTTCTGCCACCGCTGGTGATCACCGCGGCCGAAGTCGACCAGGTGGCCGAGATCTTCGGGCGCGCCTTGGCGGCGGCGGTTGCCGGCGTTTAATTTTTGCGGTGCCTGGTACGTTTCTACAGATATCAGCGCTGCGCGTGGTGCGCAGCCAGCCTTTGAGCGATGGAGAACAGCAATGACCTCAGTATTTGACCGCGACGACATCCTGTTTCAGGTAGTGGTCAACCACGAAGAGCAGTATTCGATCTGGCCCGACTACAAGGCCGTGCCTGAAGGCTGGCGAACCGTGGGCAAGAGTGGCATGAAGAAGGAGTGCCTGGCGTATATCGAGGAAGTGTGGACGGATATGCGTCCGTTGAGCTTGCGCCAGAAGATGGACGGCGCCGCCCTCGCCAACTGATTCACTTGGGCCCGACTGTGGGAGGGGGCTTGCTCCCGATAGCGGTGTATCAGTCAGCCAATGTTCAACTGAAACACTGCTATCGGGAGCAAGCCCCCTCCCACATCAAGCATTAGTGCAGGGTGTGGGTGTAGAGGTAATCCGTCGCCAACGACGCCAGCGTCCTCACGCCCACCACCAACGCCGACTCATCCACAAAGAACCCAGGGTTGTGATTCGGCGCCGCCTTGCTCATGTCCTGGTCCCTCGGTGTCACCCCCAGGAAGACAAACAGCCCCGGTGCCTCTTTGGCATAGAACGAGAAGTCTTCGGCGCCACCCACCAACGGGCCTTGCACCACATCACCCTGAGCCGCCCAGCGCAGGCTCGGCAGCATTTTCTCGGTCAGCGCCGGGTTGTTGATGGTGGGGTCGTACTTCTCGATGATCGTCACTTCGGCCTTGGCGCCACCGCTTTCGGCGATTTTCTCTACGGTTTGACGCACGTCTGCATGCAGCTTCTGGCGAATGCCGTAGTCGTAGGAGCGAATGGTGCCGCTCATGTCTACCGACTCGGGGATGATGTTGTAGCGGGTACCACCGTTGATGGTGCCGATGCTCACGACAGAGGGGAATGACGAAATATCGGTACGGCGGCTGACCACGGTCTGCAGGCCGACAATGGTTTGCGCGCCAACGGTGATCGGGTCGATACCGTCCCAGGGGCGGCCGGCGTGGGTCTGTTTGCCGAGGATCCTGATGCGCAGGTCGTCGGAGCTGGCCAGGGTCGGGCCTGGGCGGTAGGCGATTTGCCCGGCAGGCACACCGGCCCACACATGCAGGCCGAACACCGCGTCAGGCTTGGGCGCTTTCATCACGCCTTCCTGCACCATCATCTTCGCGCCCCAGGTGTTCTTGCCGTCGGGGATAAAATCGCTGGGGCCTTCTTCGGCCGGTTGGAAATAAAACACCACGGTGCCGGGCAGGCGGTCGCGCATCCCGGTAAGAATCTTCGCAGTGCTCAGCAGGATGGCGGTATGGGCGTCGTGACCGCAGGCGTGCATCACATCGACTTCCTTGCCCAGGTAGGTGCCCTTGGCTTTGGAGGCGAAGGGCAGGTCGGCGACTTCCTTGACCGGCAGCGCATCCATGTCGGCGCGCAGGGCCACGGTCGGGCCGGGCAGCGCGCCTTTCAATATGGCAACGACGCCGGTGCGGGCCACCCCGGTCTTCACCTCAAGGCCGAGTTCGCGCAATTGTTTGGCGACCAACTCGGCGGTGCGGGTTTCGGTATTGCCCAGTTCCGGATGGGCGTGGATGTCGCGGCGGGTTTCCAACAGGCTGGGTTCGAGTATTTTTGCCTGGGAGGCAATGGTTTCCCTGGCACCGTCCTGGCCGCTGCTGGCGGCAATCACTGCACTGCTCGTGACCGCGCAGAGCAAACCCAAAACCCATTGGTGTGTCAGACCGTTCATTCGCATACCAACCTCTGCTTGCTTATTGTTGTGGATCTTTCTCCTGCACGCTGCCGGCGGTCAGCACCTGCACGCTCAAGCGCGGCGTTGCCAGGTCGAGCCCTGCTTCATCCAGGTGCCGCTTGAGCGACAGGTTGAACGCTCGCGAGACTTCCCACTGCTTGATCGGCGCGGTCTTGAAGCGTGCGCGCAGGATCGCGCTGCCGGATTCGAAACTCTCCACGCCCTGGATTTCCAACGGCGACCAGATATTGCGGCGTTGCAGGGGGTCATTGCGCATGGCGTGGCCGACATCGCGCATCAGCTTGATTGCGTCGTCGATTTCCATGTTGTAGGGGATTGCCACCCGGAAGATCGCGTAGCCGAACTCTCGGGAGTAGTTCTTGATGCTCTTGATCTCGCTGAACGGGATGGTGTGCACGATGCCGTCGATATCGCGCAGGCGCACGGTGCGGATGGTCAGGCCCTCCACCGTACCCAGGTGGCCGCCGACGTCTACGTAGTCGTCGATGGCCAGGGAGTCTTCGATGATGATGAACAAGCCGGTGATCAAGTCCGCTACCAGCGACTGCGCACCAAAGCCGATAGCGATACCGATTACACCCGCACCGGCCAGCAATGGGGTGACGTTCATGCCCATGTTCGCCAGCGCCACAATGGCGGCGATGATGAAGATGGTCACGAACAGCACGTTGCGGATCAGCGGCATCATGGTTTGCGCACGCGCGTTGGCCAGGCCTTTGCGTGAGCGGGTCAGGGCGTGGTGGATGGCGGTGTCGCTGAGGATCCAGATCAGCCAGGCAAACAGCAAGGTCCCACCGAGGCCAAACAGCTTCACGGCTATTTCATGGCCGTCACCTTCGGTAAAGCGAATCATCGACAGGCCCCACACCCGCAGCCCCAACTCGATAAACGCCAGCCACACCACCAGGTGCACCAGGGTGTAGACAAACCCTTTGAGGCGTTCGGAGTACAGCGCGTGGCGTTTGTGCCCGCGCTGCGGCTTGAGGGCGTGGCGGCGCACCAGGCCGTTGATCACCATGCACAACACCAGCAGCACCGTGCACAGCAGCGACTGGCGCAGCGCGGTGCTGGTGTCGCCGGCCGACAGGAAGGTCGCGAACAGTGAGATACCTACCAGCAGCAAGGCCGGGATGTACCAGAAGGTACCGATGATCGACAGGGTGTCGGTGAGGGCGCGGCGGGTCAGGCGGCGCGACAGCGGCTGGTTGCGGATCAGGTGTGCAATCGGTCGGCGGAAACGCAGGATAAACACGCCGGTGGACAGCGCCGCCATTACATTGGCTACGGTTGCGGCGGTGTGGGCCAGGTGCTGGCCGAGCGCCTCGATCAGGCGCGGATCGCTCAAGGCTTCACCGAAGGCGGCAAAGCTGCCGATCCACCACAGCGGGCGGAACGCCTGATGGCGCAGGATATACAGGGCGCGGTGGCGGTGCGGGCCGTCGAGTACGGAGAAGGCAATTACGCAGATTGCCGAAAAACAGGTGCCGACCACCAAGGCATACGCCAGCACCATCGCCAGGGATTTGCCCAGGGAGGAAGGCAGGGCGTAGCTCAGGTAAACCGTGATCACCAGGGCGATCAACCAGGGGCCCAGCTTGCGCAGGGCAAAGCGCAGCATGTCCCAGGTGCGCGGGTGTTGCGGCAACTCTTCGGGCAGGCCGAAACGCTCGCGTACCCGGTGGCTGAGCCAGATCAGCGCGGCGGCCAGCAGGCTCCACACTGCCAGGATCACGGCAAAACCAAAGATGATCGGCAGCCATTCGTTGGCCGGCAGCATCAGCGCGCCCAGTTCATCCTTGGCCAGGTCGACTTCATTGGACCAGCGCCCCAATGGGCTGTCGGCGCCGGAAAACTGCTGTTCAAAGCCCGACAGCGTGCTGCCGATCAACCCGAGCACACCTTGCTCTGTCGCGGGTTGGGCCTTTTGCGTGGCGGCGCGCAGCTTTTTCAGGTCGCTCAGCAACTGGGTGCGCTGTTGGTCGTTTTCGAGAGTCTTGATCACCTCGTCCAGCGACTGCCCCAGGGGCACTTCAGCCTGGGGTTGGGTCTTGCTGGAACCACCCAGCATTCCGGGCAAGCCTACGGCTTGGGCGGATGACAGCGGCAGCAGCGTGAGCAGGGCGATCAGCAGGTAGCAGGGCAGGGCAAACAGACGGGAAAGCACGAGGCGGTCAACCTTCAAAGCAACGAATTGACCGAGTGTACGAGGCCGCTATGCCCAATGCGAGCGCATTTGTCATTGCGCCAGTTTGGCGAGGATCTTGTAGACCACGGTGCCCAGGATCAGCAGCATACCAACCCACATGCCGAACACGCCGAGGGGCTTGTCGCGAAAATTGAAACCGACCGCGAGCATGATCATGCCGATCACGATGGGGATGAGCATGGCGTGGAATGAGGACATTGAAATCATGGGAGCAATAGCCTTGTCGCAGTGGAAGTTTTGACAAGTCTAGGCGCGATTGCAGGAAGTGCAGGTGATACAAGTCAGTTTGGCAGTACATCGAACCAAATGTGGGAGGGAGCAAGCCCCCCTCCCACATTTCGATCACATTTTGCCCGTCAAATCAGGGCAGGTCGCGGCTCGCGTAAAACGCCCCCAGCACCTTCACCAGATGCGCCAGGTCATGGCTGCCGCACAGCTCTCGAATGGAGTGCATGGCAAACGTCGGCAAGCCGATATCCACGGTGCGTACACCCAGGTGGCTGGCGGTGATCGGGCCGATGGTCGAGCCGCAGCCCATGTCACTGCGCACCACAAAGCTTTGTACCGGCACTTCTTCGGCCATGCACAGGTGACGGAAGAACCCGGCGGTTTCGCTGTTGGTGGCGTAGCGCTGGTTGCTGTTGACCTTGATCACCGGCCCGGCATTGAGTTTCGGACCGTGGTTGGCGTCGTGCTTCTCGGCGTAGTTGGGGTGCACGCCGTGGGCGTTGTCCGCCGATACCAGCAGTGATTTCTGAATGGTGCGTACGAACTCATCACCTTCAGGCAACAGGCGGCGCAGGGTCTGCTCCAGCATCGGGCCATCGGCGCCGCAGGCTGAGCAGGAGCCGACTTCTTCGTGATCGTTGCACACCAGCACGCAGGTTTCGTCGGTCTCGCTGGTCAGCAAGGCTTGCAGGCCGGCGTAGCACGACAGCAGGTTGTCCAGGCGCGCACCGGCGATGAAATCGCCATTGAGGCCGATGACCGCCGCGCTTTGGGTGTCGTAGAAGCTCAGCTCGTAGTCGAGCACCACATCAGCGTTCAACCCATGCTCGCGGGCCAACTGCTCGGTGAGCACGGCGCGAAAGTCCACGCGTTCGTCACCGGCAAATTGCGCAAGGATCGGCGGCAGCTCGGTCTGGGCATTGATCGCCCAACCCTGGTTGGCCTCACGGTTAAGGTGAATGGCCAGGTTGGGAATGATGGCGATCGGCAGCTTGAAGTCGATCAATTGGCTTTCGACCTTGCCGTCGCGGCGGAAGGTGACGCGGCCAGCCAGGGACAGGTCGCGGTCGAACCACGGCGCGAGCAGCGCACCGCCGTAGACTTCCACGCCCAACTGCCAGAAACCCTGGCGTTGCAGCTCAGGCTGGGGTTTGACCCGCAGGCACGGGCTGTCGGTGTGGGCGCCGACCAGGCGGATGCCGCCCTGCAACGGCGAGTGGCGACCGAGCTTGAAGGCGATGATCGAGGAGTCGTTGCGGGTCACGTAGTAGCGACCATTGGCCTCGGTGGTCCAGGTGTCGCGCTCGTCGAGACGCTGGTAACCGGCCGCTTCCAGGCGCTGGGCGAGGGCCGCAGTGGCATGAAAAGGAGTAGGGGAGGCCTTGAGGAAGTCGATCAGGCCTTGATTCAACGCTTCGCGCATAAATAGCTCCAGACAGCAATGCGCGGAGTTTACCGTTCGATGGCCAGAAGTGCACAGAACAAATGCGGGAGGGGGCTTGCTCCCGATTGCGGTGTGTCAGTGAGCAAATACAGTGACTGACACTCCGCCATCGGAGGCAAGCCCCCTCCCACATTTACCCGTGTTCACAGCTTAAAAGGGGGCAGGGCACTCGAAGCGCAGGCGCTCGCCGCTTTGTGGATGGGTGAAACTGAGCATGCTTGCGTGCAGGCACAGCCGCGGCCAGGCAGCCAAGGCTCGTTCATGAGCATACAAACCATCACCCAGCAACGGATGACCGATGGACAGCATATGCACACGCAACTGGTGCGAACGCCCGGTGATCGGCGTCAGCTCCACGCGGCACCAGTCGCCGCAACGCTCCAGCACTTTCCAGAAGGTCAGGGCGTGCTTGCCGAACTCGTGGTCCACCACATGCCGTGGCTTGGTCGGCGGGTCGTAGCGCAATGGCAGGTCGATGCTGCCGCTGTCCAGTTCCGGTTGGCCCCAGGCCAGGGCGGTGTAGGCTTTTTCTGTTTCGCGGTCGTGAAACTGGCGGGACAGTTCGCGATGGGTGTCGGCATCCCGGGCCAGCAGGATGATCCCCGAGGTTTCCCAGTCAAGCCGATGGACGATACGGGCTTCGGGGTAACCGTTTTCCTGCAGGCGGGTAATCAGGCAATCCTTGTTGTCGTCGGCGCGACCAGGCACCGAGAGCAGCAGGGTCGGCTTGTTCACCACCAGGACAGCGTCGTCCTGATGCAGGATATGTATATTGGACAGCGGCATTAAACAGCCTCGTAACAAACGCCAACGGCGGCTCGCCCACCTGGTTCCCGAAGGATCAAGGTGGTCGAGCCGCCGTGGCGACCGCCCTTTCGATCAACGATCGGGCAGGGTGATATTGAGTTCCAGAATCGAGCAGCTGCCGTCATTTTCCAGAGCGACATGCACGTCATCGTTGCCGATATTGACGTACTTGCGGATCACCTCGACCAGTTCCTTCTGCAAGGCTGGCAGGTAATCCGGCGTGCTGCGTTGGCCGCGTTCGTGCGCCACGATGATCTGTAGACGCTCTTTCGCTACCGACGCGGTACTTGGCTTTTTGTTGGCGCGAAAGAAGTCGAGAAATTTCATTGTTTAGTTGCCTCCAAAGATACGCTCGAAGAATCCCTTCTTCTTAACATCGAGGAAGCGGTGTTCCACGGTCTTGCCCAGCAAGCGATCGACTGCATCGCTGTACGCCTGGCCGGCGTCGCTCTGGTCGTCAAGAATCACCGGCACGCCCTGGTTGGATGCCTTCAGTACGGCCTGGGATTCCGGAATCACGCCCAGCAGGGTCACGGCGAGGATTTCCTTCACGTCTTCAACGCCGAGCATCTCGCCATTGTTGACGCGCTCCGGGTTGTAGCGGGTGAGCAACAGGTGCTCCTTGATCGCGTCCTGGCCTTCTTCAGCGCGCTTGGACTTGCTGGCCAAGAGGCCCAGCATACGGTCCGAGTCACGTACCGAGGAAACTTCCGGGTTGGTCACCACGATGGCTTCATCGGCGAAGTACATCGCCAGGTGAGCACCGGTTTCAATACCGGCCGGAGAATCGCACACCACGTATTCGAAGGTTTCCTTGAGCTCGGCGAGAACCTTGCCCACGCCTTCCTTGGTCAGCGCGTCTTTGTCGCGGGTCTGGCTGGCGGCCAGTACATACAGGTTCTCAAGGCGCTTGTCCTTGATCAGGGCCTGTTGCAGGTTGGCTTCGCCGTTCACCACGTTGACGAAGTCGTACACCACGCGGCGTTCGCAGCCCATGATCAGGTCGAGGTTACGCAAACCGACGTCGAAGTCGACGATGACTGTCTTGTGGCCGCGCAGAGCGAGGCCGGTACCGATAGCGGCGCTGGTGGTGGTCTTACCCACACCACCCTTGCCGGATGTAACCACGAGAATCTTGGCCAAGGTGTTTCACCCCTAAGGAAAAAGGACTTTCGGTCCCTGAAAAACATCTCTTGAAACTCGCTGCAGGCGGACAGCCTTTGCAGGAAAAAGAAGGAGTTTCCATGGAGAAACACCAACTTCCAAAAAGTCCTACACAAGTCTTGCCGGTTTCGCTTTGCTATCAGAGTCTAGAGATGCTTGGAAAATGCGGCAGTATCCGTTAAAGCCGGATGATGTTCAACACATCGCCCGACAGGTTGACCTGCACCGAAGCCCCCCACAGCGGATCACGGCGCAAATCTTCGGAAACCTTGTACTGACCCGCGATGGAAACCAGCTCAGCGGTCAACTGCTGGCAGAAAATCCGCGCTCTGGTATCACCCTTGATGCCGGCGAGGGCACGCCCGCGCATCGGGCCGTATACATGGATGTTGCCATCGGCGAGAAGTTCCGCCCCCGGGCTGACCGAGGAGATCACCACCAGATCGCCGCCCTGGGCGTAAATCTGCTGCCCGCCGCGTACCGGCGAGGTGATGATCTTTGTCGGCTTGATCGCAGGCTCGGGTGGTTTTTCCGGTTTTTTCTTCTCTTCACCGACCAGCGGTTCCAAGGGACGCTCGCGGGCACCGGACGGAGGCAGTACTGGCAGTTCAATGGCGATGGCGGCGGCAATGTCTTCGATGCGGCTGGCACGAATCGCCAGGGTGCGCAGGCCATGGGAGCGGCACACGCGCATCAGCCCGGGCAAATCAATCACGCCCTGGCCGGCCGGCAGCTTGTCCAGCGCCAGCACCAGCGGGGCGTTGTTGAAAAAGTTCGGCGCCAGGGCGACCTTGGCGGCCAGTTGGCGGTCCAGGGCATCAAGGTCATTGCGCGCCAGTTCCAGCACGGTAATGGCGAGCATGCTGCCTTTTAGCTGGAACACGGGATCTTGGTCTAGCGGTTCGGTTTGGCTCATGGTCGGCGAAAGCGGCTTGTCACGAAAAGTGTCGAGACTTATAACGAGAACACTCACCCGCCGCAAGCCGAGTCGAACCGTTGTAGAATGCGCGGCCCTTGTCTTTACCGGAATCTGTAATGGATCGCCCGCGTTTTCGAGCTGTATTTCTTCACCCGCGTTTTTGGCTGCTATGGCTGGGGCTCGGCCTGCTGTGGCTGGTCACCCAGTTGCCGTACCGGGCGTTGTTGACCATTGGTCGCCTGCTGGGTGCGGGCATGTACCGCGTGGCTGGCGATCGCCGCCGTATCGCGGCGCGTAACCTTGAGCTGTGCTTCCCGGAAAAATCCGTGCAGGAGCGCAAACGCCTGCTCAAGGAAAACTTTGCCTCCACCGGTATCGCCTTTTTTGAAATGGCCATGAGTTGGTGGTGGCCCAAGCCGCGCCTGGCGCGACTGGCCCATGTCGAAGGGCTGGAACACCTCAAGCAGGCACACTTGGAAGGCAAGGGCGTGATCCTGATGGCCCTGCACTTCACCACCCTGGAAATCGGCGCGGCGCTGCTGGGGCAGAAACACACCATCGATGGCATGTACCGCGAGCATGGCAACCCGCTGTTCGATTTTATCCAGCGCCGTGGCCGTGAGCGCCATAACCTCGATTCCCTGGCCGTGGAGCGCGACGACGTGCGCGGTATGCTCAAGCTGCTGCGTGCCGGCCGGGCCATCTGGTACGCACCGGACCAGGATTACGGCGCCAAGCAAAGCATCTTCGTGCCGCTGTTCGGTATCCAGGCAGCTACCGTCACCGCTACCAGCAAGTTCGCACGCCTGGGCAAGGCGTTGGTGGTGCCGTTCACCCAGGAGCGCCTGGCCGATGGCAGCGGTTACCGATTGGTGATCCATCCACCGTTGACCGATTTTCCGGGTGAAACCGACGAAATCGACTGCCTGCGCATCAACCAATGGGTCGAAGCCTCGGTACGCGATTGCCCCGAGCAATACCTGTGGACCCATCGCCGTTTCAAGAGCCGGCCGCCGGGTGAGCCCAAACTGTATGAAAAGCGCCGTCGATAACGCTGATTTTTCCCACACGGAGTGACTCAATGCGCCCAGTTGAACCGGTCACAGGCTTGATTCTTTCCGGCGGCGGGGCGCGAGCGGCGTATCAGGTGGGGGTGTTGGCGGCGATTGCCGAGTTGCTGCCACCGGGGGCGCCGAATCCATTTCCGGTGATTGTCGGCACCTCAGCCGGCGCGATCAATGCGGTGAGCCTGGCCAGTGGCGCTACCGATTTCTCGGCAGCGATTGAACGGCTGACAACGTTCTGGCAGGGCTTTCGCAGCCACCAGGTGCTGCGCAGCGACTGGCCTGGGGTAATACGCCAGGCCAGCCGTTTCCTCATCCACAGCCTATTGGGCCTGGGCGCCCAGGTGCCCGTGGCGCTGCTCAACAGCTCGCCACTGCGCGACTTGCTGCAAGAACGCTTGAACCTGGACGGCATCGACGAGGCTATTCGCCGCAAGCACTTGCAGGCAGTGGCGGTGACGGCGTTTGGCTATGAGTCCGGGCAAGCGGTGACTTTCTACCAGGGCGGCGGCACCATCGATGCATGGCTGCGCCATCGGCGTATCGGCGTGCCGACCCAGCTGACGGTGGAGCACTTGCTGGCGAGTTCGGCGATTCCGCTGTTGTTTGCTCCGGTCAAACTCGACGAAGAGTACTTTGGCGATGGCGCGGTGCGGCAGTCAGCGCCCATCAGCCCGGCTTTGCACCTGGGCGCCAGCCGCGTGTTGGTGGTCGGCGTGAGCGGCAATCCCAGGGGCAATGAAGCGTCGACGCAACGTACCTACACCGGCCAGCAACCGACCCTGGCGCAAATCGGTGGGCATATGCTCAACAGCACCTTCATTGACAGCCTGGAAAGCGATATCGAACTGCTGGAGCGCTTGAACCAGTTTAGTCGGGTTGTCCCTGTCGACGCCGCGGTGCAGGGCCTGGCGCCGGTGGACGTGCTGGTGATTGCGCCCAGCCAGCCTATCGATGAAATCGCGGCGCGACATCGCCAGGAATTACCGGCGGCGTTGCGCTTGTTCTTGCGCGGGCCGGGGGCGACCAAGACCAGTGGGGCGGGGGTGTTGAGTTATTTGCTGTTCGAGGCGGGGTATTGCAGCGAGTTGATCGAGTTGGGGCGCAAGGATGCGCTGGCCAAACGCGACGAAATCACCCGATTCCTCGGCCTGACGCCTAACTGAATGTGGGAGGGGGCTTGCTCCCGATGGCTGAGTGTCAGTCACTGGATTTGTTGACTGATCCACTGCTATCGGGAGCAAGTCGAATCGTCGCACCGCCCCTCCCACATTTGATCTGCGGTGTTCAATCAGAAGTGGTACTTGACCAGGAAGCTTGCCGTGTCCTGAGTCGTCTTGAACGCGCCGCTGTCTTCAATCCCGTACTTGTTCTTCCAGTAGTCGTATTCAAAACCTACATACAACTGCTTGTCGCCCCAGTGCAGCGCCTTGCCCAAGTCATATTTGACCTGCGGGTTGAAGTGCAGGTTGGCGTGATAAGTGCCACGGGCGTTCTTGTCGTTATCCACCACCCAGTCCATGAAACCGTCGATCAGCACGTCGGAGTTGCCCACGGGGATGGTGTACGACCACACCGGAGTGATCTGCCACACACCGTCACCCGGGCGATTGCCCTCGGTCTGGCGCTGGTAGAAATTCAACTGGAAGTAGTCAAAACCGGGGATGTTCAAGTCGAATGCCGGGCCCAGCAGGTAGGACTCGTTATCGCCCTCGCCGAACTCGTAGGTGAAGGCCAGCAGCACGTCCTTGATCGGGCCGAACGATAGGTCCTTGTCGAAAATCTTGCCGAACGACAAACGCGGGCTGAACTCACCGTAGTAAGTGTTCGGGCCGACATTACCGTCTTCCTTGCCGTTGTAAAAGATACGGTCGAGGAAGAAGAAGTTGTCGCCGTACTTCCATGCGTCGGCATGTTCGAAGGTGACGGTTTGCTGGATCTGCGGGTTGACGGTAAAGCTCTTGCCCCACAGGTAAGTCAGGCTGTTGTTCTGCCACTGCAACAAGTCACCGGCGACGGCCTGGCCACCAGCCAGCAGGGATCCCGCCAGCATCAGGCCTTTGAACATGGGTTTCATTCGGTTGCTCCCGAGTTAAAGTTTTATGGTTTTTTTTTCTTCTACGCAGGCGCTCTGGTATGGCGCCTTTTGGTTCGCTGCAAAAATCGTCTGTTCGGTCAGCTTTAATGCTGTTAGCAAGAGCTGCGCCAATGTGTTTGAAAAGCCAAAAATCCCCGTCGGCTGCAGCGGATGCAGTCGAATTCAGAGGACTTTTGCGCACTTTGGCAGCCAACATCAGGCCGGGATAAGTTGGCCTTGAAGTCAGCTTTTACATTCGCTGTTTTTTTTTGAGTCGATTCGAGCGGGCGCGGAGAATACTGGCTCCCAGGCCTGGGCTCAAGTGCGCTGTAACAGAGCGCGAGGGGCGAGAATGGGGCGCGGCGTGTGGCCGGCCCCGGTTGAAGGCTGTGCATGTGGCTGTTCCCTGTTTGTTGTTATTTTTGTACTAACAAAGGAATCAATGCGTATGGGCGACTTCGGGGCGTTCAGCGCCGCCGAGGATGTTGAACAGGATGTTCAGCGACAACGCGCTGAGTGTGGCCATAGCGATCCCGCTGTGGGTAATCGGGCTCATCCACAGTGGCAGTTGCGCGAAGAACTCCGGCCGTACCACGGGGATCAGGCCCATGCCGATGCTCACGGCTACCAATAGCTGGTTGCGACGGTCGGCGATGTCGGCTTCCTGCAGGATCTTGATCCCGGTCGCCGCCACCATGCCGAACATGGCTATCGCCGCGCCACCGAGTACTGCCGGCGGAATCGACGCGACCAGATAGGCGGCCTTGGGCAACAGGCTCAGCACAATCAGAAAGGCCCCGGCCATGATCGTGACCGAGCGGCAGCGCACGCCGGTCATTTGTACCAGGCCGATATTCTGCGCGAAGGAGGAGTGGGTAAAGGTGTTGAAGAAACCGGCAAAGAACGACGCGCCGGCGTCACACAACAGGCCGCGGCGCAGCATTTTCGGGGTGACCTCCTGGCCGGTGATCTTGCCCAGGGCGAGGAACATGCCGGTGGACTCGACAAAGATAATCACCACCACCAGGCACATCGACAGGATCGGCGCCAACTCGAACTTGGGCATACCGAAGTGCAACGGCGTGACCACCTGCACCCAGGGCGCCTGGGCCAGGCCACTGAGGTCGACCATGCCGATAACGCCGCACAACCCGTAACCCAGGCCCATGCCGATCAGCACCGAGATATTCACCCAGAAGCCGCGCATGAAGCGGTTGATCAGCAGGATGGTCGCCAGCACCAGGGCAGCAATCGCCAGATACACCGGCGAGCCGAACGTGGCGGCAGCACTGCCGCCACCGGCCCAGTTCACGGCCACGGGAAACAGCGAGAGGCCGATGGCGGTAATGACGGTACCGGTTACCAGCGGCGGGAAAAAGCGCACGACCTTGGACATGAATGGCGCGATCAGCATGCCGAAGAACCCGGCGGCGATAGTCGCGCCGAAGATGCCTTGCAAACCGATACCGGGCATACCGGCCATGGCGACCATGCTGCCGACGGCGGCGAAGCTGGCACCCATCATCACCGGCATACGGATACCTACCGGGCCGATGCCGAACGACTGCACCATGGTGGCGATACCGGCCACCAGCAGGTCGGCGTTGATCAGGAAGGCGATTTCTTCACGGCTCAAGCCTGCGGCCTGGCCAATGATCAGGGGGACGGCGACGGCGCCGCCGTACATCAGCAAGACGTGTTGCAAGCCAACCAGAATCAGTTGCAAGAGGGGCAGCCGCACCATGGCGGGCGCGGCAGGAGTCTGCGTTTCTAACTGGGACATGCAACACCTCGAATCTTTTTATTTTTGTGTTGTTTGCAAAGCAATTTTCAAAACACGGCAGATCTCAATTGTGGGAGCTGGCTTGCCTGCGATAGCGCAGGGTCGGCAACTCATCCGGTGACTGACACACTGCTATCGCAGGCAAGCCAGCTCCCACATTGGTCCCGTGTGAAACAGTCAGTTGGTGCGGGCCCCCTGATTGATCCAGGTGCCGATCAGGTCTCTTTCCTGCTGGGTCATCTGGGTAATATTGCCCAACGGCATGATCTGGCTGGCCACGGCCTGCGCTTGAATACGCGCGGCCTGCTGCTGGATCTGTGTCGGTGTGTCGAACATCACCCCAGCCGGAGCGGTGCTGAACAACGGGCTGGTGGGCTTGGCCGAATGGCACACGGTGCAGCGTTGCTCGATCACATGGTGCACCTGGCCGAAGTCGGTCGTGGCCTGGGCCGGTGCCGGTTCAGCGGCGGGGGCGGCAGGCGCTGCGGGTTTCAAGCCACCGCCCAGGGCGGTTTCCGGCAGCGGCTGGTACTCGATCGCAGCAGGTGCCTTGGCAATCGGTTCTGCAGGTTTGGGCCCGGTTACATACGCCAGGCTGATCATCGCCAACGCGCCCACCGGCAAGGTCCACGCATACTTCTGGCTGTCATGCCGGGTGTTGAAGTAGTGCCTTACCAGCACCGCCGCCACTGCGATCCCGGCCAGGATCAGCCAGTTGTATCGGCTGCCGTAGGTACTCGGGAAGTGGTTGCTGATCATGATGAACAGCACCGGCAAGGTGAAGTAGTTGTTGTGGCGTGAACGCAGCAAGCCCTTGGCCGGCAGCGCCGGATCCGGTGTGCGGTTCTCGGCGATGGCTGCCACCAGTGCACGCTGGGCGGGCATGATGATGCGGAACACGTTACCGACCATGATCGTACCGATCACCGCACCCACGTGCAGGTAGGCGCCACGGCCGCTGAACACCTTGCTGAAGCCATACGCCGCCGCAATCAGCAGCACGAACAGGATCAAGCCGAGCAGGGCAGGGCGCTTGCCCAGGGCCGAGTCGCAGAGGAAGGAGTAGATGAACCAGCCAGCGAACAGTGAGCCGATGCCCAGCAATACGCCTTCGGTGCCGCTGAGGCTGCTGCCGGGGGCGAGCAGGTACAGCGTGGGGTTGAGGTAGAACACCACGCAGAGCAGCGCGACGCCCGACATCCAGGTGAAGTAGGCTTCCCATTTGAACCAGTGCAGGTTGTCCGGCATGGTTGGCGGAGCCAGTTTGTATTTTTCCAGGTGGTAGATACCGCCACCGTGGATCGCCCACAAGTCACCGGCCAGGCCGTTCTTGGGGTTGACGCGATTAAGGTTGTTTTCCAGCCAGACAAAGTAGAACGAAGCGCCGATCCAGGCGACGCCAGTGATCATGTGAACCCAGCGCACGCTCAGGTTCAGCCATTCCAACAGATGTGCTTCCACAGTCTTTACCTCTCGCCTGTCACCCTTGTTGTCGGGTGATCCGGCCTTCTCTTATTGGTGGGGGGCGAGGATCAACCGCTCATCCTCTTTGAAAAAATGCTCATCGCAGTTATTGCCTGTGCCACTGCGATCAACCACCAGGAAGTCATCCCGCTTTTCGATCGTCAGCACCGGGTGGTGCCAGACGCCGCGATGGTAATTGATGCCCTGCCTGCCGTTGGTAACGAAGGCGCGGACCAAGCCTGATACAGGTGCATCGCCAAGTGGCGCGACCACGATCAGAAAGGGGTTGCCGAGCAGCGGTATGAACGCCTGGCTGCCCAGCGGGTGTCTCTCCAGCATGCACACGGTCAGCGGCATGTCCTGCGCGTCGGCGCGGAAGATGCTGATGATGGCGTGGTCTTCAGGCTGTGCTGTTTCGACCGTTGCCAACTTGTGAAAGCGCATGGTCGACCCGTTGTTGATCATGAAGTGATCGCTGCCGTCGGTTTCGATAACGTCTCCGAAAGGGGCGAAGGCTTCTTTGGTCAGGGGTTCGATCATCAGTGTGCGCATGGCTGTCTCTTATCCGAATACTGTGTTGTTTGGTCTATTGCTATCGCGGGCAAGCCCGCTCCCACATTTGGAATGCATTCCCCTGTGGGAACTGGCTTGCCTGCGATGGCATCACCGCTTATTTCGACACTTTGCCCAGGACGCGCAGGCGACTCACACCGCCATCCGGGAACACATTCAGACGGATGTGGGTAATCGGCCCCAGCGCCTTGATCTGCTCGGCGAAGGTGTGTTCTGCGTGCATTTCCAGTTTCTGCGCCGGCAACAGTTCACGCCAGAACAGCGATTGGGTTTCGATCTGGCTGTCGGTGCCGCCTTTGACGAAGGCGCCCTGGATCGAGCAGGTGTCCGGGTAGTTGCCCTTGAAGTGCAGGGTGTCGACGATGATCTTTTCGATCTCGCCCGGGTGGCCCAACGCGACGATCACCCAGTCATTGCCCGGTGTACGACGACGCGCGGTTTCCCAGCCATCACCCATGTTGATGCCACGGCCCGGGTTGAGGATGTTGCTCATGCGGCCGAAGTGTTCATCGGAGCAGGCCAGGGCACGACCGCCATTGAGCGCGGCAGCCAGGTCGACCTGTTCGTTGTCGCCCACCGAAGACCAATCGCGGAACGGCACGCCATACACACGCAGACGGGCGACGCCGCCATCCGGGTAGATGTTGAAGCGCAGGTGGCTGAACGCCTGGTCGTTGTTGATCTCGTGGTAGTGGTGGCTGTTGCCTTGCAGCTCTACCGCCGACAGCACTTCAACCCATTGGGTATTGGCGTCCGGCTCGCCCGAGGCCAGGAAGCAGGCTTCCAGTGAGGCCGACGGCGGGAAGTTGCCGGTGAAGAATGAAGTGTCGATGTCCACGCCTTTGATCGAACCCGGCACGCCCAGGCGGATCACCGCGCTGTCGTAGCCTTCGAAGCGCTTGCGGCGTGACTCCCAGCCGTCCATCCACTTGCCGTTGTCATCGAAAACGCCCTCCTTCCACACGGCCGGGGTCGGCTGGAACAGGCGGTTGGCGTCGGCGAACCAGTCATCGGTGACCGAGATGATCTTGGTGCCCAGGCGGGCGTCGGCCAGGTTGACGAACTTTTCGAAAGGTACGGCGTAAGCTTTCATTCTTCTTGTCTGCCTTGGATAGAGTGGCTGGGGATGGTCGTTTAGAGGGTCAATAAACGGAACAACGCGATCTTGTTGATCTCGTCCAGCGCGCACTTGAACTCGGTGTCTGTCGAGTTATGGATGCGCGTTTCGAACGCGGCGAGAATCTGGTGCCGGTTGCTGCCTTTTACCGCCATGATGAAGGGAAACTTGAACTTGGCCTTGTAGGCGTCATTCAGCTCGGTGAAGCGAGAAAACTCTTCGGCCGTGCATTGGTGAATCCCCGCGCCAGCTTGCTCATCGGTGCTGGCTTGGGTGAGTTGGCCCTGGACGGCGGCTTTACCGGCCAGGTCCGGGTGAGCATTGATCAGGGCCAACTGGCTTTGATGATCAGCGCTCAACAGGATATCGCTCATGCGCTGGTGCAGGGTTTCGATCTGGTCGATCGACGTATCCTGGCCCCGCTCGAAGGCCTTTTCGGCCACCCATGGCGAGTGTTCGTAAATATCGGCAAAGGCTGCGACGAAGGCGTCGCGGCTCAGGGTCGACGGTTGCAAGGTCTGGAACGCAGTCATTTCGCCGCTCCCGTGCAGGGGTGGGTTTGGTGCCAGTGACGGGCGATGTCCACGCGGCGGGTGAACCACACCTGATCATGGCCTTTGACGTATTCAATGAAGCGCTTGAGCGAGGCCAGGCGTGCCGGGCGGCCGATCAGGCGGCAATGCAGGCCGATCGAAAGCATCTTCGGCGCTTCGGCGCCTTCGGCATACAGCACGTCGAAGGCATCCTTGAGGTACTCGAAAAAGTCGTCGCCCTTGTTGAAACCCTGCACCTGGGTGAAGCGCATGTCGTTGGTGTCCAGGGTGTAGGGGATCACCAGGTGCGGCTTGCCGTTAGGGGTATTGGGTTCCCAGTAGGGCAGGTCGTCGTCATAGGTGTCGCAGTCATACAGGAAACCGCCTTCCTCCATCACCAGGCGGCGGGTGTTGGGGCCGGTACGACCGGTGTACCAGCCCAGCGGGCGTTCGCCGGTCAGCTCGGTGAGGATGCGGATGGCTTCGAGCATGTGCTCGCGCTCCTGGGCCTCGTCCATGTACTGGTAGTCGATCCAGCGGTAGCCGTGGCTGCAAATCTCGTGGCCGGCGGCGACCATGGCGCGGATTACATCCGGATGACGCTGGGCAGCCATGGCCACGGCGAAGATAGTCAGCGGTATGTCGAATTCTTTGAACAACTTGAGGATGCGCCACACTCCGGCACGGCTGCCGTATTCGTACAGCGACTCCATGCTCATGTTGCGCTCGCCTTGCAGCGGCTGGGCCGAGACCATTTCCGAAAGGAAGGCTTCAGACTCTTTGTCGCCATGCAGGATATTGCGCTCGCCGCCTTCTTCGTAGTTGAGTACGAACGACAGCGCAATGCGTGCGTTGCCCGGCCAGTGGGGGTGAGGAGGGTTACTGCCGTAACCGATCAGGTCGCGTGGGTAGTCAGCGCTCACTGCAGTCTTCCTTCTTGTTCGTGGTAGCTAGGGGTGTGGCGGCCGGGCAGTGGAAAGACTGGGTGGCGTCACAGCGATGAGTGATTGTATACAACTTATCGCAAACTTTGTAAGCCTGCATTTCTGCATTTTTTCTGAACGGTCTGTCTGCAAGAAACTTGCCTAAGTGGTCAGGTTAAAATGAAAAAGCCCACTGCAGGAGCGAGCTTGCTCGCGAAAACCCTGAGGGCGCCATTTTTCATTCTGAGAGCCCGCGTCATCGTTGGCGTTTTTCGCGAGCAAGCTCGCTCCTACAGGAGGGTGGAAGCGCTGTGAAATTTATTGTGTACAATTTTTTATAAAAGTGTCTTAATCGGCCATCGCCGGCTCTTTCACTGCCCTGAAAGAGTGCGGGTTTCTCTATGACTGACTTCGGGAGGCGCATAAAAGCCATGGGACGTTTGACCACACACGTTTTGGACGCCGCACACGGCTGCCCCGGCAGCGCGATCAAGGTCGAGTTGTATCGCGTCGAAGGCGCGCAGCTTGAACTGGTGGGTAGCGCCGTGACTAATAGCGACGGCCGTTGCGACGCGCCGCTGCTGCAAGGCGATGACTACCGCAGCGGTGTCTACCAATTGCAATTCAGCGCTGGCGACTACTACCGCGCCCGCGGTGTGCAACTGCCGGAGCAGGCTTTTCTCGACGTGGTGGTATTGCGTTTCGGCATCAGCGCCGAACAAGACCATTACCATGTGCCACTGCTGATTTCGCCTTACAGCTACTCCACCTATCGCGGTAGCTGAGTCGTCACCTCGCTTCACACCCCCCCCAAAAAATGCTCTTCGTTGGTTTCGCCCGCGCACACTGCGGGCTTTTTTTGCGCGTGCTGCGTTCAACTATCTAAAGCCTTAAGTGCCTGTGCGTCGCCTAGGCTCGGTGTTTTCCTCAATCAAGAAAACATCATGGCCTCACTCAACCACATACCCGACCCAGAAGATCCGGAGATCGCTGCTCAAGCAACGCTTCAGGGTATGCGCAGCCAGCTGACCCGGCGAATCAACGCTCACGCCCATCCAAGCCGCCTGATCAATCAGATTGCTTTTGCCGAACTGCGCTGCGCCGAGGTAATAAAGGTGCTTGCAAGGCTGATAGCGCGCGCGCCAAAAGTTTTGTGGGTGATCCGCGACGAGCTACGCAAAGAGTTTGAAATAGACCCGGACAGCCTGCTGTTCACCGTGCCCAAACCACCAGCAGAACCCCAGAAAGTCGACAGCCTGACTGATCGGGCGCTGCTGTCACTGGCCTTGCCCGCAGTGCCGATCAACCTGAATCAGTTCACTGCCCTGAGCGTCAAGGGTGACCCGACTCGCCAGTTGCCTTATACGCCGTTGCAAGTGCTGCAGCGAGTTATCGCCATGAAGCTGCAAGACAGAATTGCCTGGTCGGCCACGCCTTATTGGGACGCGCTGCAGCCCGGTTCCTCGCAAACACGCAGGGGGTATTGGGCAGAGCTGCACGCCGAACTCTTCGCTGACCGGGCTTTTATGGCGCAGCAATTGGACGAGCTGTCGAGTGCCGGGATGGCTCTGCTTCAGGCCCTGATCGACGCACCCAGTGCTGGGGCGCGCCAGCGAGCAGGGGGCGATTGGGCCACTGTGCGAGCGAGTTCGTTGATGTGGCCGGGTACGCCTGCGGTTGCAATTCCCGGTGCATTGCATATCTACCGTGAAGGCGATCCTGATGGTGCACCGCATGTGATTTACCTGCCGGGTGTGGTGCGCAATTTCTACGAGTACCCGTCCTTCTTCGACTTGCAATGCGGTTTGGTAAAGTTGGCCAGTGAGTCACTGTTCGACGAACTCTGGCAATGCCTGCCGTTAGAGCGCCGACATGAGTTGTGTCGGCCTACGGACCTGACCCCCGCGTTAAGCGTGGATCGCGGTTCGACAATCTCCGGTGATGCGCTGGCGATGAGCGCGCAAGCGTTGCTGGAAGGTCAATGGGAAAACGAGCTGGCCTGTGCGCTGGCGATCAATCACGCACACGTGTTTTCTCCAAAAAAGCCGCGACCTCAACCGCTGACCGCTGTGCCTTTTCTGCGTTTTATCGAGCGTGCAAGGAAGCAACTGGTCGGTAAAGTCCGGCTTGGGACCCTCCTCTATCAATTGCTCAAGTGGGACGAGCAGCGACGACGCGCAGAAATTATCTTTGCCAGCACCGCGCCCGGCCTGGCCCTGCTCACCGCAGAACAGCAGGTCAAACGCTACGAAAAAGGTCTGCTCGCACTATTCAACGCCGATGACCTGAGCGTCGAGACTGCAGCGCTTGAGGAATTTGTGGTGCTTGAGAACCAACTCAAAGCGCATAAAGAAGCGTTGAATTCGCTGATTAACGGTGCACAGCAGCGGCTCTACGATATGCCTTTTTGGATTGAGCGCCCAACCGGTGCGCACAAACGTTATGCCTTGTTCCTGCGTGCCCATGTCGAGGCCCTGCGCTGTGAGGTTCAGTTGCAACACCGGCTCAAGCTGATACCCACTGCACATCAGGACTTGGTGATGGAGGTCGTGGAGCGGCTGTCGACATCCAAATACGTGGGCGGTAAAGCCCAGGTGTTTTCGGTCTCTGTGGGCAGCGTGCAGGCTGCCTTCTACCCGCTTCATAACGTTTGGGTAGTGGCTCGGGCGACGGCGATGAAACACCCGTCCCGTGGGGTTCCGGTCGCGCTGTATGCATTCGGGCAATATGGCGGGCTGAAGGCTTTTTCAGGCCTGGACGCTTTGACCCGCGGTCTGAAAGCCAGCCTCGGGAGCAGTGATGATTCGGTCCTGTGGGGCTGTATAGAGCACGATAAGCGTCACGACTTACGTGACCATGCCCGGCGTGAAACCCTGACGGTGCGCTATGAACCCATTGAGGGGAACCCTGCGACGGTTTCTTTCAAACACTTGATGGCCTACTACTTTCGCTTGAACAAGCGCATTGAGGGTACTGCCGGTCTGTTCAATGAGGTAAAAGATGCCGAGCTGAGCCGTTTGTTGCTATTGGCTGAGCTGGACGCGCACTTGAAGATTCCCGAAAGTCCCGCCTTGAACCAGGCTCAGGCCAACATTGATCTTCTGCGCAAGGCTGCGCTTGAGGCAAAAAAACTGCCACAGTGGTTAGCGGGCGCGACACCTGCCCAGCTTAAACACTTCAAGCGCTTGCAGCGCCGGTACCTGAGCAGCGCCTTTGCCTCTGAAAGCCTGCTTGAACGCGCTCTGAGTGACTTGGAAACGTTCGCCCGCCGCAAGTTGATCGCCCGCTTAACCGAGGATGGTTTCTACCCGGAGCTGGACATCGACAAGCCCCTGATCACGATGCCGGATGATGTCAGAGGCAGCTTCTGCGGTAATCAAAGCCACTGCACGCCGGGTGATCGCGGGCAGGTCCTGACCCCAAGTACTCAAACCACAACCTTCAGCATGTTACAGCTGGCATTGCATAATCTTGATCCGCAAGCACCCTGGGTGCCTTGGCGATTGAATCGAGCACGCTATCTGCAACCGCAGTGGAAGCAACGGCTGAACAAGGAATATCTGATCAAGACAGTCTCTTCGCTGGATATCGGCGGAAACTACGACACGCAGATCAACCATACCTTCTACCCCACGGTTAAAGCCAAACCGAGTCTGGATGCAGGTCGCATTCCTGCGCTGATCAATCGCACGCTGGATGAATGCGCGCACATGCAGCTTTTTTCGGCGGTTCAACAAGGGCTAAGCACCTTTGCACAGAGCCTGTTCAGCACGGCGATGGCGGCGCGAACGCCTGAGGACCTGCTGAAAAACGGGTATGATTTGAAGTTGTCCGTCGTTCATCTGGCGGCGCACACGATGCAGCATGATCGCTATATCTCAGGGGTCGTGGTCATGCAGGATCAGGGCAGCGGGCGCTGCGTAGTTTACTGGCCTGCTGCGCCGCATGCCTTGATCATCACCGAGTACATCAGCGTGGCGGTGGCGCGGGTAGAACTCAGTCGCGTTGCCGCTTCGGCTGACCTTGTAAAGTTACTGGCGCGGCAGGTAGCGCCCGGTTGGGCATTTGACGCAATCATTCATGACGCCGATGAAGCAGGAGAGCCTGGATGGCTTTCTGTCATGCCGGATGCTTATTATTTCGAAGGTAAGTGGAGGCTCCCTGGTTTTGTTCGCTCCTTCAGCATTACACATCTGCAACCGACGCCAGTGCTCGATGAGATCGAAAAACTGATCCGCGAGCAAATTGCCAGTAACCCGTCAAACTGGCTGGCGATCGTTCCCATATCCCACAGTGAACCCAGGGCATTGCTGTATTACGCCAATGTGCTGGATTTGCAACGCCGCACTCAAGCTGCGAGTAATTCCGGCAAGGTGCTGGATGAGTATCGTGTCCGCCGCCTTGCGGAGCAGACTGATAGCAGCCTGCGAGCGCTCATATCGTTTTTCTTTCCGTTATTTGCGCTGGCTAACTCCTTTTATGAATTGCTGATTGTGGCACGACGTTTTCACCGTTTCGCAGACCCCAATGATGTCGTGGATATTGTGTTTATGACCCAGTATCTGGTGTTCGATTTGTGGCAGACCTTTACCCCCGGCCCCAAGGTCAGAGGCGTAGCGGCGGGTATCGTGCGGCGCCCGCTGGGGGCAGTGTTGAATCGGATACATCGTTCGCATTTCAGCCGTGGCCGAGTGCTGCGTCAGGCTGCGCCTTCTGCGGCCGCGTTAAAACCCTTGGACCGTTTCAAAGTCAAGGGCGTGCCTCCGGATGCTGTGGCGCTCAAAGGGCGTGGCAGGGAGGGCGTTTATGTGAAAGACGGTCAGCAATTTGTAACGGATGACACTCACCATTATCCCGTTTACCAACGTGATAGCGAGTCTGCGTTTCGGCTGAGAAACATGCTGAAAAGCGGTGAGGATGAGTTGGTCCTGAATATCCATCAGCCCAAGGAGTGGTTGCTGGAGGCCGATAATCCTCAACCTGGGCCCAGCTCCGGGGTGCATGACCCATGGCGCGCTCCCCGGGCGCCCTCGTCGGATTGGCAACCCCCTCGTGAGCGCATGGCGACTGAGAACCGGATTGTCCAGTCACGTACAACGGACACCCAGTGGTTGAGTTGGCGTGCTCAAGTTCACCCCCGTGACATTGTGGGCTTCCCTGCGCCTGGAGTGTTTGAGGTTGGCTCGGCTCCCAGAGGTTCTTCGCTCAATGCCAGGTTTTTGCGCGTGGCTCCTCCTTATACCGACTTCCAGGATCCGAACAGCGGTTTTTACCGGATGCTCCCGCAGGGCGACCATGCATCGTTGACTGACCTGGTGTTTATCACCCGAAATGAGCCACCGGGGCCATCCGCGCGAGCCGATATCATGCGCTGGACCAGCACTGATATTCGCGACCAGCCCATTCCCGTATCACGCCTGCCTACAGGTGAATGGCAACATCATTCGGCGCTGTTCGACAGTTCGTTGGAGCACTCTGTGGGCAGGGCCTTTCCCTCCATGACGAATGAAGCTCGAAAGTTTACCGTCATGAGAATGATTGAATTGGCAGATCCTTCCCACTCTGCCACGGCAAGCCATTTGCTCGGCATCCGCGCGACGCTGGACGAATGGCTACCCCCGCTCCCTGCGAGGAGCGGCCAAACGGACGATTTACTACGGATGTTGCGGACTAATGAACGGCGCAAGCAATATCTATACGTCGGTTTCGAAGGCAAGGCACCCGGCTTCACGCGCGTTGATTTCACGCCGCCTCATCCGTTAGACCCGAGCCTGCAATATGGTGTCGTCCCGGTCAGGACGCAGAGGCTTGAAGCGGAGCGCGCCGCCGTCAGGACCGTGCTGGAGCAGCAGGGTTACCGCGTCGAGGACCTGTCTGTGCGGCGCCCAGGGATGCGTTTCGGAGAACCCAGTATTGAATCAGTCGTTACTCATCCCCGTTCGAACACCATTTACTACGTGGCCTACCAATGGCTTGAACTGGGGCGAATGACCCTGAGAGGGAAGCTTTCGAACCGTTGGGTTCGGATAGCCATCAACTCACACCCCGACTCTCTTTTATTAAGGGCAGTTGACAACGCGATGCAGGAACAGCGCTTGGTGCGGATTGTGGCCGGCATCCAATGGCCCACAAAGGGGCGTCTCGATCCAACTGTTTATTTCGTCAAATTGACCCCTTAGCATTGATGAGTGCCATCGCACCGGCGCCGCCGAACAGTGCCGCGCTGATGCGGTTGAACCAGCTCTGGCCCGAACCGCTGCGCAAGTAACGCGCTGCGCCATGGGCACCCAGACCGTAGGCCAGCTTGCACAGCAGGTCGAGCACCGTCCAGGTGGCGATCATGATCAGCAATTGCGGCAGGAACGGTTGCTGGCTGCTGAGAAACTGCGGCAGGAAGGCTGCGAAAAACAGGATGT
Organism: Pseudomonas sp. 910_23; assembly: GCF_052850795.1. Lineage (NCBI taxonomy): Bacteria > Pseudomonadati > Pseudomonadota > Gammaproteobacteria > Pseudomonadales > Pseudomonadaceae > Pseudomonas > Pseudomonas sp. 910_23. Next base: position 2,863 of record NZ_VXCZ01000004.1, on the reverse strand, counting down.
CCTTGGGGTTGCTGGCGCCCAACACAAAGGCTCGCCCAAACAACGCACGAAAGCGCGGTACAGACGGCGTTTGTGGGACTTCGGCGCCTTCGCTCGGCAGACGCGATTGCTGCCAGCTCTGCCAGGCCAGGTAGAACAGGTACAGCGCGCCGACAATTTTCAAGGCACTGAACAGCTGTTCCGAGGCCAGCAACAAGGCCCCCAGACCCAAGGCCGAAGCACTCAACAGGCAGATCGACGCAAACACTCCGCCCAAAAACGCCGGATACGAGCGGCGCAGGCCGTAGTTGAGACTGTTGCTGATCATCAGCAGCGACAATGGCCCTGGAATCAGGATCACGATCAATGCAGCCCCACTGAACAGCAGCCAGGTATCCAGGTTCATCATTTGCTCCTTTTATAAAAATATGAATTTCGCAATGAAAATCGCGCACAACACCCACAGGCTGACAGAAATCTCGCGGTACTTGCCGGTGCCGGCCTTCAGCGCTACATAGGTGATAAAGCCCAGAGCGATCCCGTCCGCGACCGAGAACGTCAGCGGCATCATGATGGCAGTGACGATCGCCGGAATGCTGTCGGTAGCTTCATCCCAATTGATATGGGCCATGCTCGCCATCATCAGCATCGCTACGTAGATCAGCGCGCCAGCGGTGGCGTAGGCGGGAATCATGCCGGCCAGCGGTGCGAAGAACATCGCCGCCACGAACAGCACACCCACCGTTACAGCGGTCAACCCGGTGCGGCCACCGGCTGCCACACCTGCGGCGCTTTCCACGTAGCTGGTCACTGGCGGCACGCCAACCATGGCGCCGAACACACTGGAAGCACTGTCGGCCTTCAATGCGCGGGACAGGTTGTCGATCTTGCCGTCGGCCTTGACCAGCCCGGCCCGTTGGGCAACGCCCATCAGTGTACCGGCAGTGTCGAACATGTGTACAAAAAGAAAGGCAAATACCACGCTGATCATGCTCACATTGAACACACCCATCACGTCCATCGCCATCCAGGTCGGTGCCAGGCTCGGTGGGGTGGAGAGAATGCCGTTGTAATGCACCAGGCCCAGGCCCCAGCCGGCCAGGGTCACGGCGATGATGCTGATGAGAATTGCACCGAATACACGGTGGTAACTGAGGATGGCGATCAGCAGGAAGCACACCGCCGCCAGCAGCGGGGCGGGTTCATGCAGGGAGCCGAGCTTGATCAGGGTGGCCGGGCTGTCGACGATGATGCCGGCGGTTTTCAGGCCGATCACCCCGAGGAACAGGCCCACACCTGCGCCCATGGCATGACGCAGGCTGACCGGAATACTGTTGAGCAGCCATTCTCGGATGCGTGACAGCGTCAGAATCATGAATAGCACACCCGAGACAAAGACCGCGCCGAGAGCGGTTTCCCAGTTGTAGCCCATGGTGCCGACCACGGTGTAAGTGAAAAACGCGTTCAGGCCCATACCCGGCGCCAGGCCCACCGGCCAGTTGGCGTACAGGCCCATCAACAGGCACCCCAGGGCTGCGGCGATGCAGGTGGCGACAAAGGCCGCACCGTGATCAATACCGGCGTCGGCCATGATGTTGGGATTGACGAAGATGATGTAGGCCATGGTGATGAAGGTGGTGAGGCCGGCGATCAGCTCGGTCTTCACTGTGGTGCCATGCAAGCGCAGTTTGAACAGGCGTTCCAGCCAACCGCCTTGCGGCGTGGCCAGGTCCAACGTAGGGGCTTCGGTTTTACGGCTATCCACAGCGAGTACTCCTCAATCGTTTTATTGTTATGTCCAGCGCCGGTCACATGAGTGGGCAACAGCGCTTTGAGGTACTGGCGGGTTTGTTGACCAATAGGTCAGGAACTCGCACGAAGCGAATTATGCTTTTGTATACAAATAAAGCAAATAATGTTTTCGAATGTCTGGGCGAAAGTGGATGAAAGGCTGACTCCCAGGGGGACAGGTAGATTTATTCCGCCCGCCGCCTTGAAACATTGCCGCAATACCCGCACTTTGAGGGCGCAAGCATTCGCTCCGAATGCGCAAAGCGGCATAAGGGGAGCCCATGTACAAGGTTTATGGCGATTACAAGTCGGGCAACTGCTACAAGATCAAATTGATGCTTAGCTTGTTGGGGATCCCGTTTCAGTGGATCGATATCGACATCCTCAAGGGCGACACCCAGACCCCTGAGTTCCTGGCGAAGAACCCCAACGGCAAGATCCCGGTGCTGGAACTGGAAGACGGCACCTGCCTATGGGAGTCCAATGCGATTCTCAATTTCCTCGCCGATGGCAGCGAGTTCCTGCCCACGGAACCGCGCCTGCGCACCCAGGTATTGCAGTGGCAGTTTTTCGAGCAGTACAGCCATGAGCCGTATATAGCGGTGGCGCGGTTTATCCAGTTCTATCTGGGGCTGCCGGAGGATCGCTTGGAGGAATACAAGAAATTGCACAAAGGCGGCTACAAGGCCCTTAAGGTCATGGATCGCCAACTGCAGTTGACCCCGTATCTGGTGGGCGACCAATTCTCCATCGCTGATGTGGCGTTATATGCCTACACCCATGTGGCCCAAGAGGGCGGGTTTGATTTGGGCGCTTATCCGGCGGTACAAGCGTGGTTGCAGCGGGTGGCCAGCCATCCTCGGTATGTGCCGATGTTGGACTGATAATGCAATCAAAAGGTGGGAGGGGGCTTGCTCCCGATAGGAATAGGTATCTACACAACTTGGCCGCAGCCAACAGTAACCACGATGCGAAGCGAGCCGCTCTTGATCTTGATCTGCTTTTGATCTCAGGCGCCCCGTTAAACCACGCTGTCGGATTACGGGCACACCGAGCCCAGGCGAGGTGCCGAGTGGTGGGGCAAGAGGCCTTT